>CAVCDZ010000114.1:1382-35129 GCA_963601095.1 Oscillibacter sp. MSJ-31 | reverse complement strand
TCGTGTCGATCCATCCCGGCTCCGGCGGCCTTGAGGCCCAGGACTGGACCGAGATGCTCTACCGCATGTATGCGCGCTACGCCGACTCGAAGGGTTGGAAGGTGCGCGTGCTCGATCTGGTGCCGGGCGAGGGGATCGGCCTTGACCACGTGAGCTTTCAGGTGGAGGGCCGCAACGCCTACGGCATGCTGCGCAGCGAATCGGGCGTGCACCGCCTGGTGCGCATCTCGCCGACCGACGACAAGAAGCGCCGCCACACGACGTTTGCCGCCGTCGAGGTGGTGCCGGTGCTCGATGACGACGACATCACCGTCGACATCGACCCGTCCGACGTGCGCGTCGACGTGTACCGCTCGTCGGGCCCCGGCGGCCAGAGCGTCAACACGACCGACTCGGCCGTTCGCCTGACGCACCTGCCCACCGGCATCGTGGTCACCTGCCAGAACGAGAAGTCGCAGCTGCAGAACAAGGAAGCCGCCTTCCGCGTGCTGCGCGGCAAGCTCTACGAGCTCGAGGAGCAGAAGCGCGCCGCCGAGCTCGCCGAGATCAAGGGCGAGAAGATGGACAACTCGTTCGGCAGCCAGATCCGCAATTACGTCCTGTATCCGTATCGACTGATCAAGGACACCCGTAGTAATATCGAGAGCGGCAACGTGGACGCGGCCCTCGACGGCGACATCGATCAGTTCGTCATCGGCTATCACCGCTGGAAGGCGTCCCAGTAATGCGCACTGCGCACCGTCGTAACCTCAACCGAAAGGAAGCCATGAGTTCCCTGGCAGCCAAGGAAAAAGCCTGCGACATCCGCACGGACATCATCGACATGCTGCATGAGGCGGGATCGGGTCACCCCGGTGGATCCCTGTCCTGCACCGACATCCTCGCAGCGCTCTATTTCGGTGGCATCCTCGAGCACGATCCGGAGCATCCGGACGCCGAGGGGCGCGACCGCTTCATCCTGTCGAAGGGTCATGCGGCTCCGGCGCTCTACGCGACGCTCGCTGAGGCGGGTTATCTGCCCATCGAGGAGCTGAAGACGCTGCGCAAGATCGGCTCGCGCCTGCAGGGCCATCCCGACTCCAACCTGTGCCCGGGCGTCGAGGTGTCCACCGGCTCGCTCGGTCAAGGCCTCTCCATCGCCGCCGGCCTCACGGCAGGCCTGCGCCTTGAGAACAGCCCCGCCCACGTGTTCACCGTGCTCGGCGACGGCGAGTGCGAGGAAGGCCAGGTATGGGAGGCGGCCATGTTCGCCGCTCACCAGAAGCTCGGCAACCTCGTGGCGATCGTCGACCGCAACTGCCTGCAGATCGACGGCGACACCGCCGCGGTCTGCGATCCGGGCGATCTGGGCCGCAAGTTCGCCGACTTCGGCTGGGACGTGACCGCGGTCAACGGGCACGACATCGATGCGCTCATCGAGGTGCTCGGCACGGCGAAGGCGTCCGACGCGGATGCCCCGCACGTCATCATCGCCCACACGATCAAGGGCAAGGGCGTGTCCTTCATGGAAGACCAGGCCGGATGGCATGGCAAGGTGCCCAACGACGAAGAGACTGAACGTGCGCTCGCCGAGCTGGCGGCAGCACGTGCCGAGCTGAATGGAGTGAAGTAACGTGGTGAAGCTCGCAACCCCCGAACAGGCCCAGGAAAAGAAGGCCACCCGCGCCGCCTTCGGCGCAACGCTGGCACAGCTTTCGGCGGAGGGCCTTCCCGTCGTCGCCGTCGACGCCGACCTCACCGGCTCCACCACGACCAAGAAGTTCGCCGAGGCTTGCCCCGAAAACGCCAATCGCCTGTTCAACGTCGGCATCGCTGAGCAGAACATGATCGGCGTCGCCGCGGGCCTGTCCCTTGCCGGCAACATCGCGTTCACCGGCTCGTTCGCCGTCTTCGGCACCGGCCGCTGCTACGACCAGATCCGCAACACCGTGTGCTACTCCAACCTGAACGTCAAGGTCGCGCCGACCCACGCCGGCATCTCCGTCGGCCCTGACGGCGGCTCGCACCAGATGCTCGAGGACATCTCGCTCATGCGCGGCCTGCCCAACATGCGCGTCTTCGTCCCGGCCGACTACGCCGCGTGCCAGGCCGCCATCCGCCTGGCCGCCGCCACGCCCGGTCCCGTCTACATCCGCATGGGCCGCGCGACCGTTCCCGCCGTGTACGCGCCGGGCGTCGAGCTCGAGCTCGGCCGCGCCTACGTGCTGCGCGAGGGAACCGACGTCACGATCATCGCCTGCGGCGTCGAGATCGCCGAAGCTCTGCGCGCAGCCGACATCCTGGCTGAGCGCGGTGTATCTGCCGAGGTCATCGACGCGTTTTGCGTGAAGCTCCTCGACGAGGAGACCCTCTTGGCCTCGCTTTCCAAGACCGGCTGCGCCGTCGTCGCCGAAGAGCATTCCATCATCGGCGGCCTGGGCTCGGCCGTTTGCGAGCTGGCTTCCCAGAAGCTTCCGCGCCCGATCGAGCTCGTGGGCATGCGCGATCGTTTCGGCAAGTCAGGTGAGTTCAACGAGCTGTTGAAGTACTTCAATCTGGATGCCGATGCGCTTGTGCAAGCTGTGGAGAAGGTTCAGGCGCGAAAGGACGCCTGATATACTTTTCTGCAGTCCCAGAAACGAACACACGAACGGAGCACACTGTGGCGAACGACCAAGGTGGGGAACGTGTGGGCAGGCACGCCCAACAGCCCCGCGCCAACCAGGTTGCCTCTCAGCTGTCTGAGTCGCTTCCTGTGGTGAACGTGGAGTCAACTCCCCAGTACACGGGCAATCCCGTGATCACTTTCGAGCATGTCACCAAGATCTACGATGCGCAGCCCAACAACCCTGCGCTCAACGACATCTCGCTTCATATCTTCCCGGGTGAATTCGTTTTCTTGGTCGGCCATTCCGGGTCGGGCAAGTCGACGTTCATCAATCTGCTCATCCGCCAGATCAAGCCTTCCCGTGGCCGCATCTACATCGCGGACGAGGACCTGACGGCCATGCGCAACTGGCGCGTGCCGTACCTGCGCCGCAACATCGGCTGCGTCTTCCAGGACTTCAAGCTGCTGCCCAACAAGACGGTCTTCGAGAACGTCGCGTTCGCGCTTGAGGTCATCGGCAAGTCCCGCCACGTCATCCGCACGCAGGTGCCTGAGGTCCTGCGCCTGGTCGGCCTGCAGGACAAGCTCGAGAAGCGCCCCGACCAGCTCTCCGGCGGCGAGCAGCAGCGCGTGTCCATCGCGCGTGCCATCGTCAACCGCCCGCCGCTGCTCGTCTGCGACGAGCCGACCGGCAACCTCGACCCTCAGAACTCGCGCGGCATCATGGACCTGCTGGAGCGCATCAACCGCACCGGTACCACCGTCCTCGTCGCGACCCACGATCGTGAGATGGTCGACAACATGCGCCGCCGCGTCATCGCGCTCGACAAGGGTGTTTTGACCCGCGACCAGGACAGGGGAGTGTACGGTTTCGATGTCTAGTCTGTTTTACTTTTTCCGTGAGTCCCTCACCGGGTTCACGCGCAACTTGTCCACGACGCTGGGCTCCATCATCACCATCTTCTTGTCGCTTTTGATCATCGGCGTGTTCTGCATCGCCGGATCCATCGTCAACAACGTGGTGGCCTCGGTGGAAAACCAGGTATCCATCACGGCGTACGTCAAAGACGACGCCTCGCAGGACACCATCGACAAGGTCATGCAGACCATCCAGGGCTATGACGGCGTCGAGAGCGTGTCGTTCACGACGAAGGATCAGGCGCTTGAGAACTTCCGTCAGTCGACCTCGAACCCCGAGATCGTCGACCAGCTCGATGGCCAGAACCCGCTGCCGGCGTCGATCGACGTGCAGCTGCAGGAGGCCCAGTCGGTCAACGACGTCGCTGACCAGATCCTGAACAACCAGGACTTCGTCAGCATCTGCGACAACGCCGACGACCCGTCCGATTCGCTGCAGTACGGCCAGAAGACGGTCGATAAGCTCTTCTCGCTCACCAACGCCATCCGCGTTGCCGGCGTCGCGCTGATCGCCCTGCTGATCTTCATCGCCTTCATCTTCATCAACAACACGATCCGCCTGGCCATTCTGGCGCGCCGCAAGGAGATCGCCATCATGCGCCTGGTGGGCGCGTCGAACGGCTTCATTCGCGGGCCCTTCCTGGCTGAAGGTGCGCTGCACGCCATCATCGGCTCGGTGTTGGCCATCCTCGTGATGGAGGTGGCGCGCAACGCGCTGCTCCCGCAGATGGCGACGACCTTGCCGTGGCTGCCGGTCTCGGTTGAGTTCACCACCTTCCTCGTCATCTACGTCGGCCTGCTCGTTGCCGGCCTGGTCATCGGCCTCTTTGGCTCGATGTTCGCCATGCGCCGCTACCTGAAGGTCTAACGGCCAGGTAAGGGGAACCGAAGGAAAGCTCGTTGCGCGATCCGAAAAACACAACCAAAGTGGCGTCCCACAACAAACGGAATGCAAGCATCGTGAAGTTTCTCGGTGCTTGCATTTTCGCGTGCCTCGTGTTCAACGCGGGCTTCATGGCGCGCGGCAATACCGTGGTGCTCAATGCGCTCGGCCTCTCGTCGCTTGAAACTGAGTCCCAGGTGAACCCCGGTGCGACGGTCTCGGGCAGCACGTACGACTCCCTGTCTGCGCGCGTGGCCGAGGTCGAGGGCATCCTGACGCAGGACAGCATGGATTCGTCCGACCTGAACCAGGCCACCTCCAAGGTGCTCTCCGCCTACGCCGAGACGACCGACGACACGTTCTTGCGCTACTACGACGACAAGAGCTACCAGTCGTATCTGGCCAGCACCAAGAACCCTGAGGCTGGCATCGGCATCCTGTTCGGCGAGAACGACGGCACCTGCTTCGTCTCCGACGTGTTCGAGGGGTCGTCGGCGGCGGCCGCCGGCATCCAGCCGGGGGACTGCGTCGAGTCGATCGACGGCGATGCGCGCTCCTCGTGGACCACGCCCGACGTGCTGAACGCCCTGTCGCGCTCCGACGGGCAGTCGGTCTACGTCACCTGGCGCCGCCCGTCGACGGTGTCGAGCAAGGCGGACACCACGTTTGCCACGAACCTGACGTTCTCCTCGTCCACCAAGGACAACGTGACCTACGAGGTCGACGGGCAAGTGGGCGTCGTATCGGTCACGCAGATCGCGGCCGATTCGGCTTCTGCGGTGTCGGATGCGATCAACACCGCGTCTGCCCAGGGCGCGCAGGCCTTCGTGCTCGATTTGCGCGACGTGCCGGGCGGCTATCTGACCCAGGCGGTCGACATTGCCTCGCTGTTCATCCAGAGCGGCACGGTGGTACAGATCCAGACGCAGGAGAGCACCACGGCGCGCAGCGCTGATGGCAAGTCGATCACGTCGGCGCCGCTGGTCGTGCTGACCAACGAGCGCACGGCGGGCTGCGCCGAGGTGCTGGCCGCCGCGCTCCAGGATACCGATCGCGCCACGCTGGTGGGCACGAAGACCCAGGGCAAGGGCTCGGTTCAGATCATGCAGCCGCTGTCGTTCGGCGGCGCGCTGCGCTACACGGCGGCGTACTACCTCACGCCGAAGGGCGGCAAGATCAATGGCAACGGCGTCACGCCCGACGTCGAGACCTCCAACGCTGACACCCAGTACACCGTCGCCCTCGACGTGGCGAATTCTCAGATCGGCTCGTAGGCGCGATGGCGCGACGCAGCTCCAAGGCGCGCCGGGCGCCCAAGGCACGTCCGCAGGGCGTGCTCGACTTGAACCCGCAGGGCTTCGGCTTCGTGAAGACGGCCGAGGGCGAGTTCTTCATCCCCGCTTCCAAGATCGGCGGTGCCTTTCCGCGCGATCTCGTCGAGGTCGCGCGCGTCTCGTCCGATTCCGGCGATGCCCATCGCCGCTCGTCGTCGCGTCGCCCGACCGGGCGCGTGACGAAGGTGCTGATGCGCTCGCGCACGACGCTGATCGGGCGCTATGAGGTCGCCGAGCCCTTTGGCGTGGTCGTTCCCGAGGACCCGGCCATCCATCACGACATCTTCACGCTGCGCCGCGAGGCACCTGAGGTCAAAGACGGCGACATCGTCGAGGTGCGGATCGTCGATTTTCCGAGCCGCACGTCGGCGGCGACGGGGCGGGTGGTGCGCGTCTTGGGGTCGGAAGAGGACGCCGACATCGCGATCGATTTGATCATTGCCGAAAACCAGTTTGAGACGCAGTTTTCTGAGGCCGCGCTCGCTGAGGCCGAGGCGTGCGCGCTCGACGTGAGCGAGGCGTTCGGCCAGGGTTATCGCGACCTACGCTCGTCGTTCGTCTTCACCGTTGATCCCTATGATGCCCGCGACTTCGACGATGCGGTGTCGCTTGAGCGCGAGGGGGCGCTGTGGCGCCTCGGCGTGCACATCGCCGACGTCTCGCGCTTTGTGCCGTACGGCTCGTCGCTCGACCTCGACGCGCGTCGGCGCGCCACCTCGGTTTACCTGGTCGACCGCGTGCTGCCGATGGTGCCGGAGCGGCTGAGCAACGGCTTGTGCTCGCTCGTGCCGGGGCAGGATCGCTGCGCCGTCAGCGTTGAAGCGCTGATCAGGGATGATGGGTCGGTTGTCTCATACGAGGTGTTCCCGTCGGTCATCCGTTCCGCGGTGCGCCTGTCGTATGATCAAGCCCAAGCGCTGCTCGACGCGCCCGAGGGTGCGGGTCGCGCTGCCTTCGATCGCTGCGATGTCCCGCAAGGCGCCCTTCCGCTGTCCGACGACGCCGTGAGCCAGGTGGCCGAGCGCGTGCGCGGCCTCGATCGGCTGGCGAGGGCGCTGTTCGCGCGCCGGCGCGCGGCGGGGTGCATGGACTTCGATCGCGTGGAGGCCAAGGCGCGCCTCGACGCCGACCGCCGCCCGGTCGAGATCGTCTATCGCCGTCGTACGCCGGCCACCGAGCTCATCGAGGAGAGCATGATCCTGGCCAACCACCTGGTTGCCGAGTACCTGATCGGGCGCGGGCTCCCGTGCGTGTTTCGCGTGCACGACGAGCCGGATGGGGATGCGCTGCGGGCGCTCTACGCGGTGCTGCAGGAATTCACGCTGTTCAAGGACGTCAACAAGCGGCTGTTTATCGACGGCAACCCTGCCACCTTGCAGGACATCCTTGCGCGGGTGGAGGGCCTGCCGCAGCAGGAGCTCGTCAACGCCCTGCTGCTGCGTGCGATGAAACGCGCGGTGTACCGCGCCGAGCAGGACCCGCACTACGGGCTTGCGCTCGACACGTACTGCCACTTCACGAGCCCGATCCGCCGGTACCCTGACCTGCTGGTGCATCGCATGCTCAAAGAGGGGTTCTTCGGTCACACCGCGACGTTCGAGGCGCAGAAGAACGAGCTGCCCTGGATGGCGGAGCATTCGTCGCACATGGAGCGCAAGGCCGAGAAGGCGGCGCGCCAATCGCAGCTGGTGAAGATCGTCGAGTACCTGGAGAGCTTCGTCGGGCAGACGTTTGAGGGCGTGGTGTCGCAGGTGTCGACTTTCGGCATCACGGTGCGACTGGAGTGCACCGCATCCGGCACGATCCCGATCGAGCATCTGGGCGACGAGTACTTCGCGTTCGACCCCGAGCGCCATCTTTTGCGCGGCGTGGTGACCGATCGCGTCTACCGGCTGGGTCAGCGACTCGAAGTGGTGCTCGTGGCTGCTCACCCGCGGGAGCGTCGGCTCTCCTTGCGCCTGGCGGAACCGGAGTTTTAGCAGGCGGTTGCGCACGTGGCGTGTGGTGTACGTTGCGCGCAGGGGGCGCGGCGGCTCCTTCGGCGGGTCAGTGCGCGCAAAAGCCTTCCTTTTGCAGAATTGGGTCGATCCGCAACGCTTTTTCTCGCGAAGAGAGGCTTGTGGAGGCTTACGAAGTGCATTTCCCCAGGTGGCGAATGTGTCGCTTTCTCTTGATGCGTGCTTGAGCGGTGAAATGCCGACTTGAATCTTTGCGGATCGACTCGATTCTGCAGGATCGTGGGAACAAGCGACATCGGCAAGGGCGTGGGCACCACCTTGCGTGTGCAGAAGCGATGAGCGGGGTGCGGCTCACGCTATAATGGGCAGCGTGGACACACCTGCCCAGCGGCAGAAGGGGTGTGCGCCAGTGCGCCGACTCCCATTCCTGGTTGGCCGCTTGCATCTCGGATTCAGCCCGAGGTGCGCTAAACCCACCTGCGCGCATCGGCAGCTTCGACTCATGAAAAGGACAAGCCATGGCAAAAGTTGACAAGGCATATTTGAAGGCGTTGCTCGAGACGCCGTCGGTCACCGGGACCGAGGAGCGCGTTGCCGCGCTCGTGCGCGAGCGCCTGGCGGATACCGCCGATACGATCGAGACCGATGTGATGGGCTCGGTGCACGCCACGCTCAAGGGCACTTCCGGCGCCCCGTCGGTCATGATTTCGGCGCACATGGACGAGGTCGGCCTGATGGTCAAGCACATCGACGACGCGGGATTCCTGCGCGTCGTGGCGGTCGGCGGCGTCGACGCTGCAGTGCTGCCCGGCATGCGCGTCGACGTGCACACGCAGGCGGGCGTGCTGCGCGGCGTGGTGGGCCGCAAGCCGATCCACCTGATCGAGTCCGACGAGCGCACGAAGGTCACGCCGCTCAGCTCGCTCTTCATCGATCTGGGCATGCCGGCCCGGCGCGTTAAGGAAAGCGTGCGCGTGGGCGACGTCATCGCCTATGGCGTCGGCTTCGAGCGCTACGGCAAGGGCATGGCGGTCTCGCGCGGCTTCGACGACAAGGCGGGCGTCTACATCGTGACGCGCGTGCTCGAGGAGCTGGCGGCGGTCGGCGGCGCGCCCGGCGACTACGTGGCGTGCTGCTCGGTTCAGGAGGAGATCGGTCTGCGGGGCGGCATGACGTCGGCCTATGGCGTGAACCCCGACGTCGCGATCGCGTTCGACGTGACCCATGCCACCGACTACCCCTCGATCGACCAGAACCGCTACGGCGAGGTCGTGTGCGGGGGAGGCCCGGTCATCGCGCGCGGTCCCAACATCAACCCGATCGTGTTCGAGCGGCTCTGCCAGGCGGCCGAAGACGAGGGCATCAAGGTACAGTTCGAGGCGGAGCCGGGCGCATCGGGCACCGACGCCCAGGCGATGCAGGTGCAGCGCGGCGGCCGCGCGAGCGGCCTGGTCTCGGTGCCGGTGCGCTATATGCACACGCCGACCGAGGTGCTCAAGCTCAGCGACCTGGAGGCCACGGTCTCGCTGCTCAAGCGCTTCGTCCTCAACCTGGACGCCGACGTGACCTTCGTTCCGGGGATGTAGCTCATGGCACGGGAAAGCAAGCTCATCGCGAAGAACCGCCGCGCCTTCCACGAGTACGAGATCCTCGACACCTACGAAGCGGGCCTCGTGCTCACCGGCACCGAGGTGCGCTCGCTGCGCGACAACAACTGCCAGCTGACGGACTGCTTCGCGCTGATCCGCAAGGGCGAGGTGTGGCTCAACAACCTGCACATCGCTCCGTACAGCCATGGCAACCTGAACAACCCCGACCCCGACCGCAAGCGCAAGCTCCTGCTACATCGCAACGAGATCCGCGATCTCGAGCGCAAGACGCAGGAGAAGGGCATGGCGCTCGTGCCGATCAAGATCTATTTCGATCGGAACTCCCGCGTGAAGCTCGAGCTGGCGGTCTGCCGTGGTAAAAAGCTCTATGACAAGCGCGCTTCGATGGCGGAGCGCGACTCCAAGCGCGAGATTGATCGCGCCATGAAGCAACGATATCGCTAAGGGAAGTGATCTCATGAACGAAGGAGTCCTGCAGATGATCGACATGCTCCAGGCGCGCCTGGAGGACGTGCGCGGGGCGGTCGAAGGCCTTGAGTTCGAGGCGCCGCAGTACGTTGCCAAGCTCGATCGCGTGGACGACACCCTCTATGAGCTGCAGTGCGAGATCGAAGAGCTCGAGCCGATCGACCTGTCGAACGCTGAGTCGTTCGACGAAGCGAAGACCGTCTCGGGCGAGGGCGGTGCCAAAGATGGCGAGAAGAAGGAGATCTTCACGCCTGAGATGAAGGAGAACCTCTCCGATGCCGGGCGTGCCATCGGCAGCGTGCTGCGCGACGGCAAAGAAGTGGTCAGCGAGCTTTCGGGCACCGTGGGCGAGATCAAAGACGTGTTCTCGTTCGGCACCAAGAAGCGCTAAGCCTGCTGCTGTCGGCGCGGCGCACCTAAGCTATGGGGCTCCTCCTTCTGTGCTGACGAGAGAGCGCGTCAGCGCGTGCGTCTGATCATCTGGAGATTGAGCAGGAGCCGCAGCATCTCTTCGCCGTCATCGAAATCGATGTCGGCTATATCTCGAATGCGATTCAGGCGGTAGAGCAGCGAATTCCGGTGAACGTTCAACAGGTGTGCGGTATGAGCGGCGTTTTTCCCCATGCGCAGATACGCCTCAAGCGTTTCGATGAGGGAGGCGCCGTGCTCTTGATCGTACTCTTGCAGGGCCGTGAGCTTGGGATGCATGAGCGTCGTGTCCGCATCGTTCTTTCTGAGGACGTCGACGACGTAGGCAGTGAATACCTCCGAAAACGATTTGACGTTCGGCGTCTCTTTCCCTCCCGGCGACGTGTTGCAGGCATGGATCGCTTGCAGGTGAAAGAACGGCGTGGAGACGACGTCTCGGTAGAGGTCGGACAGCCCTATTTCAACGCTGTTGTCGGCAGCGAACTTCAAGAGCCTCTTGTCGTGGGCCAGGTCGAGGCGCGCTTTCTTATCGCTTGAGAACAATCCCACCACCACGCCATCTGCTCGTGCCCAGGTGCCCTCGGGAAGCGCCTTGCGGAGCTGGCGTTCCAGGTAAGGCGCGCTGAGAGACTGCGGATCGGACGCGACCGGCTTCGCGGCGCATACGAGGAAATACGCGTGGAGGCCTATGTGAAACGTATGGGCGCGTTGGTTGATCGCCTGCCGGTCGGTGAGCGATCCCGACAGCAGCGCGCGCATGAAGAAGGCGGTTGCCGCATCGACGTTGGTCTCGAAGAAGCGCTCTTTCTGCAGCATGATGGACACGATCGTGGCAAGAAGCTCTATCGCTCGGTAATCAAGATGGCGAAAGGGCCGGTTGTCGGCAACGAGGGCGATGTCGGCGGCGGGCAGCCCATTGATCAGCGCTGACTTGAAGAGCCATTCCGTGCCCGTGACGGGGTGGCGGGTCCTCACCGTTTTTCCTTCTTGCCTGATGGCTGCGATGATGCCGCCGGATCGCATGAGGTCAACCACGGAGTCTTGCAGAAAACCGATGCTCACGTCGGCCGACAGCGTTGCCTTGGTCGATCCCGACTGATAAGCACTGGCGATGCTGTTGAACGACGCATCGTTCACCATCACCGTGTTTCCCAGCACTCCGGAAATCAAGGCCACCGATTCCTCGAGGCTCTTATCAAGGCTCACTGCCTCGATCGCCTTTGTGGACAGCTCGGCAAAACGCATGTCGTCGTCCAGGATGGCATCCACGTCCTGTTTGAGCGAAGCGAGGTCGGTATCGTGCTCGACGAGGCAGACGTTGAGTCCCGGTGGTATCGGCTGCGCGCCGTGCGATGCCAGTAGGAAGCACGGGAGGTGCGCTTCGCTTTGAGGGAGCAGCTCTTGGGACGGCAGATCGGAAAACCTCCCAAGATAGAGACAGGTTGGATCAAGAGAGCCGAGCTGATGCGAAGCGATCTGGCATGACCGCACCTCCCCGGCACCTGTGAGCTGCTTTTCTGAGATGCCAGTGGCGGGTAGCACGCCTCAAGTGCCTCTATGAGGTCAACGAACTTCATCGGTCCTCGTTTCTGATGAACTTTGTGCACATGCACAAAGTATACCCGGATAACTGCGCCTGCTTTGAGCATATGAACATGTTCATTGGTGCAAGTGCCGACTACACTTTAAGCAGTTGAACAAGGGGTTTAACAAAAGAGCTGACCAGAGTGCAGTCTTTGTGCACTCTGACAGTTGTGCGAAAACCTAAACGATTGCTATGCCGTGAGGGGAAGGCATCTCGAATCGTCCACTGGTCGCGGGCGCTCATGCGAGGTGCGGTGCGGGGGGATCGTTTAGGAGGGGATCATCGGAAAGGGGAGATCATGGGCACGTATACGTTCGACGTCGAGTACGACGTCGCAGTGATCGGGGGAGGGGCTGCAGGCAAATCGGCAGCTCTCATGGCCGCTCGCGCCGGCTTGAATGTGGTCATTCTGGAAAAGATGGACGCCGCCATGGGCTCGTCCATGCATGCTGAGGGGTGCTGTGCGTTCGAATCGAGCGAGCAGAAGGCCCGCGAGGGCGGCGAAGTGCACATGCCGTCCAAGGAAGAAGGCTTCAAGGAATACCTGAACTACAGCCATTTCAGGGCTTATGCGCCGGTGGTGAGCATGTTCGTCGAGAACTCCCCGATGCGGTGGAGATGCTCAAAGGCGTGGGCGTCACTTTCGATGACGTCGTGAAGTACTTGCCCGACATGGAAGAAGAGCTAGCCTCCATGCACATTCCCGAGGGGCTGGGCATGAAGGTGCAGGAGCTTCTTTTGCGGGCCGTGATCCAGGAGGACGTGGACATCTATGTCCGCACGAAGGTTAATCACGTGCTTCTTGAGGAGGGAAGGGCGGTTGGCGTCGAGATCACCGACGCCGATGGCTGCGATCTTCTCGTTGGCGCCAAAGCCGTGGTCGTCGCAACGGGCGGCTATGCCTTCAACCCGGATATGGTGGCGCGCTTCAACGTCCTCGGCGGCGACACCCATGTGTGGACGACGCTTCCCGACGAGCTCGGCGTCAACAACACGGGTGATGGCATAACCATGGTCGAAGAAATCGGCGGCCTGGTCAATGGCGGGGTGCTGCAGCTGTTCGCCGGCGGCATGGGCAAGATCGTCGGCTCGGAATCGGGTGCCGCGGGGACGCAGCCTACCCTGTGGGTGGACCAACATGGCAAGCGCTTCATCAACGAAGACGTGGCCAAGCGTGGCACCTACGCGGGAACGTGCCTGGCTGCGCTGGGCGGATCGTACGGGTACGGCATTCTTGACCAGTCGATCATCGATCATTTGCGCACGGTGGGCTCGGAGATCAGTTTCGGCGCGTTTCTCCCTTACCATCAGCCGATGTCTCACGTGATGGTCGAGATGAAAGAGGACATGGAGCAGGGAACGGTATTCATGGCCGACACGATCGAGGACCTAGCGGACCAGATCGGCGTAGACAAAGACCAGTTCCTTCGCACGGTGGACGCCTACAACGCGATGTGCGCGGCGGGCAAGGACGAGGAGTTCTACAAGGATCCTCAGTTCCTGGACGCCCTTGTCACCGGCCCCTTCTACGCGTTCAAGATCGCGCCGGACTTCCCGACGTCGTGCGGCGGCATCGTCGTGAACGAGAAGCTCCAGGTCATCGGCGCTGACCATAAGCCCATCAAGGGGCTGTATGCCGCGGGCAACGATGCGAGCGGTTTGTACGGTGACACCTACACGATGACGATTCCCGGCTCGACGAACGGCTTCGCCCATACCTCGGGTATGGTTGCCGGCCGCGTCATCGCAGAGGCGCTGTCTCACTGACGTGTCTCGGTTACGTGTTTACAAAGCCACGAGGGGATCGTGGCGTTCCAGGGAAAGGGGAACATCATGGCGGGAAGACTAGAGGGAAAGGTCTGCTTGGTCACGGGAGGAACGTCTGGCATCGGCAGGGCGACGGCGGAAGCGTTCGTGCGCGAAGGGGCGAAGGTGTGCTTTTGCGGCCGACGCGAGAAGAACGGCGCCGAGATAACGGAGGAGCTCGTCGCACGCGGTGGAGAGGTCCTGTTCGTGAAAGCAGATCTGTTGCATGAAGAGGACTGCGTCAAGGTCGTAGAGGCGTGCGTTGAGCATTTCGGCACCATTGACGTGCTCTTCAACTGCGCAGGCGCCGGCACGGTCAAGCCCTTCTTGGCGTACGACATGGCCGAGGATTACGACAAGGTGCTCAACCTTGATCTGCGTGCCTATTTTGTCACGTGCCGAGAGGCTCTGAAGGTTATGGTTCCGAAGGGGAAGGGCGCCATCGTCAACGTCTCTTCCGTCGGCGGTCTGACCGCTATGCCGATGCAGCCTTCGTATGCCGCAGCCAAAGCCGGCGTCGCCAATTTCACTCGCACCTTGGCGGTGGAGTTCGCGGAAGCGGGGATCCGCGCCAATATCATCTCGCCGGGCTTCACGATCACCGAGATGGTCACGGGCGTGCCGGGCGTCGAGGACATGCTTGGGTCTATCGTGCCGGGCCACAAATCCGGATCGGCAGAGGGCGTGGCGAACGCGGCGGTGTTCTGCGCGAGCGACGAGACGCCCTTCATGACCGGTGCGGAAATCGTTATCGACGGCGCAGTCCAGGCGGGTGCCTGCATCGGGTATTCGTGGAATGGACTGCCGACTGAAGGCTAACGTAAGTCTGCGAAACGGACTGACGAGGACGGGCCCGGGCAACCGGGCCCGTTTGCGCGCGAGGGCAGTGGTGCCCTGCCGTCGGCGCGGCTTCCCTTTCGGGACAGGTCGACAAATCGACATGAAATAATGCTTGGTGCGCATCAAACCCTGTGCTATAGTATGAGGGCTTTTGAAAAACAGCGGTGACGAGCCGTCACGAATACGAGGTAAATGGAGTTGATTTAACTATGTCTAAAGTTTGCGAGATCTGCGGTAAGGCACCCGTCGCTGGGCGTAGCATCAGCCACTCCCACCGTGTCAGCAACCGCACCTTCCGCCCGAACATCCAGAAGGTCACCATCAAGGTGAACGGCAAGGTCAAGCGTGCCAACGTCTGCACCAAGTGCATGAAGGCCGGCAAGTTCGAGCGTGCCTAAGGCTCGTCCGATCGCATAACCTGCGTAGCATCAGCCACCCTTTCGGGTGGCTGTTTTCGTTTCTGCGACGGTGAAGCGCCTCTCGTGCTGTGAATCAGCGACGTGCTCACGCCGCGGATCCAGAGCGCGTCCGTCCTGAGCACCCGAAACGCGTTCGTCCCACACCTCCAAAAATTACTTCGATCGTCGAAGGAATTTTGTATGTTCGGTGCGCTGGGGTGCGTTTATGGCGTGTGCGATTGTTTCTCAGGTATACTCAATCTTCGGTCATTCGCCCTTACAGCGCCGGCGTCTTTGCCGGGGCCTCTGAAAGGATATATGCAATGGGTAACGAAATCGCAGGCAGCCTTACCGTAACCGATGACGTCATCGCCGACGTCGCAGGTCACGCCGCCCTCGAATGCTACGGTGTCGTCGGCATGGCGGCTCCCAACGCCGTCGACGGCCTGGCAAAGCTCCTTCCGCAGTCGCGTCTGCGCCGCGGCATCGTCGTCTCCACCGACGAAGAGGGCACGCTCGTGAGCCTGTACGTCATTCTTGAGCACGGCGTCAACATCAACGCCGTCTCCGCCAACCTGGTCGATCAGGTCACGTTCGCGTTGAAGGAATACGTCCGCACGCCTTTGAAGGGCGTCGAGATTCACGTGCAGGGCATCAAGGTCCGCTAATCACGCTGCATTTCTGTCACCCCGCCATAAAGGAGTAAGTCGAACCAATGAGCAACTACACATCTAACGACATCGTCAATGCCATCGCGGCTGCAGCGAAGGCCCTGGCCGCTCGTAAAGATGAGATCAACCGCCTGAACGTTTTCCCCGTTCCCGACGGCGACACCGGCACCAACATGTCGCTGACGCTCGCCTCGGTCGTTGACAACCTGGCTGCCCTGCCCATCGGCGCCACCAACGACGATCGTCGCCGCGCCATCACCACCGGCGCGCTCATGGGCGCCCGCGGCAACTCGGGCGTCATCACCTCCCAGATCATGCGCGGCCTGTGCGAGGGCTTCGCCGACCAGGACGAGTTCAACCTCGTCTCCGTCGACATCGCGTTCGCCCGCGCCGTCGAGGTCGCCTTCAACGCCGTCCGCAAGCCGGTCGAGGGCACCATCCTCACCGTCCTTCGCGACACGGCCGCTGCGGCCCACAAGGCGCGCAAGAAGAAGATGGAGCTCGACGAGGGCCTGCAGTTCATCGTGGGGGAGGCCTACGCTTCGGTTCAGCGCACGCCCGACCTGCTCCCCGTGCTGAAGGAAAACGGCGTCGTCGACGCCGGCGGCTTCGGCATCGCGATCTTCTTCGACTCCTTCGTCGCCGCCCTGACTGGCCGCTCCGAGACGATGGGCGACGAGCTCGCCTTCGCCCGCACGGCTCCGAAGGTCGAGATCGAGCAGATCAACGACTGGGAGGGCTCGAAGTACATCTACTGCAACGAGTTCCTCGTCGATTCCGACACCCTGAACCCCGAAGAAGCGCTCGACTTCCTGCAGACGATGGGCGACTGCGAGCTGTGCGTCGGCTCCACCCCCAAGTTCAAGGTGCACGTGCACTCCAACCATCCTGACCAGGTGCTCCACTACTTCCTGGAGCGCGGCCAGATCTTCGAGGTCTTCATCCACAACATGAAGCTGCAAAGCGAAGAGCGCACCGCCAAGCTCGAGAAGGAGCAGGAGGCCGAGCACAAGGCCATCGGCTTCGTCGCCGTATGCGCCGGATCCGGCAACGCCGCCATCCTCGAGAGCCTCGGCGTCGACTACGTCGTGTCCGGCGGCCAGACGATGAACCCGTCGACCAAGGAGCTGCTTGACGCCGTCAACGCCGTCAACGCCGACGCGGTCATCATCCTGCCCGACAACTCCAACATCATCATGGCCTCCCAGTCCGCGGCCGAGGTTTCCGAGAAGCCCTGCGCCGTCGTTTCCACCAAGTCGGTCCCCGAGGCCTTCTCCGCGCTCTTCGCGTTTGACGAGGACGCCGACCTTGACGAGAACGTCGAGGCCATGACCGAGGCCTGCGGCGACGTCAAGACCGGCGAGGTCACCACGGCGGTCAAGGAATCCAAGGACGTCCATGGCAACCCGATCAAGGCCGGCGACGTGATCGGCATCGCCGACGGGTCGCTTGAGGTGGTCTCCGACTCGGTCGAGGACGCCACCCTGCGCGTGCTCGAGGCGCTCGACGCCGACGACGCCGACACGCTGACGATCCTTGCCGGCGAGGACTACTCCGACGAGGCCTTCAACGCCCTGCTCGCCCAGATCTCCGACAAGTTCGATGATCTTGAGATCGACTCGCACCGCGGTGAGCAGCCGCTCTATCCCATCATCCTGTCGGTCGAATAGGACCTGCTCGTAAGGCTTGCCATGGCCACTCAGCATGCTCAAAGCGCGAAGGCGGATCGAGGACACTCCCTCGACCGCCTTCGCGCGACTTTGGCCTTCGACGCGCCGGTGGACACGGTCAAGCAGGTGAGCCCGGCGCGCGCCGCCGTGCTCGCGCGCGCGCTCGGCATCCGCACCGTGCGCGATCTATTGGGGTCGTACCCGATTCGCTACCTGGACATGTCGCAGGTCGTGACAGCCCAGCAGGCGACCATCGGCGCCTCATGCACGCTCGTGGGCCGAATCCACGAGATCAAGCGCAAGAACCCCCGGCCGCGCCTTTCAATCGTCGAGATCTCGCTCGTCGACGAGACGGGTCTCATGATGATCACCTGCTTCAACCAGCCGTGGCTGCTCGATTCGCTTGCGGCGGGCATGACGATATCGGTGTCGGGAACCGTGGAGTTCAGTTACGGGTTCAAGCGCATGACGAACCCGATCATCGAGCCTCATGACCTGCACGAAGAGGTCGAGGGCAAGGTGCTCGCGCTTCATCCCGCCACGGCCAAGATCTCGCGCGCCATGATGCGCCGTTTGATGGCCAACGCGCTCGATGAGGTGGCAGGCCTCTACGACCCGCTGCCGTTCTCCTTGCGCCAACGCTATCGGCTCTACTCGCGCTACGAGGCGCTCCGCGGCGTGCATATGCCCGTGTCTGCCGATGACGCCGAGAAGGCGCGCCGCCGGCTGCGCTACGAGGAGCTCTTCTTCCTTGAGCTCGCCCTCGCGCGCGACGAGCAGGCCCGCGCCGCGGCGCACACGCCCTATGCTCACGCAACGCACGGGGGCGCCGTCGATGCCCTGCGCGCCGCGGTGCCCTTTGAGCTCACTGCCGACCAGGAGCAGGCCGTCGCCGACATCTTGGGGCGCATGGCGGCGAACGAGCCGATGAACCACTTGCTTTTGGGCGACGTGGGCACCGGCAAGACCATCGTGGCCGCCTTCGCGCTCGCCGCTGCCGCTGCCACGGGCACCCAAGCGCTCATGATGGGCCCGACCGAGGTGCTCGTGCGCCAGTACGGGACGAGCCTCGGACCCTTGCTCGACGCTGCGCACGTCACCTGGGGCGTGCTGACGGGCTCGACGTCGGCAGACGAGCGAGAGAAGCTGCTGGCCTCATATGCCGAAGGTGCCCTTACGGTGCTCTTCGGCACCCATGCGCTCCTCGAAGACGCCGTGCGCCCCGCTCGCTGCTCGCTGGTGGTCATCGACGAGCAGCAGCGCTTCGGCGTCGAGCAGCGCGAGGGGCTGATCGCCAAGGCGCCCGGTGCCGATGTCCTGTCGATGACCGCCACGCCGATTCCGCGCTCGCTCGCGCTCACGCTCTACGGCGGCATGACGCTCTCGTACCTGCGCCAGGCCCCGGCGCGCCAGGGCGGCCGCACGACGCGCGTGTGCCACTTCTCCGAGGAGGGCGTCGCCTACGACGCGTTGCGCGCGGCGCTCGAGCGCGGCGAGCAAGCCTACGTGATCTGCCCGCTGATCGGCCTTGACCTTGCCGACGGCGACAAGGACGAGCGCGATGAGGGCGCGCACGGCGTTGAATACGCCGCGATCGAGTGGGGGCTCGAGCACGACGAGGTCGGCGACACGCTCGCGGCCGCAACGACCCACGTGAACGTCTTGCAGCGGCAGATCGTGCCCACCGCGCGGGTGGGGCTGCTTCACGGCAGGCTGTCGTCCTCGGAGAAAGACGAGGTCATGCGTGCCTTCCGCGCGGGCGAGATCGACGTGCTCGTGTCGACGACCGTGGTGGAGGTGGGCGTCGACGTCCCAAACGCGACGGTCATGATCATCGAGGACGCCGATCGCTTCGGCCTCGCGCAGCTCCACCAGCTCAGAGGCCGCGTCGGCCGCGGTGAGCGCCCCGGCCAGGTGTTCTTGGTGTCGCGCTCCAAAGCGCCCGAGGCCTTGGAGCGCCTGCGCGCCATGGAGAAGACCGAAGACGGGTTTGCCCTGTCGGAGCAGGACTTAGCCCTGCGTCGCGAGGGCGACATCTTCGGGGATCGCCAGCATGGCCGCTCGCCGCTCAAACTGGTCAACGTCGTGCGTGACCGCGCCATGATCGAGGCGGCGTGGCACGACGCGCGCGCCTGCCTTGCGCCGGGTGCGCTCAGCGAGACGGAAGCGGCTATTCTGCAGCGCGAAATGGATACGGTCGAGAAAGCGAGGACGCGATGAGGATCATAGCCGGACAATGGCGGGGGAGGCCCCTGCGCTCGCTCAAGGGCGACGCCACCCGTCCCACCACCGATCGGGTGCGCGAGGCTCTCATGAGCGCGCTCATCAGCGCACGCGGCCCCTTCGAGGGCGCGCGGGTGCTCGACGCGTTTTCCGGGTCGGGGGCGCTTGGCTTGGAGGCGCTGAGCCGCGGCGCGCAGTTCTCCCTGCTCAACGAGGCTTCGCGCGAGGCGGCGCGCGTCATCGAGGGCAACCTGTCCTCCCTGGGCGTGGGGCGCGAAGCGGTTAGGCTGCGCAAGGGCGATGCCTTCACGCTTCCTACCGTCGCGGGCGCTCCGTTCGATCTCATCTTCCTCGACCCGCCCTACGCCTTCGAGCCTGCGCGCATCGTTTCGCTCGTTGCCGCGCTCGACGAGGCGGGGCTGGTCGCCGAGGGGGCCGTCGTGTGCTATGAGCACGCCAAAAAGGATAAGGCGGCTGTTGAGGGGGCCGTCGGTGCGCTACAATACCGTGTTGTCTCCGTTAAGGACTACGGCGACACCTCCATAACCACCCTGAGGAAGGAAGCGATATGAATCGAGCGGTTGTCCCGGGAACCTTCGATCCCATCACCGCCGGCCACGTCGACGTCATCCAGCGCGCAGCCCAGATCTTCGACGAGGTGGTGGTCTGCGTCGCGAAGTCGGTCAAGAAGAACCCCATGTTCGATCTCGACACCCGCGTCGCCCTGTCCACCGAGGCGCTGTCCCACCTTCCCAACGTCACCGTCAGGTGCTTCGACGGCCTTCTGGTCGATTGCTGCCGCGAGGTGGACGCCCATGTCGTGGTCAAGGGCCTGCGCGCCGTGACCGACTTCGAATATGAATTCCAGATGACGGCGCTCAATTACCAGTTGAGCCCCGATCTCGAGACGTTCTTCACCATGTCGCCGCCGAAGTTCATGTACCTGTCCTCGTCGATCCTGCGCGAGATGGCTTCGATGGGTGGGACAATCACCGGTTTCGTGCCGCCGTGTGTGGAAAAAGCGCTTCATGAGGCGTTCGCCGACGCCTACGCGGACAAGGACGGCTCGTCCCAACGATAGGTCTCATCCGGCGTGATCTCGGATGTCAGGCTCAAGGTTTTTTCGCGATCATCATCTTTTTTGCTACACTTGCTGTCGCGCTATATATGGTCATTTTGCTACGATGTTCTAGTAGTGCGCCCGCAAGCAGCGCGATTCTGAAAGGTTAAGTATGGACGAAACAGGAGTATTGAACCTCATCGAGGAGCTTTCCATGCTCATCGAGGATGCTAAGCCAGCTGGCTTCGGCAAGAGCGGTTTCCGCCAGGTCGACGCCCAGGCTGCCTTTGACATCCTTGACGAGATCCGCGATACCTTCCCCAGCGAATTCGCTCAGGCGCGCCAGGTCATCCGTGAGCGTCAGGCGCTGCTCGACGAGGCGGAGGCCCAGGCCAGCCGTCTGATCGAGGATGCCCGCAGCCAGGCCATCACCATCGCAAGCGAGCAGGAGATCGTCCGCATCTCGCAGCAGCAGGCCGATGCCATCCTGGCCGAGGCCCGCGAGCTCGAGCGCGAGACCCGCGCTGGTGCCGAGGACTTCGCCGACGAGGTCTTCAACCATGTTGAGCAGAGCCTCGACACGGCGCTCAACAGCGTGCGTCGCTGCCGCGATCGCTTGAACGCCAACTCTTTGAACTCGGGTCACTGATGAGCGATTCTCTTCGCATCGAAGTTCCCGAGAAGCTCTTCGCACCTGCGGAGAGCTTGTCTTTTACCGGGACGTTTGCCCTTCCCGCGTTTAAGCAGGGGGCCGACACCTATGCGTTTGAGGCTCCGCTCGACTGGAACGTGCAGGTGACGAACACCGGCGGCGCCCTTCTGGTGTCGGGCACGGTTGCCGGATCGGCGACGACCGAATGCGTCCGTTGCCTCGATCCTGCCCAGTACGATCTGACGGGCGAGGTCGAGGGCTACTACCTGATTCCCGGTCGCGACGCCGACGTTCCGGACGAGGAGAGGGAAGAGTACGAGCTGCTCGGCGAGGACCATATCATCGACCTCGAGCCGCTCTTCATCGCCGCCCTTTCGCTCGCCGTTCCGCTCACGCCCCTGTGCGACGACGACTGCAAGGGGCTCTGCGCCGGATGCGGTGCCAACCTCAACCACGAGCCCTGCACCTGCGATGTGCCGGCAGAAGAGGCCTTCCCGAGCGAGAAGCCCAATCCGTTCTCGGTTCTCAAAACCATCAAGTTCGACGATTAGCCCAAGACTTCTCGTCAAGTACTTGTCAATATCAGTTGATTTTGCTAGGATATCTCTTCGCGTAATTGTGATATCTCAGGTAGAGCCTGGCAGTATAGAAGGAGAAGAATCATGGCAGTGCCAAAGCGCAAGACCGGTCGTGCCCGTACTCATTCCCGTAGGAGCGCAAACGATAAGATTGCGTCGCCTTCTCGTTCCACCTGCCCTCAGTGCGGCGAAGTGAAGCTTCCGCATCGCGTATGCCCGAACTGCGGCTACTACCGTGACCGCGAGGTCATCCAGACCGCATAACCACCATTTTTGGTAACAGGCAATCCCCCGGCCTCCGTCGGGGGATTTTTATTTCAGGGCCGGCGCGGCCGGTCTGTCAAGGAGGATCCATGTCCAATCGAGTCTGCATCGCCGTCGACGTCCTGGGCGGCGACATCGGCCCGTCCGTCACGCTTCCCGGCATCGAGCTGGCCCTCGCCGCCGATACCGACCTTGAGGTCATCGCCTGCGGCCCTGCCGAGGTGGTCGAGCCCTTCGCCGCTGCGCACGAGCGCGTGAGCGCGTGCGCCACCACCGAGGAGATCACGATGGAGGAGCACCCGGCCAACGCGGTGCGCAAGAAGAAGGACTCCAGCCTCGTCGTGGGCAACCGCCTGGTCAAGGAGGGCCGCGCGGGCGGCTTCTTCTCCGCCGGCTCCACCGGTGCCTGCCTGGCGGCCGCTACGCTCGTCGTTGGTCGCATCAAGGGCGTGGCGCGCCCGGCGCTCTGCACGATCATTCCGTCGCCGAAAAAGCCCGTTGTTATGTGCGACGTGGGGGCGAACGCCGACTGCAAGCCGGCCTATCTGGTGCAGTTCGCCCAGATGGCGTCCACCTACGCCGAGAAGGTCGTGGGCATCGCCGACCCGAAGGTCGCGCTCTTGAACATCGGCTCGGAGGACACGAAGGGCTCCAAGTTCGCCCAGGAGACGTTTGCGCTGCTCAAGGAGGAAGTCCCGCAGTTCATCGGCAACGCCGAGGGATGCGACATCCTCTCCGGCGAGCCCGACGTCTACGTTACCGACGGCTTCACCGGCAACGTCTGCATCAAGACGATCGAGGGCGTGACCAAGATGCTCTTCGGCGAGATGAAGAAGATCATGCTGGCAAACCCCGCCACCAAGCTCGGCGCGCTTTCCATGAAGAGCGGCTTGAACGAGCTCAAGGACCAGGTGTCGCCCGACAGCTACGGCGGCGCTCCGATCCTCGGCGTGAAGGGCGCGTGCCTCGTGGGCCACGGCTCGTCGAACGCCGACGCGATCAAGAACGGCGTCCTCACGGCGGCGCGCACCGTCCGTTTGGATGTTTGCGGGATAATCGAACAAACGGTCTCAGCCGCTGATCAGGGCGAGTAAAATCGTTGTCGAACAAGCTCATCTGCTACCTGTGATCGTTGGGACCCGTTGAAAGAATTGCCCGAACATACTGAGAAGCTGGACAAGGCGCAAGTCATCCTCGGCCATGAGTTCGAGGACCGCACGCTTTTGCTGACGGCGCTCACGCACCCCTCGGCGGCCGAGGGGCACTCCATCCACGACTCGTACGAGCGGTTGGAGTTCTTGGGCGACAGCATCTTAGGCGCCATCGTCTCGTACATCGCGTACCATACGTACCCCGATCTCGACGAGGGCGGCCTCACGCGCATCAAGGTCTCGCTCGTCTCGGGCGCCTCGCTGTCCGACGTGTCCAAGGACCTCGGCATCGCCGACGTCATCTTCTTCGGCTCGTCCGAGCGCGGCACCGGCCGTCGCGGCCTGCATTCCGCGCTTGAGAACGTCTACGAGTCGCTCGTCGCCGCGCTCTACCTCGACGGCGGCCTCGATGCGGCGGTGGCCTTCGTCAAGCGCACGCTCATCGTGCGCATGAGCGAGGACATGGCAAAGGAGCCCGAGAACCCCAAGAGCGTGTTGCAGGAGCGCCTGCAGGAGGACGGCATCACGCCGACCTATCGCTTGGTGGAGACGCAGGGTCCGCCGCACGACCGCACCTTCGTCACTCAGGTCTTCGTGGGCGTGCAGTCCATCGCGCGCGGCGTGGGCCGCACCAAGAAGGAGTCCGAGAGCCAGGCGGCCAAGTCGGCGCTCGAGATCCTCGGCTCGTTTTTCGAGGGCAAGGATTCCAAGGACAAGAAGCGCCGCGCCGACGCGCGTGCCGCGGTGAAGGCCGCCAAGGCCGAGGAGAAGGCTCGTCGCCAAGCGGAGCAGCGCGCCCGCAAGCAGAAGAAACAGCAGTAAGGGGATCGGGTGTATCTCAAGTCGCTGACCCTGAAGGGCTTCAAGTCCTTCGCTGACCGCACGGTCATGAAGTTCGAGCCGGGCGTCGCCGCCATCGTCGGGCCGAATGGCTCGGGAAAGTCCAACATCTCCGATGCGGTCCTGTGGGTCTTGGGCGAGCGCAACGCCAAGAACCTGCGCGGCCAGTCGATGGAAGACGTCATCTTCTCCGGCTCGTCGGCCCGCAAGCCGGTGTCGGTGGCCGAAGTCGAGCTCTTGCTTGATAACTCCGACGGCACGCTGCCGGTCGACTTCGCTGAGGTGTCTATCGGGCGCCGCATGTACCGCAGCGGCGAGAGCGAGTACCTGATCAACGGAAACGTCGTGCGCCGCATGGACGTGCTCGACGTCCTGCACGATTCGGGTCTGGGCACTGGCACCAACTCCATCATCTCCCAGGGCAACCTGGATTCCGTCTTATCGTCGCGCCCGGAGGATCGCCGCGCGCTGATCGAGGAGGCCGCGGGCATCCTCAAGCACAAGGAGCGCAAGGCGAAAAGCGAGCGCAAGCTCGCGCAGATGGACGCGCACCTCGATCGCGTCAACGACATCACCGCTGAGGTCGAGCGACAGCTCAAACCGCTCGAGCGCAAGGCGAAGAAGGCGCGCACCTACCAGGGGCTCGCCGATGAGCTCGCCGATCTGCGCCTGCGCCTGGCCGTGGACGACCTGCGCATCCTGCAGGAGAAGATGGGCACGGCCCGCACGTCCGAAGAGGAGCTGGTGCGCACCCAGGCCGCCGAGCGACAGGCGCTCTCGGCAGCCGAAGCCGAGCTCGACGCGCTGCAGCGTCAGCTTCAGGAGCGCGGCCGTGCCGAAGGCGGCCTGAACGAGCGCTACCGCCGGGCGCAGGGGTCGTTTGAGCGCCTGAACTCCACCGCGATGCTTTTGCGCGAGAAGCGCAGCGGCTATCAGTCCGAGGCCGAGCGCGTGTCGCGCCAGCTGGAGGAGGGGCGCGCCCGCCATGCGGCCACGGCCTCCGAGCTTGAGAGCGCTCGTGCCCAAGCCACCGAGGCGCGCGGCGCCAACGAGGCCGCGCAGAAGAAGCGCGGCGACCTTGAGATCTCCTACCAAAAGCGCGTCAACGAGCGCAACGATCTGCGCCGCGAGGTCGACACGCTGATGAGCGAGCAGCGCGGTCTTGTGCATCGCCAGGAGACGCTGCAGGCGACGCAGGAGGCGCTGCGCGAGAATCTGTCGGAGAAGCGCACCCGCGCTCAAGTGATCGACGCGCACGTCGCCGATGCCGCTGAGCGCCTGCGCGCTGCGCATGCCCAGGAGAAGGCGACGGCGGCTGAGGCCGCGCGCTTGGCCGGAGAGCTTGCGACGGTGCGCACGTCTGAGGGCGAGGCGCGCTCCAAGATGAGCGCGCTCGTCGTCTCGCGCGACGAGGCGCGCCGCGCGCTCGATGGGGCTCGCGACGCCTACACGCAGTGCACGGCAGAGCGCGCGGCGCTCGAGGAGCTCGAGCGCGCGAGCGACGCGGCCAACCCGGCGCTCGCCCTGCTGGTGGGCGACGATTCGCCGGCGACGCCGCTGACCCACGCGCTGTCCGTTCCGCCCGAGCTTGAAGCGCTCGTCGAGGCGCTGCTCGGTGCCGACGTGCACGCGCTGCTCGTCTCCGGTCGCGGGGAGGCCGAGGAGCTGGTGGGCCGCGTGCGCACCGCCGACGTCGTCGGTGAGGTGGCGCTCGTCGATGCCGAGAGCGCCGTGGCGCCCGGCGCGGCGCTGCCGTATCGCCGCCTGGCAGACGAGGTCGAGGTGGATGCCGCCTTCGCGGCGCAGGTTGACGCCTTGCTCGGCGACGTGTACGTGGTCGACCGCCTCGCCGATGCGCTCGACGCGCATCGCGCCCATGCGGCGGCGACCTTCGCTGCGCTCGATGGCTGCATCGTGTGGCCCACGGGCAAGATCACGCTGAGCCGTCAGTCGGCTGCCGATCGCGAGAACAGCGCGCTCGCCCGTCGTCGCGCGCTGGAGACGGCCCGCGCCGATGGGACGCGGCTCAAGGCCGCCTACGATCAGGCGCAGGAGCGCGGCGCTGCGCTCGAAGAGGAGCTGCGGGGCGCTCAGACCGCTGCCTTGAAGCTGTCCGAGAGCCTGGCGAACCTCACGGGCCAGAGCCGTTCTGCCGATGCCGTCGCCGCTGCCGCGAAGTCTGCAGCGGCCAACCTCGTCGCCGAGCATGAGCGCTTGCTCGCCGAGCAGAAGGAGAACCGCGCGTTCTTGGACAAGGCGCGGCCCGATTTCGACGGCATCGACGCCGATCTGGCGAAGGTGGCTGCCGACCTGGCGGCCAACAAGGCCAAGGTCGACGAGCTGCAAAAGACGCTGTCGCCGCTGCAAAGGCAGATCGTGGCGCTGTCCGAGCAGGTGAGCGATGCACGCCTGGACGCCGCGCGCCTCTCCGAGCGCCAAGCCTATGCCGAGCGCTTGGTTGCCTCGCGCACCCAGGAGCTCGATGCGTACGCCCATGAAGACGATGCCGCCAAGGGCCGCCTCGTCGTCGCTCGCGGGGCTGCTGTGCGCGCCGATGCGCTCTTGGCGACGCTCTCGTCGCTGTCCGATGCCGCCTCGCTGCTGTCTGCCCGCCTGGAGCAGGCCTCACGTGACGAGCAGGAGCGCTCGGCGGGCTTGCATGACCGCCTGACCGAGGCGACCCGCGCCTCGCGCGAGGTGCGCGAGCGGTTCGAGGGGCTGAGCGCGCGCCTGTCCGAGGTGCGCATCGAGAAGGGCCGGCTCGAGGTGCAGGTGGAGACCGGAATCAAAGCCATCGTCGAGGAGTGCGGCACGTCGCTTGAGACGGCGCTTGCGCTCGACCCGCTGGAGAACCGCGCGGTGGCTGCCGAGCGCGCCGGCTCCCTCGAGCGCCGCATCAAGAACATGGGCACGATCAACCCGGACGCAGCCGAGGAGTTCGAGCGCGTGAGCGAGCGCTATGCCTACCTGTCGTCCCAGCTCGACGACATGCGCCAGGCGCGGCGCTCGCTTGCCCGCATCGTCGGCGTCATCGACGACCGCATGCGCGACGATTTCGTCGTCACGTTCAACCGGGTCAACGACAACTTCTCGTCGATCTTCTCGACGCTGTTCCCAGGCGGTCAGGCGCATCTGTCGCTCGTCGATCCCGACGACCTCGAGAACACCGGCGTCGACGTCAACGCCCAGCCGATCGGCAAGCGCGTCAAGAAGATGTCGCTGCTTTCCGGCGGCGAGAAGTCGATGACCGCCATGGCGCTCCTGTTCGCGGTCTACCGCATCCGCTCGACGCCGTTCTACATCCTCGACGAGGTCGAGGCGGCGCTCGACGACTCCAACCTGCGCCGTCTGCTGGTCTACCTCAACGTCATTCGCGACGAGACGCAGTTCATCATGATCACGCACCAGCGCCGCACGATGGAATCGGCGGACATCCTGTATGGTGTGTCTATGCAGGCCGACGGCATCACGAAGGTGATCAGCCAGAAGCTCGACAACGCAGCCAAGGAGGGCTAGATGGGTTTCTTCGATAGGATCAACGAGGGTCTGTTCCGTTCTCGTACGCGCCTGAAAGAGCAGATGAACGTTCTGCTCGACCGCGGGCCGGACGTGGACGAGGAGTTTTGGGAGACGCTCGAGGAGACGCTGATCCTCTCCGATATCGGCGCTTCTGCGGCCGACGCGATCGTCGAGGAGCTGCGTGACCAGGCGCGTCGCAAGGCGCTGCCCGATGCCTACGCCGTCTTCGACATGCTGACCGACCAGATGGCCGCGACCTTCACGGCGGCCGAGGAGAACGTCTTCGACCAGAGCCCGCAGCTGGTGCTGTTCGTGGGCGTCAACGGGGCAGGGAAGACCACGACGGTGGGCAAGGTCGCGGCCGAGGCCCATGCGGCGGGTCGCAAGGTGCTGCTGGGCAGCGCCGACACGTTTCGCGCAGCGGCCATCGAGCAGCTTGAGGTTTGGGCTGAGCGCGCCGACGTCGAGATCGTCACGCGCGAGCGCGGCAGCGACCCGGCGAGTGTGTGCTACGAGACGATCGAGCGCGCCGAGCAGGAAGGCTCCGACCTCGTGCTGATCGATACGGCGGGTCGTCTTCACACGTCGGACGACTTGATGCGCGAGCTTTCCAAGGTCGTGAACGTCGTGCGCAAGCGGGCGCAGATGCCGGTGGCCACGCTGCTCGTCATTGATGCGACGACGGGCCAAAACGGCCTGCAGCAGGCGCGGGAGTTCAACCGCGCGCTCGATCTGGACGGGTTGATCGTGACGAAGCTCGACGGCACGGCAAAGGGCGGCATCGCGCTTGCGATCTCGCACGAGCTGGAACTGCCTATCTACAAGATCGGCGTCGGCGAGGCGGTCGAGGATCTGCAAGACTTCGACGCCCACGACTTCGCGCATGCTCTGATCGGCAGCTTCGACGATCGTGAGGCCGATGAGCTGCCCGAGCGCGAGACTCCTGCCGACGATGCGCCTGAGCCTGAGCCGACTTCGGAGGATGCCCCCGACGAGGAGCCGGACGCGGGCGAGCCGGCGGATGCCGATGAGGACGCGGTACCGGTTGAGATCGCCGCAGGCGCGACGCCGGTCATCCCTGCGATGGAGCCTATGCCGGGGGAGGCTGAAGCTGCCGAGGAACCGGCGCCTGAGCCAGAGCCCGAGCCCGAGCCGGAAAAGCCGAAGAAGCGCCATTTCTGGAATCGTCGCAAATAGACACGAGCTTTTTGTGTAAGAGGGAGGCGGGGTCTACAGGCCCCGCCTCCCTTGTTTTGAGATTAATGCTGTGCCTGAACGGGATCATGGTCACGAAGGGTGACTTTTATGACATCTCGCTTGTGTTTGCGGCTCTTATTGATGGACAAACCTTGCGATGTGGGCAGTTTGACGCCGGCGCTGCCTTCTATGAGAGCTTTGCAAGGGGAGCTGAGCCCAGTTTTCGGTCCTTTCGCGCCTCTTTCTGTCTTAAAAGTAGGTCTCCGTGACCATGATCCCGAACATGCGCCGGTAGGAGGGTGCCGGAGGGGCGCGGATCGTATGAAGTCTCGTCTCGTGCCATCGCCCCACATGACCTGGCGGCATTGTGGGGCCTGCACCGCGCGCGGTGGCCCGGGCGTGTGCGTGGGCTATAATCGATCGGAACGCACACAAGGCATCGACCGAGGAGTACCCACCTATGCTGGACTCTCTTTCCGACAAACTGCAAGGCATCTTCAGCGGCCTGCGCGGCAAGGGCCGCCTGTCCGAGGACGATATCAACGCCGCCATGCGCGAGATCCGCATGGCGTTGCTCGAGGCTGACGTCAACTTCAAAGTGGTGAAGTCGTTCATCGCGCGCACCAAGGAGCGCTGTCTCACGGCTGAGGTCATGGACTCGCTCACGCCGGCCCAAAACGTCGTCAAGATCGTCCTTGACGAGCTCACCGAGCTCTTGGGCCGCGACAGCGTGAAGCTCACGCTCACGAGCCGCATCCCCAACGTCATCATGCTCGTCGGCCTGCAGGGCTCCGGCAAGACCACGGCAGCCGCCAAGCTCGCCTATCGCCTCAAGGAGCAGAACCATAAGCCGCTGCTCGTGGCCTGCGACGTCTACCGTCCCGCCGCTGCCGACCAGCTGCAAACGCTCGGCGGCGAGATCGGCGTGCGCGTGTACCGCTCCGACATCAAGGACCCGGTGCAGATCGCCAAAGAGGGCGTCCGCGACGCCATCGACTCGCTGCGCGACGTGGTCATCATCGACACGGCGGGCCGCCTGCACGTCGACGAGGAGATGATGGCCGAGGCCGAGGCCATCAAGGCAGCGGTCGAGCCCGACCAGATCTACATGGTCGTCGACGCCATGACCGGCCAGGACGCCGTCAACGTCGCCAAGAGCTTCGCCGATCGCGTCGACTTCGACGGTGTCATCATGTCCAAGATGGACGGCGACGCCCGCGGCGGCGGCGCTCTGTCGATCAAGCAGGTCACCGGCAAGCCGATCGCCTTCATCTCGTCGGGCGAGAAGCCCGACTCCCTCGAAGAGTTCCATCCCGATCGCCTGGCCAAGCGCATCCTCGGCATGGGCGACGTCGTGTCGATCATCGAGAGCGCCTCGCGCATCAAGGCCGAAGAGATCGAGGCGGAGGAGGCCGAGCGCATGTCGCGCGGCAACCTCACCCTGAACGACTTCCTCACCATGCAGCAGCAGATCGGCAAGATGGGCGGCATCCAAAAGCTCGTCAGCGCCCTACCCGGCGGCGACAAGGCGATGCGCGAAGGCCAAGTCAACGAGCATGCGCTCGACCAGATGGTCGTGATCATCAGCTCGATGACCAGGCGCGAGCGCGAGCATCCCGAGATCCTGAACGGCTCGCGCAAGGCCCGCGTGGCCGCCGGCGCCGGCGTGAAGGTGTTCCAGGTCAACCAGCTGCTCAAGCAGTTCAACGACACCAAGCGCATGATGCGCCAGCTCATGGCCGCCGACGGCGCCGCGCCGAGCAACCGCAAGTCCCGCAGCAAGAAGGGCAGCAAGAACAAGAAGCGCAAGCGTCGCGGCATACCCGGCATGGGCGGCCTGACCATGGCCGATGTGAAGAAGATGCAGGGCATGATGGGCGGCCTTGATGACTCGCACTTTAAGATGTAGAATATCAAATCGCTGTTTTGCGACCCGATCTTGCCAGCAGGCATCGGGCCGCTCCACAAGATAGAAGGAGTACCACTCGATGGCAGTCAAGATCCGCCTCGCCCGCCACGGCGCTAAAAAGGCCCCTTATTACCGTATCGTCGTTGCCGACTCTCGCGCCCGTCGCGACGGTCGCTACATTGAGCAGGTCGGCACCTACAACCCGTGCACCGATCCGGTTGCCGTGACCCTCGACCTCGAGAAGGTTGACAAGTGGATCGCCGACGGCGCTAAGCCCACCGATACCGTTGCGCGCCTGGTTGAGGCTCAGCGCAACAACGCATAACCATGGATGACGAGCGCGTAGACATTTCCGAGTTGGTCCGCACCCTGGTCCTTCCTCTGGTCGACGATCCCGACGCCGTCGAGGTCGTCTCTTCCGATACGGAGGACGGGTCGCTTCTCGTCGAGATCCGCGTCGCCGATTCCGATGCGGGCAAGGTCATCGGCCGTCAGGGCCGCGTGATCAAGGCGATTCGCACCCTGTCGCGCGCTGCCGGTTCCCGCAACGGCTTGGCCGTCGAGGTCGAGCTGATCGAAGATTAGACGTCGTTCCATGAGCGCTGCAAAGCCCTGGGCCAACGTCGCCGCCCTCATCAAGGCGAAGAACAACGAAGGAGGACTTTCCGTCCGCGCGACGGAGGGTCTTCCTTTTTTGCTTGAACCCGGCATGGAAGTCACCTTCGTGCCGCCGGTGCTGCGCATGCCGCGCGCGGCGCACGTCGCTTTCGTCGAGCAGACTGCGCAGGATCGCTTCGTGGTGACGTTCGACGCCATCGCCACGCGCACCGACGCCGAGCGCCTGGAGGGCCATTTCTGCCTGGTGCGCACCGCCGACCTGCCGGAAGGCTATGCCGAGCCGTCCACGCTCGACGTCGTGGGCTTCGTCGTGTCCGACGCCGCGGCTGGCCGCATCGGCCGCATCGCGCGCATCGAGGACAACCCGGCGCACCCGCTGCTCGTCGTCGAGCGCGACCACCTCGATGACGAGGGGGCCGGCGAGGACTTCGAGGTGCTGATCCCGTTTGTCGACGAGTTCATCGTCTCGGTCGATCCCGCTGCCCGCGTCGTTTCCGTCGACGTGCCGCAAGGCCTGCTCGACCTTTAGGAGCTCTCAGTGAAGATAGAAACCCTGTCGGTGTTTCCCCAGTGCTACGACTCGGTGATGAACGAGTCGATCATGCGCATCGCCCAAGAGAAGGGCATCCTTGACTTCACGGCCCACGACCTGCGCGATTGGACGCACGATCGCCATCGCACCACCGACGACGAGCCGTACGGCGGCGGCCAAGGGCTCGTCATGAAGTGCGAGCCCATCTTCGAGGCGACCGACGAGCTGTTCGCAGCCGCCGACGAGCGCCCCTACGTCATCTTCCTGTCGCCCACCGGCGACGTGTTCGACGATGCGCTCACGCTCGAGCTCGCCCGCAAGCCGCACCTCTTCTTCATCTGCGGTCACTACGAGGGCATCGATGAGCGCGCCTACACCCTTGCTGATCGGGTGATATCGCTCGGCGACTACGTGCTCACGAGCGGCGAGCTGGCGAGCATGGTCGTCATCGACGCCGTGGTGCGCCGTCTTGACGGGGTGCTCGGCGACGAGGGGAGCGCCGTCGACGAGAGCTTCTACGACGGCCTACTCGAGTATCCGCAGTACACGCGCCCGGCCTCTTTTCGCGGCATGGACGTGCCCGAGATCTTGCTGTCGGGCCATCACGCCAAGATCAACGCCTGGCGCCGTCGCGAGAGCCTCATCCGTACCCAGCGCTGGCGCCCCGACCTGCTGGCTCGTGCCAACCTCACGCCCGATGAGAAGGAATTCTTGGATTCTCGTGCCGACGAGCACGGCGCCTGCTGAATTGGTCTATCATGAGAACATTGTGCGCCGCGTGAACATCGCTGCGGCGCCTCTTTTGGCAGAGGCGGGCCCTCTGCTGGCTTGACGAGCCCCGTAGAGAAGGGATGGCAGTGGATTCGGGACAGCATGCCGACGGCCGTGAGCCGGGCATCATACGCAGGTTCCTCAGCTTCGCTCTCTGCGTCGTCATCGTGCTGGCGGCGGCTTGGGGCATCCGTCAATACGTGGCCGAGCCGTTCGAGGTTCCCACCGGATCCATGGAAACCACCATCATGTCGGGCGACATGATCTTCGCCGAGAAGGTCAGCTACCATTTCTCCTCGCCCCAAACAGACGACATCGTGGTCTTCTCAGACCTCCAGACGCCCTCGCGCGTGCTGGTCAAACGCGTGATCGCCACGGCGGGGCAAACCGTCGACATGCGCGGCGGCGTCGTCTACATCGACGGCGCGCCGGTCGCGGAGCCCTATGCGCAGGGTTCTTCCTATCCGCTTTCCAAGACCGCAGGCAACGTGTCGATCAGCTATCCGACGACGGTGCCCGCTGGCTGCGTCTGGGTCATGGGCGACAACCGAGAGAACTCGTCCGACTCACGCTTCTTCGGCCCGGTCAAGGTCGACACTATCTTCGGCAAGGCAGTCCTGACCTACTGGCCACTGAATCACGTCGGCCTTCTGGGCTGATGTTTCGCATCAACACGAGTCCGAACACGACCAAGGAGTTATATGAGCACGCACGTTGAGGAGGGGACGGCAGTACCTTCCCCTGAGACGCTGACCTTCCAGGACATGATCCTGCGTCTTCAGCGCTACTGGGCAGATCTGGGCTGCGTCATCATGCAGCCGTACGACAATGAGGTGGGCGCGGGCACGTTCCACACGGCCACGACCTTGCGCAGCCTCGGCCCGGCCACCTGGAAGACGGCCTACGTTCAGCCGTGCCGCCGCCCAACCGACGGGCGCTACGGCGAGAACCCGAACCGCCTGCAGCACTACTACCAGTTCCAGGTGCTGCTGAAGCCCTCGCCTGACAACGTGCAGGACCTCTACCTCAACTCCCTGCGCGCCATCGGTATCGACCCGGCGCGCCACGACATCCGCTTCGTCGAGGACGACTGGGAAAGCCCGACGCTCGGTGCCTGGGGTCTGGGCTGGGAAGTCTGGCTCAACGGCATGGAGGTGACGCAGTTCACCTACTTCCAGCAGGTCGGCGGCTTCGAGTGCCGCCCGGTGCCCTCCGAGATCACCTACGGGCTTGAGCGCCTTGCCATGTACATCCAGGGCGTCGATTCGGTCTACGA
>CAVCDZ010000114.1:0-1372 GCA_963601095.1 Oscillibacter sp. MSJ-31 | reverse complement strand
CACGGTGTTCACCTACGGCGACGTCTTCCTGGAAAACGAGCGCGAGTTTTCTGCCTACAACTTCGAGGTGGCCGACACCGAGCTTCTGTTCGGCGAGTTCGATCGCTACGAGGCCGAGTGCGGCCGCGCCCTCGAGGCCGGCCTGCCGCTTCCGGCATACGACTACGTGCTGAAGTGCTCGCATGCCTTCAACCTGCTCGATGCGCGCGGCGTGATCAGCGCCACCGAGCGCATGGCCTACATTCTGCGCGTGCGCACGATCGCCAAGGCCTGCTGCGCCGCGTATCTGGAGCACGTGGCGGGCGAAGAGGCCCTCGCACGCGCCGCTGAGGAAAAGGGGGAGTAACGATGGCTGAACGCACGCTTGCTTTCGAGATCGGCACTGAAGAGATCCCGGCATTCGATCTGGCCAACGCCACCAAGCAGCTCGGCACGCTGGTGCCCCGCCTGCTCGACGACGCGGCGATACCGCACGGCGACGTCGAGGTGTACTCCTCTCCTCGCCGCCTGATCGTGGTGGCCCACGGCATCCCGGCGGCGACCGAGGAGAAGAACGAGGTCTTCAAGGGCCCGTCGGCCAAGATCGCCTTCGATGCCGACGGCAATCCCACCAAAGCCGCTCAGGGCTTTGCCCGCGGCAAGGGCATCGATGCGGCCGACCTCGTGGTCGAGGACGGCTACGTCTACGCCCGCACCACCACGCCTGCCGTCGAGGTGGCCACCCTACTGCCGGCGGTGCTCGACGGCATCGTCCGCGGCATCTCGTGGCCCAAGTCGCAGCGCTGGGGCGCCGAGACCGAGTATTTCTCCCGCCCGATTCGCTGGCTGGTGGCCCTGTTCGGCGACGAGGTGATCGACTTCACGTTCGCCGGCCTGAGCGCCGGGCGCGCCACGCGCGGCCATCGCTTCCTGGCCCCCGGTCCCTTCGAGGTGGCCAGCGCCGACGACTTGGTCGACGTCGTGCGCGCCGCGTACGTCGTTCCCACCGAGGCAGAGCGCGAGCAGGTCATCCGCGCAGGCGTCGCTGAGGCGGAGGCCCAGACCGGCTACACCGCGGTCCTGCCGCCGAAGACGCTCGTCGAGGTGACCAACCTCGCCGAGTACCCGACGGTGATGGTGGGCACGTTCGATGAGGAGTTCCTGCGCGTTCCCGAGGAGATCATCGTCGACGCGATGCTCATGCACCAGCGCTACTTCCCGCTCTACGACGCCGCCGGCAAGCTGACGAACCGCTTTATCGTCGTGAGCAACGGCGATCCGGCGTGCGAGGAGACGATCGTCGACGGCAACGAGCGCGTGGTGCGCGCCCGCCTCTTCGACGCGAAGTTCTTCTACGACGAGGACCTCAAGGCGCCGCTCGAGTCCTACGTCG
>CAVCDZ010000113.1:0-3910 GCA_963601095.1 Oscillibacter sp. MSJ-31 | reverse complement strand
GGGTTTGCCTGGACGGCGCGGGAGAGCGGGTGGGCGTTGGCCGGGGCCAGGGTGATCAGGTGGTGTGCGGCTGGCTTGCGCGGACGTGGAGCGGTGAGGGCGAGCGGTCGGGTAAGGGATGCGGTCGGCTGTCGTCCAAGGGATGAAGCGGCTCGTGACCTGCGGTGGGCGAGATGGTCATAGCTGGTACTTGCATGGGACAGATGTGCTCAACCATCAAGCGATGGTTGAGTCACCGGAATGCGCAGCAGTGACTGATGAGCCTTATTAAGAAACCTCATAAGAAGGGTGTGGTGAACCCTAAGGGGACGCGGCGTAGAGCGGTAGCGCGGCGTGGCGATCCAGCGGATCGGCCTGTTTTTCCTTGTGGGTTGGGCTCCATAAAAGGCCGACAAATTCCTTCGCTCCGTATATAAAGAGCGTCACGTGCGGCGCCGTTTACCCTCCCGTGCGACCGCTCGCCGAAGATAGCATTTCGCGCACCCGCGCACGTCTAGCGCCGTCTGTGCCCTTTGACCTGCTATACCGCTATACACATTCAATCACCTATGAAACGCACGGGCATGAGCTATGAATGGCCCTCGCGTATGGATGATAAGTTTAGCGCCGTTAACTTTTATATGACGGGGCTAACTATGCCCTGTCGCGTTGAGGGGTAATCCATCTGTCCGTCTTGTCGTGCAAGGGGAGAGGTGCGTTCCTTCTCAGAAAGGACTACTATGCACAAGAGTTTGGCGGGCAAGGCGATGGGAGGCGTAGTGGCGGTTGCCTTGGCGGCGTCGTTGACGCCGGCGGTCCCCTATGCGGCGACGCGAGCCTATGCCGACGAGCCCGAAAAGGCGCAGACGGTATCCGAGGACGATCAGAAGTCGACTGCTTCGGACGCTGCCACCGATGCACCCTCCCTTGCGAGCGTTGCGGCTGCTGAAGACGGGATTCCTCTTGACGAGGCGACGTTCCCCGATGCGGCGTTCCGCGACTACATCTACTACTACATCTCGGGCGACTACGACAAGATCAGCCAGAAGGATGCCGATGGCGCTACGTTCATCGACCTGTCTAACACCTACGACACCGTCAAGTCCCTCAAGGGCATCGAGAACTTCAAGAACCTGAAGGAGCTCAAGGCTGCTTCGATGGCGATCTCTGACCTCGATCTTTCCTCCAACACGAGGCTTGCGACCGTCGATCTGAGCGGCAACCCTCTGACTTCGCTCAACGTTTCGGGCCTGACGGCGCTGACCTCGCTTAATCTTGGGCATACCTCGCTGACCTCGCTCGACCTTTCCAGCACGACGGCACTTGCCAGCCTCACGATCGGCGGCACGAGCCTGGCCTACCTTGACTTGTCCCACACGAAGGTGACGCAGGTCGACACTGGTGGCGCGGCGTACGTAGGCGCTGCGACGATCGAGGTGAGCGGCGACACGTTCGATCTCAAGGCTGCCTATCCTAACATGGACTTCTCGCGGGTGAGCAACCTCAAGGGCGCGACGCTCGATGCTTCTACCGGCGTTCTGTCCGGTGTTGCGGCGGGCACGCCGATCACCTACACCTATGCGATGAGCGACGGCGTGTCGGGCGAGTTCCAGCTCAACCCGACGCAGAGCGGCACGACGACGTATGCGGTGTCGTTTGACGCCAACGGCGCCGATGCGACGCCGGCGTGGGACTTCGCTAACGATGAGGTGACCCAGGCGGTCAAGTTGACGGCCAAGTGGCGCGCCAACACCTACACCGTGCATTACGATGCCAACGGCGGCGAGGGCACGATGACCGATCAGGCTTGCACCTATGATCAGAAGAACTATCCGAGCCGCAATGCCTTCACCTGGGCCGACCATGAGTTCAAGGGCTGGTCGACCACGCCCGACGGCGCGGTTGAGATCCCCTCGTACGCCCAGTTCTCTAATTTGACCGAGGAGGACGGCGCTACGGTTACGCTCTACGCGGTGTGGAAGGAGAACGTTCCTGAGGTTGGCATTCCGGTCGACGAAGCGCATTTCCCCGATCAGTACTTCCGCGAGTGGGTCAACTCCTATGCTGCGGGCGGCAACGACATTCTTTCCGATGAAGAGATCTCCAAGCTCACGGCCATCACTCTTAACGGAACCATGGGCGAGTTCGGCGGCGTGGTCAAAGACCTCACCGGCATCGAGATCTTCAAGAACCTGACCTACTTGAACGTCACCTCGTGCGATCTGAGCTCGATCGATTTCAACAAGACGCCGAAGCTGACGGAGCTGTGGGTCGACAACAACGCTAAACTTGGAACGATCGACGTCTCGATGCTTTCCGACCTGGAGTTCCTGTCAGCCGATGGCTGCGGCCTGGACTCGATCGACGTGTCCCACAACGAGAAGCTTAAGAAGCTCTATTGCATGCGCAATAACCTGACCTCGATCGATCTGTCCCATAACCCCGAGCTGACGCTGATTCACCTGTCGGGCAACGACCTCACGACGCTTGATCTTACCCACAACCCCAAGCTGGAGACGGTGAGCGTTCACTCCAACGAGCTGACGTCCATCGATCTGTCGCAGTGCCACGCCATCCGTTCGCTGTTCGCCCACACGAATCACCTGACCAGCATCGACGTGTCCCAGATGCCGGATCTGTTCTGGCTTGAGGTCTTCGGCAATGACATGACCTCGCTTGACGTTACCGCCAACCCGAAGATGTCTGCCGTGAAGGCCTGGGGCAATCCGATGAGCTACATCAACATTCCCGACGGGATTCCGCAGTCGCGCTTCGACTTCGATTCCGACGGCGCCTCGGATAATCCGTACGAGTACAAGGCGCTCGCCCCGAACGGCCAGCTCAAGCTGAGCTCGCTTGGCGCAGGCGCTATGGACCCGTCCCGCGTGAGCAATGTGCAAGGCGTTGACTTCGACGCGCAGGCGGGCACGTTCACCGTGCCGGCTCCGGCTCCCGGCACCGACCCGCAGCCGATCGTGGTGACCTACGACTATGCGGTCAACGACCAGGTGAAGGCTCACTTCAAGGCTGAGGTCACCTACGTCGACCAGTACGAGGTGACCTTCGACGCCGCCGGCGGCGATGCTGATCCGGCTGCGCAGGCCGTCAACAAGGGCGACAAGATCACTCGTCCTGCCGATCCGGTGAAGACGGGCTATACCCTCACCGGCTGGTATGCCGCAGGCTCGGACACGGCGTGGGACTTCGACAACGACGTGGTTGACGGCCCGGTAGCGCTGAGCGCTAAGTGGGAAGCCAACAGCTATGCGATTCACTTCGATCCGAACGCAACGGGCGTCACGGGTTCGATGACCGATCAGCAGGCGCGCTACGATCAGGCGCTCACGCTGACCAAGGGCGCGTTTACCCGTGCAGGCTACACCTTTGAGGGGTGGGCCACCGAGCCGAACGGTTCGGTTGTGTACCAGGATGCTGCCGAGGTGAACAACCTGACGGCGGATGCGGATGCGACGGTCACGCTGTACGCGGTGTGGAAGTCGGTTGGCACGACGCCGGATTCCGGCGAGAACCAGGGTGCCGGCAAGACGCCGGGCCCCGACAACAACGGCTCTGACGACGGCAATGGTGCTCAAAATGCCGACAACGGTGCCCAGGGCAAGGCCTCGCCTAAGACGAGCGACGACCTTGGCGGAGTTGCGGGCGGTGCTGCGGCTGCTGCTGCCATAGCGGCTGCAAGCGCTGGCTTGGCGCTGCGTCGCCGAGGCCGCCTGTAGGCGTTACGCTTCCTGGAGTGAAGAGGGCGGTCCCCGCGCGGGGCCGCCCTCTTGCTTTTGCGGGGCCGCGCGTCCGGTGGGCTTCTGCTGCTTCTCAGACCCGCGAGAGTCGCTCAGGGCCGCCTTGATCCTTCCATGCTTGCGCCTGCCCAGGATGCCCAAGACTTGCCTGGGAGGCATGCTTCGACCCTTTAAGC
>CAVCDZ010000112.1:0-3017 GCA_963601095.1 Oscillibacter sp. MSJ-31 | reverse complement strand
CGCCCGCTCGCCTACGAGGCTGTGCGCGCCACCTCATGGCAGAACGCCGGCGTGGGCGTCGTCGTGTTCATCCCCGGCGCCGACATGCCGGTCATGACGGCCAATCAGGCCAAGATGGTTCTGCAGATCGCCGCCGCCTACGGGCAGCCGCTTTCCGCCGATCGCATCAAAGAGCTTGCCGGCGTGCTGCTCAACGCCTTCGTCTGGCGCGGCGTCGCCCGTCAGCTCGCCGGCGCGGTGCCGGCGCTTGGCTGGGCCATCAAGGGCACCATGGGCTTTGCCGGCACGCAGGCTATCGGCCGTGCGGCCATCCAGTACTTCGAGGGAGGCGGCGACATCGCCGGTCTAGCCTCGGTCGTGAGCAAGGCGGTCTCCACCGCCGCCGACGTCACCGAAACGGTGCGCAGCCAGCCGTCGGTCAAGGCGGTCGCTGCCGTCGTGGGACCGGCAGCGCGCACGGCGGCGGGTGCGGCGCTCGACGCTGCGGCGCCGGTTGCGCAGAACGCGGCGGGCGTGGTCTTCCGCTCCCTGAGGCCGGGTCGGAAAAAAGGTAAAAAATAAGCTTGCGTGGCCTTGTTTTTCCTGTATACTAGCTTTCGCTGCTGAAGCACGGGGTGTTAGCTCAGTTGGTTAGAGCGCCGGCCTGTCACGTCGGAGGTCGCGGGTTCGAGTCCCGTACATCCCGCCATCTTGTTGATGCACGGAGCTCCCGAAAGGGAGCTTCGTTGTTTTATGGGAGAGGTGCGCTTCTCTCTTCCGAGGGATGCTTCTTTGCCGGGGCGCGCTCTTGGCCAAGGGCTCCTCTTAACTCGGATGCGCCTCTTCGTAAGAGCGAGGTTGCACCTTATCGTCGCCTGCGCCCTTTGGCGCGCGAAGGTGCTATAGTGGGCAAGGCCGTGCGCGCCTCAAGGCGCCGTTCGGCATATCAGGGGATCCGCCAGAGCGAGGGAGAAGGTGAACATGGCGTCTACGCCTCAAGGCACGCCGGTCGAGATCGTCGCGTTCGATTTCGACGGTACCTGCATCGACGGCAATTCGCCGGTCATCCTCGTTCGCTATCTGCGCCACAAGAAGCTTCTGAAGAAGCGGGCTCTCGCGCGCATCCTGCTCTGGGGCATCGCCTACAAGCTGCGTCTCCCTCAAAACGAGAGCTGGGTGCGCGGCGCGGTGTTCTCGTCGTTCGAGGGCGAGGACAAGGCAGAGGTCGACGCCTTCCTCAAGAAGTTCTACGACGAGCGCATCGAGCGTCTCTTCCGCCCGAAGATCGATGAGGAGATCGCCCGCCATCGCGCCGCCGGGCGCGAGGTCTGGGCCGTGACGGCCACGTTCGAGCCTCTCATCCGCCAGGCTGCCACGCACCACGACTACACCTGCGTCTTCGCCACGCGCATGGCCACCGACGAAGCGGGTCGCTACACCTGCGAGGTGGACGGCGTCCCGGTCGAGGGCGAGGAGAAGGCCGTCGTCATCAACCGCGAGGCCAACGCGCGCTTCGGCGAGGGAAACTGGCGCATCGTCTGCGCCTACGGCGATCACCATTCCGACGAGCCGATGCTCTCGATGGCCGAGCACGCCTTTGCCGTCTCTCCCGATCGCCCGCTGCGCCGTTATGCCAAGGCGCGCGGCTGGACCATTCTCAAGTGGTAGGCGCACGACGCCTTTCTGGCAGCCTTGCCAGGCGGGCATGAGCACCGCTGCGAGGGCACGCGCCATCGCGTGAGCGCGGTGCCGTCAGCCTGAGGCACACCTGCCGGCTTGAGCCGTGCGGATCTCGCAGCGGGCCGTCGGCTTTTCCTGCGCGGCAAACGGCATCGTTTCGGGCGGTACGCGGTGCGCCGTACGCCCGTTTGTACAGGAACCCTATGGGAATTTAACGAATCGGTTTCGGTGGTATGTTCTCCGGCCGATCAGGGGATTACAATCATCTGTCAGTAGAGGACTCGCATTTCGGTGCAGCAACCGATGCGGACAAGGCAACGAGGAGGTGCACGATGATGAACGAAGGACCTAACTCCAAGGGCGCTCCGTTCCCGGACAGCCCCAATTCTTCGGCCGCCTACCTTCAACGTGCGGCTTCAGCGGTGGAGTCGGGAGACGACATCCTGGGCATTCATCTCTATCTTGCAGCTTACGAGCGTGCGCTTCAGGAACATCTCGTTCCCAGCGACGAGGCGATCGCCGGCATGGACGCGGCCTGGAAACTCGCCGTGGACACCAAGCAGCGCTCTTTGGCCGAATACATCTTTGAGAAGCTCGAGCCGTTCTGGGGGCCGGAGGAAGTGGCGCGCCATGCCGATGAGCTGCAGCGCCTGGCCTTCGACAAGCTTGAGGAGTACGGCTTCGATCGCGACGCGATCGAGGACATGGCCGACATGGTCAACCAGGATCTCTTGGGCGCGATGCCCGATATCCTGTGCCGCTTCGAGGGGCATGACGACGACGAGGACGTGCCGCGCGACGAGAAGGGCAACCCGCTCCATACCGGCGTGAAGATCGATCCTGCCGAGCTGGCGGGCACCCTGCCTTTGCATGGCAAGAAGGCCGCCAAGCAGCCTGATGCCCCTGAGCCTCCGAGCGCTGCGGCTGCCGAGGCGATGCCGACGACGGCAGCGTTCGCCGCAGCCCAGATGAAGCCTCCCGCCGAGGCGACCGCCTCGCTCGAGCGCATGGACTATCGCTCGTTGGTAGGCTTCGACGGCGCCATCGCGACGATGGCCGACCTGGGCGTGGGCCGCTCGCGCGATCCCGAGTTCGCTCGCTTCATCGAGATGCTGAACCAGCGCCATGGCACGCCTGCGATGCCGGGCTTGGGGACGCTCGTGTTCACCTCCCCGGCGCGCGAGGACGCCAACTACTTCATGGTCGCCACGGTGGGGGAGCTCGACTTGCCCGCCGTTCGCCTGCGCCTTGACCACAACGCCCAGGGCCAGGCGGTCCTGTGCGTGATGGCCTCGCCCGACTTCAAGTCGCGCCTGTCCGGGGTGCCGGCCGCCGGCTTCGATTCGCCCACGGCCGTC
>CAVCDZ010000111.1:11400-15704 GCA_963601095.1 Oscillibacter sp. MSJ-31 | reverse complement strand
GTCTGGGCGAGGTCGTGTTCCAGGAGAAGCTGGGCACCATGCTCGACAAGACGCGCCGCATCGAGGCGCTTTCCGCTCACCTGGCCGCCGATGCGGGTCTGGTGGGCACCGACGCCGCCGACGCCGTGCGCGCCGCCCGCCTGTGCAAGGCCGACCTGGTCACCGGCGCGGTCGTCGAGTTCACGAGCGTCCAGGGCATCATGGGATCCTACTATGCCGCGGCAAGCGGCGAGGCGCCGCGCGTCGCCCAGGCCATCGAGCAGCACTACCGTCCCCGCTTCGCCGGCGACGCGGTGCCCGACACCGCCGTGGGCGAGGTGGTCGCCGTGGCCGACAAGCTCGACACCATCTGCGGCCTGTTCGCGGTGGGGCAGGGCCCGACTGGCTCGTCCGACCCGTTCGCCCTGCGCCGCAGTGCGATCGGCATCGTGACGATGCTCGCCGGGACCGAGGGCCGCTCTGGCCTCGACGTGGCGCTCGTGCCGGCCATCGACGTGGCGCTGGCCTCGTATGCCGCTGCCGGCATCGAGTTCGATTCGGCCGCCGTGCGCGGAGAGGTGATCGACTTCTTCATCACTCGCACGCGCGTGATGCTCAAAGACGCCGGGCGCTCGGTCGATGCGATCGACGCCGTGCTGGCAGCCGGCGTGCAGGAGCCGGTCGTGCTGATCCGCCGCACCGAGGCGCTCGAGGCGGCCCGCAAAGACCAGCCTGAGGTGTTCGACAACCTCGCCACGGCCTACGCACGCGCCAACAACCTGCGCGATGCGGCTCTTGGCACCGAGGTGGACGAGTCGCTGCTCGGCGAGGACGAGCGTGCTCTCGTGAGCGCGGTGCGCGAGGCGGCATCGCGCGTGCCTGCCGCGCTCGAGGCCGACGACTATGCGGCGGCCCTCGGTGACTTGGCAGCGCTGCGCGCGCCGATCGACCGGTTCTTCGAGCAGGTCATGATCATGGACGAGGATCAGGCGTTGCGCGAGAACCGCCTGCGGATCCTCAACCGCTTCGTGGAGGTGTTCGCCCACGTGGCCGACTTCTCCTTGCTGTCCAAGAAGAAATAAGCGCTGGTTGAAGGCGCGGCTCCGATGAGGGGTCGCGCCTTCTTGTTGGGGCGGGGGAGGCGCGTAGCCTGCGCATTACATCCGCCCTGTGCTGCGCCCTCGTCCGCGCAGCCCGCGAGCCGCCCCGCGCCGTGCGCCGCACCTGCGAGCGAGCCCCGCGCAGAGAAAGGATCAAACGTATGCAACAGTGGATCACCCAGGGAAAGCCCTCTGCCGACTTCCCGACCGTGCATGTGGTCTCCGACTCGGTCGGCGCCACCGCGCAGACCGTCGTGCGCGCCGTCTCGGCGAGCTTCGGGGTGTACGACCCGGCGATCGAGATCCTGCCGCGCGTCTCCTCGTGCGAGGAGATGCTCGCCGACGTCGAATCGCACCTCGAGCTCCATAAGGCCGACTCCCGCGTGCCGTTCGTGCTGTTCTACACCCTCGTGTCGTCGAAGATGCGCGTCTGTATGCGGGCGTTTGCCGATGAGAACGCCGACGACATCATCGCGGTCGATCTGATGGGCGATGCGCTTGGGGCGCTGTCGCGCGCGACGGGGCGCGACCCGATCGACGCGCCGGGCGCCATCCACTCGGTCAACGAGTACTATTTCCGTCGCATCGACGCGATGGAATTCACGATCTCGCACGACGACGGGCGCAATCCCCAAGACCTTACCGAGGCCGACATCGTGCTGATCGGCGTGTCTCGCACGTCGAAGACGCCGCTGTCCATCTACCTCTCGCAGCTGGGTTATCGCGTGGCCAATGTGCCGCTCGACCCCCAGAGCGAGCCGCCTAAGGAGATCTATGATGTAGATCCTACGCGGCTTTTCGGTCTGATCATCTCCGCCGACATCCGCAAGCGCCGTCTGGGCAGCGCGTCGAATGTAGCCGCTTCATACGCGGATTTGGAGTGCGTGTACCAAGATTTGGAGAATGCGCGCGCCCTGATGCGCAAGCTCGGATGCATCGTCATACGCACTGATAACCGCGCCATCGAAGAAACGTCGCAAGAGATTTTGCGTTATTATGAAAGCGCTCATCCGCAAATCTTCGGATAGCATTCCCGGATGAAAGTTTAGTCTAAGGAGAAAAGGTGACTGACCAACTGAAGCGCGTCTACGCTTTCGGCAAGGACGCAAATGGGAAGAACGTTACCGAGGGTAACACCAACATGAAGGCGATCCTCGGCGGCAAGGGTGCAAACCTTGCGGAGATGGCCAACATCGGCCTGCCGGTTCCTCCCGGATTCACGATCTCTTGTCAGACCTGCATGGAGTACGCCAACGACAACAACACGTGGCCCGACGGCGTGCTCGACACCATCGAAGAGTACCGCGAGGACCTCGAGGCTCGCATCGGCAAGAAGATCGGCGATGCTGAGGACCCGCTGCTCGTCTCCGTTCGCTCCGGCGCTCCCATGTCCATGCCGGGCATGATGGACACGGTTCTGAACCTGGGTCTGAACGATCAGTCGATCAACGGCCTGATCAAGCAGACCGAGAACCCCCGCTTCGCCTGGGACTCTTACCGCCGCTTCATCCAGATGTTCTCCAACGTCGTGATGGGCCTCGATGGTGACCTGTTCGAGAACGCCATCAACCTCATGAAGCGTGACCGCGGCGTCGATTCCGACACCGAGCTCACCGCCGATGACCTGAAGGAGCTCGTCGAGACCTTCAAGGGCATCTTCTCCGACAACGTTTCCGCGACCGAGTACCCGGCCCTCGTGGTCGACGGCAAGGTCGCCTTCCCCCAGAGCCCCGATGTGCAGCTTCGCCTGGCCATCGAGGCCGTCTTCGGCAGCTGGAACAACCCGCGCGCCATCCTGTACCGCAAGCAGAACAAGATCTCCGACGATCTGGGCACCGCCGTCAACGTGCAGTCGATGATCTTCGGCAACAAGGGCAACACGTCTGCCACCGGTGTTGCGTTCACTCGTAACCCCGCCAACGGCGAGAAGGAGTTCTACGGCGACTACCTGGTCAACGCCCAGGGCGAAGACGTCGTCGCGGGCATCCGCAACACGAGCCCGATCGCCGATCTGAAGACCACTCCGGGCCTCGAAGAGGCCGGCCACGAGCTGGAAGAGGTCTTCACCATCCTCGAGAACCACTTCCGCGACATGTGCGACATCGAGTTCACGATCGAGCAGGGCAAGCTGTGGATGCTGCAGACCCGCGTGGGCAAGCGCACCGCCGCCGCCGCGCTCCACATCGCGATCGACATGGAGAAGGAGGGCCTGATCTCCAAGGAGGAGGCTGTCTGCCGCGTCGACCCCGAGCAGCTCGACCAGCTGCTGCACCCGCAGTTCGATGTCAAGGCCGACTACGACGTGGTGGCCAAGGGCCTGAACGCTTCGCCGGGCGCTGCCGTGGGCGAGGCCGTGTTCTCCGCCGCTGATGCGGTCGCCGCTGCCAAGGAAGGCCGCAAGACCGTCCTGGTCCGCTGGGAGACCACCCCTGACGACCTCGCCGGCATGATCGCCGCCGAGGGCATCCTGACCTCTCATGGTGGCAAGACCTCGCACGCCGCCGTCATCGCGCGCGGCATGGGCGCTCCTTGCGTCTGCGGCGTCGACGCGCTGAAGATCGATGCCGAGGCCAAGCAGGCTGCCATCACCGGCACCGACATCGTGATCAAGGAAGGCGACATGATCTCGCTCGACGGCACGACTGGCATCGTCGTGCTGGGCGCCGTCGAACTGGTTCAGCCTGAGCTGGCCGGCGACCTGGACACCATCCTCGAGTGGGCCGACGAGTTCCGCACGATGGGCGTGCGCGCCAACGCTGACAACCCCGAGGACGCCGAGCTCGCTCGCAAGTTCGGCGCGCAGGGCATCGGCCTGTGCCGCACCGAGCACATGTTCCTGGGCGACCGCAAGCAGATCATCCAGACGTTCATCCTGAACGAGGACGAGGCGGTGCGCGAGAAGGCCGTCGCCGACCTGTTCAAGGCCCAGACGGGCGACTTCCTGGGCATGTTCCGCGCCATGGACGGCCTGCCGGTCATCGTGCGCCTGCTCGACCCGCCGCTGCACGAGTTCCTCGAGAGCCCGCGTGCCCTCGACGTTGAGATCGCCAAGCTCGAGGCAACCGGCGGCGACCCGGCCGTCATCGAGAAGAAGCGCCAGCTCATGGAGCAGATTGACGCGATGAGCGAGGCCAACCCGATGCTCGGCCTGCGCGGCTGCCGCCTGTCCATCAAGTTCCCGATCCTGGCTACGATGCAGGTTCGCGCCATCGCGACCGCCGCTGC
>CAVCDZ010000111.1:9570-11390 GCA_963601095.1 Oscillibacter sp. MSJ-31 | reverse complement strand
TGATCGAGCTGCCGCGCGCTGCCGTCACCGCTGACGAGATCGCCACCCAGGCCGACTTCTTCAGCTTCGGCACCAACGACCTCACGCAGACCACCTTCGGCTTCTCCCGCGACGACGTCGAGGCTGAGTTCATCGCTCAGTACCTCGCGGAGCGCATCCTGCCGTACAACCCGTTCGCGACGGTCGACCCTGGCGTTGCCAAGCTGGTCAAGATGGGCGTCGAGCTGGGCCACAAGGGCAATCCGGACATCGTGTGCGGCGTCTGCGGCGAGCATGGCGGCGACCCCGATTCCGTGAAGACCTTCTACAAGATCGGCCTCGACTACGTCAGCTGCTCTCCGTATCGCGTGCCGCTGGCCCGCTTGGCTGCTGCTCAGGCTGCCCTGGCTGACAAGTAGGACGTGCTACGTCGATCGCGCGTTGCCTTTCGCTGAATGAGAGGGACCCTTCGGGGTCCCTCTTTTCATGGGCGGGGGCTGTCGCCTTGCGGGCGAGCTGACGGAAGGAGACATCGCATGCATGATATGCTCCTGCGGGCTGTGCTTGAGACGGCGATTTGACATTGCAGGCGCGCAAGCTACAATGAATAATCCGCTTGATGAGAGCGGGAGCACTTTCACAGGGGAATAACCCCACGCATGGGGGCGACTGGTTTCGACATGGTAAGTCGGATCCGAGGAGCAGGTCGTGGTCTCCTCGCCACGTTAAACAGGGGTACCGTCAAGTTAATTGGCAAAACTACTTCTTTTGAGCGTCAGTACGCTCTCGCAGCATAAACATAAGTCTGCGCGCCAATCCCGGTGTTTCTCCGGTCCGGGTGCGGTGTTATTTTCAGGAGGATGCTCTTTGGCACGTAGCTGGTATGGCCAAAGCTAAGACTGAACCCGCTAGGATGCGCTTTTGGCCTGTCTGTGGGCTGCGCGCAGCCGAAGCCTGATCACAGAATAAGCTTGTAGAGCCTCGTTGATGGTTTAGTATGGACCGGAGTTCGATTCTCCGCGCCTCCACCAGGTAATAGCAGAGGCGAACTCCCTGTTCAAACGGGGTGTTCGCCTCTTTTTTGGTTGGGGAACGCCTGGGTTGCGTTCCTCGCCGCCCGAAAGCCCGGTCCAATGACCGGGCTTTTCTCGTGATGCAGGCATGACGCATGATCGCGGGAGGCAGCTGAGGCAGTCGGGGGGGTTCTGCTCGTCTTGTTTGAAGCAGGGTGCTGGAAAGCCGCAGGGATTCGTTTGCGCCCCGGTGTGCTCTGTTATCCTTGAGGGCGTTGTCTCGTCGAAAGGATCCCTATGCTGCGCGTCAATCATGCGGTTTTGCACGTGTTCGACTTCACGTCTTGCGTGAACGTCTTTTCCCAGACGGAGCTTGACCTCGACGACCGCCTTGCCAAGGGGTACGTCACCAAGATGGCGCGTAAGGCCTTGACGAATCTTGACAACATGTGCGGTGAATTCTCACCCGACAGCCTGTTTGCTCCTGAGCTGAGCGCCTACTTTCGCGGCGAGCGCGACTTCATGGGGTTGTCGATCCAGATCGCGGAGTTCATCGCTGGCGAGCTCGGGCGTATGAGCAAATCGGAATCCACCGATCTTTTGGTCGTCGACTTCGAGGACGAAGAGAAGCTTGCCGCCGGCGCAACCGATGAGGAAATCGAGGCCTCGTATTCCGGCCAGACGCGCCGGTACTTCGCGCTGCTGCTCCTCGAGAGCCGCCAAGCGTACATGCATGCCGTCGGCTCGGACGACGCCGGCACGCCGTACAACGGCTTCGAGCGCCATCATGCGATCCTTCCGAACCCCTCGCAGAAGATCTCGTCCTAT
>CAVCDZ010000111.1:0-9560 GCA_963601095.1 Oscillibacter sp. MSJ-31 | reverse complement strand
TGCCGTGATCGACGCGAAAACCCTGACGGTCGCCTTCCAGGACAAGGAGCGCGAGATCGCCGGCGAGCGCCGTTGGTTGATCCCCGACGGCCTCTTGCAGTGCTCGATGGAGGCTTCGAGCAAAGAGGTGATCGGTGAGATCACGCGCATCGTCGAAGAGGTGGCCGACGAGTACGGCGCCAACTCGGCTGTCGCGCTGTCCAAGGCGAAGGCGTACGTGAGCGAGCAGGCATCGCAGGGCGACGACATCGATTCGGACGCCCTGGCGCGCGAGGTGTTTGGCGATGAGCCGCTGCGCGAGCGCTTCGTGGAGGCGGCAAGTGCCGAGGCGCTGCCCGAGCGCGTGCATGTGGAGAAGGAAGCGGCCGAGCGCGTGGTGCGCAACCACAAGATCCGCACCGACACCGGCATTGAGATCACGTTCCTCTCCGAGTACGTCCACAACCCGGACTTCATCGAGTTCGCCAGCACGCCCAACGGCATGATCTCGATCGAGCTCAAGAACATCGGCCATATCGAGAATCGCTGATCGTCGCTGCTGCGTGGGCGCCGGGAGAGAGGTGCCGGTCCTGGCCTCTGGTGTGGGCTGCGGGGCTTGGAGGGTGCTGGGCGAATCCCAGAGAAAAAAATCCTGCTGTTTTTGGCAGGTTCGTTCGGCTGTACGCAGGTGTTCGCTCCCGTCGCCTCCTGCATTCCTACGTTAGGCCACACATTAAGGCATTGTGTTGCTAAACGAGAGCGAAAAACCGGTATCGAGAGACTACATGGGACTTTGTGGAGCGTACATCCGTGCGAGCTTGCCAGAATCAGCGCGATTTTTTTCTCTGGGGAGGCGCCGGGTGGAATTGGACAAGGCGCGGGGTCGGGCTCGGCATGCGATCGGCATGCGATCGGCGCGGGATCGTACCTGGCGTGAGGTCGGCATGCGATCGACGCGCGATCGGGCCCGGTGCGAGATCGACATGCGGCCGCCGCAGGATCAACATGCGACCAGCGCGCGGCCGCCGTACGGCTGTCGAGCGCCCCAGCGGCTGACGGGAGGTACCGCCCGATCCCGATCAGCAGTTCCCCGTGTAGACGTGCGTCAGATGTCGCCGCGCCACCTCGGCCAGGCGGTAGACGGTGCTCACGGGCGTCGGCGGGCGATCCTGCATGCGGTAGCACGGGAAGAAGCGGCTTACGTGGTAGGGAATCGCGGGATCGAGGGCGGCAAGCCATGCCGCTAGCTCGTCGATCTCCTCGTCGGTATCGTTTTCTCCGGGCACGATCAGCGTGGTCACCTCAAGGTGGCAGGTTGGGCAGGTGGCCATCGCCTCGATCGTGTGCTTGACGGCATCGAGGTCGCCACCGAGCGAGCGATAGAACGTGCGCGTGAACCCCTTGAGGTCGATGTTGGCGGCGTCGATGAGCGGCAGCAGCTCTTGCAGCGGCCCGTCGTTGACCATGCCGTTGCTTACCAGCACGTTGACGAGTCCTGCTTTATGGGCGAGTCGGGCGCAGTCCCGCACGAACTCATAGCCGACGAGCGGCTCGTTGTAGGTGTAGGCGATGCCGACGTTGCCGCGAGTGCGCAGGCGCAGCGCTTGGGATACGAGCTCTTCGGGCGTGATCGTCATCCATGAGCAAGATTCGGCATCGGCCGTCGCGATCGAGGCGTTCTGGCAGAACGGGCAGCGCAGGTTGCACCCGTAGGAGCCGACCGAGAGCACCTGGGTGCCGGGCATGAAGCGCGCAAGCGGCTTTTTCTCGATCGGGTCGAGCGCGAGCGCGGTGATACGGCCGTAGTTGTCGCAGATCACCTGTCCGCCGCGTGCTACGCGAGCACGGCAGAGCCCCCGTTGCCCTTCGCGTAGGCGGCAGGCATGAGGGCAGATAGGACAGGTGACGCTGTCACGAGCATCAGCCACGGGGGATGCTCTCGTGGCGCACGACTTCGAAACGCTCAAGGGTCACGTCGTCGTCGGCCGTCGCGATGCCCGCCTTCTGCTTGGCGATGGCGATCTGGTCGGCTACCGTGTCGACGCCCTCGAGGTCGGGGAGTAGAAGCCCACGGCGCCAGCCTTTGATCACGATGACGCCGTAGCGCGCCGGGTCGAGCTCGTCTGGCGAGGCGATCGGCTCGGGCTCGGTCAGCACGTCGACGCTGATGTCGAGATGAGGCAGCTCGTCTGCGCGCACGGGCTCGAAGCGCGGGTCGCGCGCGGCCGCCGACACGGCATTGCGGACGATCTCCTCGGCGAGGTTCTCGGTAGCGGGCGCGATCGTCCCGATGCAGCCGCGCAGCTCGCCGTTTTCGTGGAGGGACACGAAGGCGCCGGCATGCGCGTTGGCGAGCGTGGAGGGCAGGCCTGATGGCACCGGAAGCATCTCACCGGTGCGCACGTAGTGCTCGACGCTGGCGCGGGCAAGCGCGACGAACGCGTCTTCGCTGGTGCTCTCGCCCGGTGCCGCGTCACTCAAGGCACCTGCACCCGGTCGCTCGCCGGCATCTGCGCCCTCGTCGGAGCCAGCACCCGCGTCCTCGCCAGCATCTGGCTCGGCGCCGGCGACGCTTACCTCGAAGGCCGCGACCGCGTACCCTACGCCAAACGGCCCCTCGTAGCTGAGCAGCTCCGATTCGATCGGCTGGCCGGTCGCCTCTAACGCGCCAGCCATGATCTGGAAGGAGCGCACGCCGCATTCCGCCGCACGTTCGCAGAAGTCTTCGCTCAGGTTGAAGAGCTCATCGAGCGCTCCGGTCTCGAAGATGCGGCAGAGCTGGGCATCGAGCTTCGGCCCCTCGGCGGCAAACCCGTAAGGCCCATCAGCCGTGAGCTTGTGCGAGCAGTCGCCGCTCGCCACGATGACGGTGCGTCGCCCGGCGTCGTCGATGGCGCGCGCCAGGGCATGCCCGAGGTCGCGATGCGCTCGTGTCGGCAGGGCGGAAAGCCCGATACGCACGAGGGAGGGCAGGTCGATGCCGGCTTCACGGGCGGCCTCCTCGATGAAGAAGAGCGGGACGAAGGTGGCGTGGTCCATCTCGCGGTCGCGGGGCGTGCTCGGCGCGAGCGGCAGGTCGGCATCTTGGGCGCGTGCGATCAAGGCGGAGACCAGCTTCGTGTCGATCGCGACGGAAAGGCGCGTCTGAGGCGCGCGGAAGGCCCCCATGTCGCCGGCGAGCTGCGCGTCGGTCGTCACGTGGAAGGCATCGCGATAGAGCGGCGCATGAGGCGTCGTGACCACGATGGTGTCGGGACGCTGGGAAACGATGCGGCGCGCCACTTCTCGGTAGGCGTCAACGGTGCGCCGAATAGCGCGTTCCTCGCCTCGTCCCACCGTGGGGATGATCAGCGGGGGATGGGGCGTGGCATAGGCGGAAAGAATGCTCATGGAAGGCTCCTTTCACTCATTTCGCGCCTTCATCATACGCCGCTTATTGCAGGCGAGGTGGGTTATTCTTCCGGCTTTTCCACAGCGCGTACGCGGCCGTGAACGCTCATCTGGCACGCGGTTCACGGCACAAAAAAGGCCCCGTGAAAACGGGGCCTTTCGCGTCGATGGGAGGTCGAACGATCTTAGAAGACCGGGACGACAGCGCCTTCGAAGGTGTCGTTGATGTAGTTGCGGACATCATCGGAGTGCAGGGCCTCGGCGAGAGCCTTGGTCTTGTCGGAGTCCTCGTTGCCCTCCTTGACCACGAGCAGGTTGGCGTAGGTCTGAGCGGCCTCGGAATCGGCGGACTCGACGGCGAGGGCATCGCCGTTCACCTTGAAGCCAGCCTCGAGAGCGTAGTTGCCGTTGATGACGGCGGCGTCGACGTCGTCGATGACGGTCGGGACCACGGCAGCCTCAAGCTCCTTGAAGGTGATGTTCTTGGGGTTGGAGACGATGTCGTTCGGCGTGGCGGCGATGCCGGCACCATCCTTGAGCTGGATCAGGCCTTCAGCCTGGAGCAGCAGAAGCGCGCGGGCCTCGTTGGTGGCGTCGTTCGGGACGGCGACCGTGGCACCCTCAGGCAGAGCGCTCAGGTCGGAGATCTTCTTGGAGAAGACGCCCATCGGCTCGAAGTGGATAGCCTCGACGGAGACCAGGTGCGTGCCCTGCTCCTGGTTGAAGTTGTCGAGATAAGGCTTGTGCTGGAAGTAGTTGGCGTCGACCTCGCCGTCCTCGGTCACGGTGTTGGGCTGAACGTAGTCAGTGAACTCCTTGACCTCGAGGGTGTAGCCTTCCTTCTCGAGGATCGGCTTGACCGCGTTGTTGAGGATCTCGGCATGCGGGGTGGGGACGGCGGCGACCGTGATGGTCTTGTCCTCCTGGCTCTGGGAAGAGCAACCGGTCAGGGCGATGGCGGCGATGGCCAGAGCGGCAACGCCGGCTGCGAGCGCCGGGAGCGCTTTCTTAAGGGTCAGAGTGTGTGACATGGGCTTTCCTTTCCTGTGTCGGCCTTGCGCTGACCGACGTGACGTAGGTATGAGGCGGCGGGTCGTTGTCTCGGCCCGCCTTAGCAGTGGTGATTACTATAGGGAATTCTTACGCCTTGGCAACGCCTTTCGCTATCGGCAATCATGAGAGCTGGTTATTGTGCCAGGTGAAGCGTTGAAAACAAGGTGTTTTAGACGCGGTGTCGCAAGGTGTCTAGCGCCGTTTACCCGATATCCCGATTGACAATGGCACCTTTAAGGTAACAATTCAAAACAAGAAGTGTGTTTGAAAGAAAAGCCCCACAAGATGTGGGGTTATCTGGGACAAAACAGCTGTACACTAACGTGGATATGAATCTACATGCGAAGAAAGCGGACGAAGCAATGACAGGAAGCAAGAAGCAGGGCTCTCACATGGGTGGGGAAGGCCGGCATGCCGCAGGGCAGGGGCCGACGACCACAGTCCCCCTCACTGCGGAAAGCTATTCGCGTGATGCCTTCCTCTCCTCGATGGAAGCTCAGCCTAAGCGGTCCAAGAAGCCGGTGTTTATCACGATCGGTGTGATCGTGCTTGTGCTCGCGGCTATCTACGGGGGCGGTGCGCTCTTTTTCTCGGGGCATTTCTTCCCGAACACGACGCTGAACGACGAGGACCTCTCGTTCCAGTCGAGCGACACCCTCGCGTCTGAGATTCAGCAGCAGGCCGATACCTACTCGCTCGACATCAAGGGCCAGGGCTTCTCCTACTCGTTCGCGCATGACGACATCTCGCTCAACATCGACCCGCAGAAGATCGCCCATGACGCGGTTTCTGCTCAGGACGTCGCTGCGTGGCCGCTTGAGATCTTCAAGGACCACGACGTGTCCGACGTGGTGATCGCCTCGTATGACGACTCGTCGTTCATCGACGGGCTCAAGGCCCAGGTCGCCTCGTTCAACGAGGGGCAGACGGCATCCGAGGATGCGACGATCGCGTACGACGACGCATCCGACGCCTTCGTCATCAAGCCTGAGGTCTACGGCACGCAGATCGACATCGATGCGTTGGCAAAGAAGGTGGGCGAGTGCATGGGCTCGATGCGCACCGAGTGCGAGGTGACGCAAGACGAGCTGACCAAGCCGAAGGTCCTCGCCTCCGACTCCAAGACGACCGATGCGCTGCAGAAGGTGGTGGCGCTCTTCCCGAACAACGTGACGCTGACGCTGAACGGCTCGGTTAACGCCGCTACGATCGATAAGAAGACGTTTGCCAGCTGGGTGTCGATCAACCCCGACGACTTCACGCCGGTCATCGATCAGGACGCGGTGACGACCTGGGTTGACGATCAGACGGCCGGCATGGACACGGTGGGCACCGAGCGCACCTATACCCGCGCCGACGGCAAGGTGGTCACGGTGTCGGGCGGCACGTACGGCTGGCAGGTTGACACCGAGTCGCTCGCGCAGAACGTCTACGACGCGCTGGTTGCCGGTGGCGCCACCACGATCGACATCCCGACCTCGCAGTCGGGCGACGTCTACAACGGTCCCGGCAAGCGCGATTGGGGCGCCTACGTGGACGTGGACCTGTCCGAGCAGGTGGGTCGCTACTACGACGCGAACGACAACCTGGTGTACCAGTGGAACTTCATCTCCGGCAGGCCGACGGCTGATCGCGCCACCCCGACGGGCATCTACTTCTTGAACAACAAGCGGAGCCCTGAGACGCTCATCGGCAAGACCAACCCGGCAACGGGCAAGCCGAGCTACGAGACGCCGGTTCAGTACTGGATGCCGTTCGTGGGCAACTCGGTTGGGTTCCACGACGCCACCTGGCAGGCATGGGGCAGCTGGTCGCCGACGAAGTACCAGTCGAGCGGCAGCCACGGCTGCATCAACTGCTCGTCGACCGACGCGCAGTGGCTCTACGAGAACCTGCCGACCGGGATCTGCGTGATCACGCATTCGTAAGCGCGGCGCGCGCTGAGCCTGAGGGCTTGGCCTGTGGTAGAGAATTGACAAGGCAGCCGGAGTGATCCGGCTGCCTTTTTTGTGCAGGGAGGGTGGCGTGGGCGCGCCTGATGGGACCGCCTCATCGTTTCGCCCCATTGTGCGTGGTGTCTTTTGCTGCGAGTTTTCGAGCTCAGGATTAGCCAGAGAAAAAAATCGGGGCATTTTTGGCAACCACGCACGGTTGTACGCAGCTGTCCTTCGTTCGCGGCGTACTGCACACGATCGTTTGACCCCACTATGCTGCAATCTGTTGCGTAATGAGGCCATTTTGCCGGTGCGATGATGCTGTGAGAGGCCGCAATCGGGTCTGAGCTGCGTACGTCCGCACGCGGTTGTCAGATCGAGCCCATTTTATTTCTCTGAGGGGGTGAGAGGGGACAGAGGGGAAAGCGACGGTTGAGAAGGGGATGGAGCGGGAAGGGACAGGCGGGAAAGAAGCGGGTGGAAAGGTGGCAGGGGGAAGGAAACGCCGGGCATGAAGAAGGGCACCCGTGGGTGCCCTTCTGCGTTGGATCGACTATGGATGAATCTCTGGCTGTCTGCTAGCGCAGCTTGCGGCGGGCGATGAGACCCGTTGCTGCGGCGAGGCCAGCGGCGCCGACGGATGCGAGGCCGCCGAGCAGACCGTAGTCAGCGGTCTTGGGCGTTGCGGCCTTCTCATTGCCAGAGTCCTTGGTGCCGTTGTCGGAGCCGTTGTTGTCGCCGGCACCGTTATCGTCCCCGTTGCCGGAACCGTTACCGTCGCCGTTATCTCCGCCGTTGCCGTTGTCGCCACCGTTGTTCCCACCGTTGCCGTTGTCGCCGCCCTGGTCGGGATCGGGGCCGGGCTCAGGCGCAGCGTCCTTGATCGTGAACGAATTCAGGCCGATGCCCTTGGTGCCGTTGTTGATGCCGCTTCCGCCGGCGATCTCGTAGTTGTCAGCGAGCGACTTCAAGAGCACGACGCCCTTTTCACCGGCGTCGGAGCCGTTCATCGGCGTTTTGGTGATGGTGTGGGGAGAGCCTCCCGTGGCTTTGAATCCCTTGGTGGTGATGGTCCCGGTTCCTACGACGGCTTTGCCGCCTTCTCTTTCGTAGCCATCGCCTCCGGTGGCGACGAGCGTTCCTTCGCCGGTGACGGTGCCGTTCTCAAGCGAGATCGCCGCACCGCCCTCGCAGGGGATGGCACCCTTCTTGCTCGTCACCGTGAGGGTGGAGCCTGCGGGGATTACAGACGTGCCGTTCACCTTGAGTCCCGTCTGCCCCTCGGCAGCGGTGATCGAGTTGTCGCCCTTGAAGGTCACGGTGCCGTTCACCACGACGGTCTGAGCGGGCACGTCTGCATGACGTCCATCGGTGAGGTACTTGGCATTGGAGATGACCTGCGAGCTCTCAAGCGTAGAGCCGTCGTTGAGCGTGAGGACGCCGTTGACAGCCGAGCTGCCGGGCTCCACATGACCCTCGCCGTTGAGCTTCTCGGGAGTCACGACGAGCGTGCCGCCGTTGACCTCGAGTTCTCCGTAGACCACGGAATCGGTGAGCGTGAGCTTGGCGCCCTCCTCCACCACGACTTTCACCGAACTGTTGACCTTGATGTTGGCGAGCTCGACGTCGGCGCCGGTGGGGATGACGGCGTTTCCGCTCGTCGTCAACTCGTAGGGCTCCATGTCCCATGAGTCGGGCTGACCGCTGATGGTCGTGAGCGCGCTGGCAAGAGAGACGTCCTGGGCGTACACGCGCACCGGGATCGGCGTGGACTCGATGGTCGCGCCATGGTAGGAGAGCGTGAGCTTAAGCGCTGAGTTGGCCGGCTTCGTAGGCGTGCCGGTGAGGCCGATGGTGTAGTCGCCACCGCCGCCGAGCGGAAGCGTGCTGACGCCGTCGATGGTGGGATCGAGCGTTGCGTCCAACGTGAAGGCGTCGCTGCTCCACGCACCCAGGCTTGTCTTGGCGCTGGTTTCGTCTTGTACGTACACTTTGATGCGGCTGTTGTAGTTCACGTCGTTGAAGCTTTGGCTCACGCGGATGGGGTCGAAGGATCCCTCGGTGACGAGCACGTACTCCTGGCTCACCTCAAGCGAGACCTTGACGCTCGCTGACTCCGTACCGCCCGTCTCGCCTGGAGCGGTCGCGGTGACCGTGGCCGTGAGCGTGCCGGACTTGGCAGGCGTGCCCTCGAGGTGGAGCTTGCCGTCTTGGATGCTCGCCTTGACGCCGAAGCTGTCGTCGTCGACCGTGGCGGCAAGCTGGGCATCGGCAGCGTTGGTGCCGGTCAGAGTCAGCGGCACGTCGTAGGTATAGGCATGGTTGTGCATGGCGTTGGCAAGCGCGGTCTCGCTCGCCGTGAGCGCGAGGTTCTGGAACGCCGACTCCGCCTGACCGGTGTTCTTGGGCTCTGATGTGGAGCCGGTGTACTGGGCAGTGCCGTTGTTCTTGATGGTGCCGCTCGTGAACGTGCAGTTCTCGAACGTGGCCTTGCCGCCCTTCTCGATCACGATCTCATTGGCGAAGGTGCAGTTCTTGAACGTGATGTTCGCGCCGGCGGGGATGGTGAGCTTGTCGGCGTTCAGCTTGAAGACGATGCTGCGGACCTCAGTGGTTGAGCCCGAGGAGAAAGCGAGTGATTCGTAACTGCTCGCATAGCCCAGCTGACGCTCGTATTCTTTATCTTCGCTACCGAAGAAGCTTTTCTGCCATCCGATGAGTTCCTTAACCTGTGATGGGATCACCACGGTCGCTCCGCCGTCGGAGCTGCCGCTCACGCCGCACGTTGCCGCCAGCTTCACTGTCGTGGCATCCCCCAGCTGTTCGAGCCATCCATTGAATGAGGGGTAGTTGTCGGTGATCATGAGTTCGTTCGCCTGCGTTGCCAGCAGCGCTGTCGGTACGGCTTGCGCGTCAGCGGACGTGGCGGTCGTTGCCTCGTCGGTTGCCTGCTGCTCATGGGCGATCGGGGCATCGGCGTTGGCGTCTTTGCTGTCTGCGAATGCACTGATCGGTGCAGCACACGAGAAGACGAGCGCACCGGTGACGGCGAGCGCGCCGAGACGTTTGGGGTGGGTCATGGGCGATCTCTTTCTCTTGAGAGGTGAGGTGGGTGAGTGCGACTAAATTAACCGTGTCTAACTCTTTGAATTGTGGCAGTGGGAAAAGTAAGCGTCAAGCAACTTTTGAAGCGCATCGTTCGGG
>CAVCDZ010000110.1:0-8960 GCA_963601095.1 Oscillibacter sp. MSJ-31 | reverse complement strand
TCGAGCGCCGTGGAGGTCTGGTCGATCAGAAGCTGCTGGTTGGACACGGCGGTCGACAGGTTGGCCGTGGCGGCAGCCAGGTTCGACACCCCGCCGTTGATGGCCGGGAACGTCTGCGTCGACAGCGCATCGCGATATCCATCGGCAGCGGAAAGCGATCCCTGGACCGCCGAATTCACCTGGTCAGACGCCGAAGCGATATCCTGAGAAGCCTGCGAGAGGTCATCGTAGGTCTTTTGGGCGCCGTCGACGGCCTGCTTGAGCGAGTCGTTTTGAGCCTTGAGCTGGTCGATGACCGCCTGCGCCTGCTGGCGGGCGGAATCGGAGAGCGAGCCGGAATCCACCAGCTGCTGCAAGAGGTCGATGACCGCCTGGTTTTGCGTGGTGGCGGTGGTGCCGGCGTCCACGACCTGCTTGACCGACGCGCCCGCGCCGACGACGGCGTCGTTGGCCTTGCCGACAGCGGTGTTGGTCTTGGTCGCAACGCTCGAGGTGAGAGCCGAGGACTTGTCGAGCGCCGAGCCCATCGACGTGCTAAACGAGCTGAGCGCGTTTTGAGTCGTGAGCATGAGATCGGACGCCTCGGAAAGCTGCTGGGACAGATTGTCCACATCGGAGCGAACCGCACCCAAATCGTCCTTGGCGCCGGACGCCTTCGCGGTCATGTCGTCGGTGGCGGCGGAGAGGTCCGAGACGGTCGTGCGCGCCTGCTGCACCGATTCCTGGGCCTTGCCCAACTGCGCGGCGACGCTCGTCTTCGAAGCGTCGATGTCGGAGTTCGCATCGGCCAGGCTTTTGTCGACCTGGTCAGCCACAACGCCGCTCACGGTGGAGACGAACGTCGAGTTGATCGTCTCGTCGAGCGTGGTGGCGCCGGCGTCGGTGATCTTCGGCGAGATCGCGCCCGCCTTCTCGTTCACGTAGTACTGGAGCTTGGGCTGCTTGAAGTCGCCCGTCAGCAGCGTGGTGACATCCTGGCTGAAGTCGGACGGGATGACGAACGCGGCGTAGGCCTTGCCGGATTTGACGGCTTCCATCGCCGTGTTGTAGTCGGTGAAGTCCCAGCCCAGCTGGTGATCGGACTCAAGCTGGTCGACGACCTGGCCGCCCAGGTCGATCGCGCCCGTGATCTCGGTCGATGCCCCCTGGTCCTCGTTCACCACGCACACGCGCAGGTTGCCGGTGTTGTCATAAGGGTTCCAGAAGCCGGCGACGTTGAACCAGGTATAGAGCGAAGGGAGGATGACGAGAACGGCGACGACGGTAAGGGCGGCGGGCGCCTTGAGCAAGCGCAGGAAGTCACGCTTCACCACACGCAGGGCGTTCTTCACTCACACACCTCCCAGATACCGAAATCATGATAGCTTCGCTATTCTACTCCCCTTGGTTTCCCCGTCCCAGTAATTCCACAAGTGTACAAAACTGTCGGATGGCGGGCGGGCAGTGCCCACCCGCGGCCGGAGGGAGGGCGAGGCCTGCACCCGTATCCGACGGTCGTGCCCTCCCCGCCGTCAGCTGACGGGCGGGCGAGCAAGGCCTCAGGCGACAGGCGGGCAGGCCCACGGCCTCACCCGCCTGCGCACCCTAGCGCTGAGTCGGCGGATCCTGAGGAGCGGCCGCGGTGTTCACCGGCGGCACGCCCGGCTCATTGCCCTGCCCGAACGAGACGACCGGCGCCGCGGCGGCCGACGCGTTCGCGTCGAAGCTCTCGCGCTTCTGGAAGCCGAACATGCCGGCGACCAGCACGCCCGGGAACGTCTGGATCGCGTTGTTGTACTTCATCACCGTGTCGTTGAAGCTCTGGCGCATGTAGCTGATCTGGTCCTCGGTCGAGGAGATCTCGGACTGCAGCTGTTGGAAGTTGGTGTTGGCTTTGAGGTCGGGATAGGCTTCCGCGACGGCGAACAGGCTCTTCAGCGAGTCGGTCAGCATGTTTTCTGCCGCGACCTTCTCGTTGGGCGACGAAGCCTGCATCACCGCGCTGCGAGCGGCGGTGACCTGGGTCAGCGTCGAGTTCTCGTGCGCGGCATATCCCTTGACCGTCTCCACCAGGTTGGGGATCAGATCGAGGCGGCGCTGCAGCTGCACGTCGACCTGCGCCCAGGCGTTGTCCACCCGGTTGCGCATCTGCACCAGGTTGTCGTAGAGAACGATGCAGGCGATCACCAGCACCACGATCAGCACCACGACGATGCCGACAACCAAACCTATACCGCTCATGGCGATTCCTTTCTTGAGAGGGCGACCACGCGCCGTCCCTTGCCTAGCGAAAACGCGCGGACAGTTTGCGTCCGACGCGCTGCGAATATCTGCCGCTCATTATAGAGCCTTCAGCACCGAGGCTCCCAACGGAGAGAAAGACGTTACGCGCGCCCACCAACCCTGCTTATGCGCCTCGATAGACGCCTGGCAGGCCTCGTCGTAGGACGGAAACATCACGCACACGGCCGAGCCGCTGCCGCACAGCACCACGTCATCGCCGCCGGGAAGGGCGCGGCCCCATGCGAGCACCTCGGCGACTTCGGGCGTCACCGTGCATGCCGCGCGCTCGAGGTTGTTCCACGGCACGACGCTCTCAGCGGCGGTGTGGCGCGCCAGCTCGGCCAAGAGCGTGTCGCTCGGCGGTTCGGGCGAGGCGTCGAAGGCGGCATAGGCGGCCTTGGTCGACACGCCGGCGTCCGGGCGCAGCAGCAGCACGAAGCCGCGACGCGGCTCAAGCGAACCGGCATGCTCTTCGCCCTTGCCCGTCAGGCGCACGCAGCCGCCATGGAGGAAAAACGGCACGTCGGCACCGAGGCGAGAGGCGACGCGCAGCACCGGCTCAGACGTCGGGTCGACCTCCCAGAACATCGACGCGCCGATGAGCGCGGCGGCCGCGTCGGATGAGCCGCCGCCGAGGCCTGCCTCGGCCGGGATGGACTTCTGCAGCTGCACCTCGAAGTGCTCGTCGCAGGCGCGGTCGAGCTCATCAGCGAGCATCACGATCGCGCGCGAGACGATGTTCTCCCCCGGTTCGACGTCGAGCTCGGGGATGGCACCGGCAGTCTCGCACGTCAGCGAGACGGTCAGGCCGCCCTCGTCTTCCTCGAAGCGGCGCATCGTGAGCGTGTCGTGGAGGGAGAGCGCATGCATGATCGTGTCGACCGAGTGAAAACCGTCGGAGCGCTTGTCGCCGACGGCCAACACCAGGTTGACCTTCGCAGGAGCGATCAGCTTGATCAGGTTGTACATATCATGTCCTCTCAACGGGCAGACGGGTCTGCCGGGATGTCGGGGGCGGGCTGCGGCGCGGGAGCCTCGGGGTCAGAGCTGGGCTGCGGCTCGAATTCGGCTCCGCTCTGCGGCGCAGGCGACGTCTCCGCGAGAGCCTCCTGTTTGCGCTCCTTGTTGTGCCGGCGCTTCTCACGGAAAAACGAGCGCAGCACCTCGGCGCATTCGTCGGCGCACACGCCCGCGGTCACCTCGAACGTGTGGTTGAGCCGTTCGTCCTCGTTCACGCGATACAGCGATCCCAAGGCGCCCGCCTTCGGATCGAGCGCGCCGAACACGCAGCGATCGACGCGCGCCTGGTACATGAGGCCCGCGCACATCAGGCACGGCTCGAGCGTGACGTAGACCGTGCAGCCCGACAGCCGCCACACGCCCAGCTCGCGCGCCGCCTGGGACAGCGCGATGAACTCCGCGTGCCCCGCCGGGTCGGCGTCGATCTCACGTCGATTGTACCCCTCGGCGATGATACGGCCCTCGCGCACCACGACGGCGCCGATCGGAACCTCGTCGAGCGAGGCAGCGATGCGCGCCAGCCCAAGGGCACGCTCCATATAGATGCGATCGTCGCCGTGCTCCATGGCCCACCACCTAAGTATGCTATCCTTGTGACTGCTCTTCGGAGGAATGGCAGAGCGGTTGAATGCGGCGGTCTTGAAAACCGTTGTGCCGCAAGGCACCGTGGGTTCGAATCCTACTTCCTCCGCCAGTAATTGTACGGATTTGGACGCAGTCCAGGTCCGTTTTTCTTTCATCGCAAAGGATTCGAACCGATGAGGTGAATCGCCGATAAGAAAAGCGCCCAGTGGGCGGTTTTCCGGCGATTCTGGCGAGGGCGGCTAGCCCGAGCCGGTGAGCGTTCGCGAAGCGGACGCGGGAATCCTACTTCCTCCGCCAGTAATTGTACGGATTTGGACAGGCTCCAAGTCCGTTTTTTCTTTCGCAAACGAAGGATTCGAACCGATGAGGTGAATCGCCGAAGAGAAAAGCGCCCAGTGGGCGGTTTTCCGGCGATTCTGGCGAGGGCGGCTAGCCCGTATCCACTTAGAAGAAGCGGCTCCGCACGTAATCGACCGGCATGTCGAGCCCAAACCACAGGCGCTCGGAGATGGCCGCCTGCTGCAGGAACACCCCGACCCCGTCGACAACCTGGTTGCCGTGGGCGCGCGCAAGCTTGATCAGCTCCGTCTCGCGCGGAACGTACACCATGTCGGCGACGATCACGTCGTCGGACAGAAGCGAGGCGTCGATCAGGCAACCCGGCACATCGGACGTGCCCACGTTGGTGGCATTGGCCAGCAGGGCCGACTCAGCGATGGAAGCGCGCAGGCGCTCTTTATCTGCCAGGTCGTACAGGGAAACCGTGCACTCGGAGTGATCCGCCAAGCGCTCGATAAGCTCACGGCCGCCAACCACGTACTCGTCGTCGCGATTGAACACGTCGATCTCGGCCACGCCGTCGAGCGCCGCCTGCACCACAAGGGCCGAAGCGGCTCCGCCCGCGCCCAGCACCGTGATCTTCTTGCCGATGATGCTCACGCCGTTGAGCACGAGATTGCGCATGAAGGCAGCGCCGTCGGCATTGTCGCCCAGCGAGAGACCGTTCTGGATGGCGACGACGTTGACCGCGCCCATGATCTCCGCCGCACGGGAAACCTCATGCAGATACGGGAGGATCGGCTTCTTGTAGGGAGCCGTGACGTTGTAGCCGGCGAAACCCAGCGCCTCGAGCCCGCGCACTGCCGCTTCGAGACGGCCGTCCGCCACATCGAGCGCAACGTACGCGTAGTTGCAGCCCAGTTCGCTGAACACTGCATTGTGGATCGCAGGCGAGCTCGAGCGGGCCACCGGAGAGCCGATCAGCCCGACCAGGTGCGTCGAGCCATCGATGCCCAGGGAAATGTCCATATCAGCCTTCCCGGCTGCCGAGCAGGTGAGCGTCACCGCGCGCCATGCCCGTCACCATCTTCATCCATCGGGTGCTTACGACCCGATTCACAAGGGATAAGTGTAGCGCATGCGCCCCTCACGAGCGAGCGCGAGAGGCTAGCAAGGAACGTGCGCGAGAGAACAGGACTGCTCCTCCTCTACGCCTGCGCACATCGCTCACGCCGTATAAACCACCAGATAGACTGAAAGCCCTATGATTGCTCGCCCTGCAACGATTCCAGAAGCGCATAGGGATCAATGGCCGGCAACGTCTGCCGACCAACCGGGCTTTCGGCGGTAATCGTCTCTATGCATGCACGAATCTTCCCATAGGCAAGCGAAAGCGCATTGGCCGACACATACTTCGCCTTCTCGTAATCGTTTAGCTCGGCCACGACTTCAAGATCCACCGCGACGACAATGCCGACTTCACATGATGCGACAAAAACAGGGGCCCCTCCTTCGTCGCCAGAAAACCAGTCCCCCGAGGCGCCCAAAACGCACTTACCCACAAGGCGCCCCTCAGTCACTGAAGGCGCATCGATCGACGCGGACATCGTCAAGGAGCGCCGTGCGTGCGAGAGCTCAGCCTCCTCGTTCATCTTGAAAGTAACGCCCAAGATTTTCGAATCGAGGATAGAAACCGGAGAGACCCACGTAACCTCGCTCATGCCGCGACCCTTCCCAAAACCGACGCCCAACGAACAGCGCCTTTGCCGTCCTTCGGCGTCAGGTACTCAGGGGCCTCCGCCGTAACCCCTGCGGCGCCCGCAAGATGCACGCATTCGTAACAATAGCGGGTGCCCGCGCGCGGCGATGGTTCCATCGTCTCGCTCGTAAGCGTTGCCTGGTCCGCAAGACGCGGATCGCTCAGTTTTGCCGCCGTAACATCGCATCCAAGAGCAGCCGCTATCTTCGCCATGCTTTTCAGCGTCAGATTGGAACCCTTGGAAAGCATCTTGGTCACCGCGGGCGCGCTTATCTCCATGCGCCTTGCAAGATCCTTGCGGGTCATATGCCGTTTCTCAAGCTCAGAGAATACGCTTGCCTCGAAGTCGAGAGCCAACTTGAAGGCGATCCTCTCAGCAGAAGACCGATTGCCCACATCCTTGCCGACGAATTCATCGACTGTCATTCTCATTGCCATCGTCATCCACCATCCTCAAGGGAATCCAACAGGAAAATAGCCTGATCAATCCTTGATTTATCTTCTTTCAGCTTTTCAAATATCCTCTTGTGTTTGTGAGACTGGAACGCATCGATCAAAACGATTCTCTGAGCGCTGCTGTTGAGATACGAGAGAACCCGCCACGTTCCCTTAAAGCGTCTTACTTCGATGAGGCTCAGATTCGTTCCCTTTATCGTGTCGAAATAATGGGCACGAAAGGCAAAGCTCACTCCGACGTCGTACCCCATGCCATCGATTTTCTCGATAAGCTCGAACAGCAGCGCCATCGCCTTACTGTCTTTTTTGAACCTTTTTCGAAAGAACGGAAGGTCAAAGACATAGGTGAAATCGGCTACTCTCTCCAATTTCCGATCATCATGAGCCATTCGACCCCTTCCTGGCCACCTAGGTAACAGGGTAATTAACTTTTAGGTTAATTGCAATGCCAGTCTCTTATTGACTTGTTAGGCTTCTGCCAGTCAGCGTTCGAAAACGGGATCCGAATTACCGCAGCGCTCTTGGCCCTGTGCACAGAAGCGCACCTTGGCAAGAGGCTAGCCCTCGAGCTGTTCGGCTACCTCGAGCCACTCTTCTTCGAGCGCTTCAACGCGTTCCTCGGCGTCTTTGATGGCGGCCTGGGCCTCGCCCAGCGCCTGGTAGTCGTACGGATCCACCTCGAGCAGCGCCGCCTTCGCGCGCTCCACCTTGGTGCGGGCCGTGTTCATCTTGCGGTCGAGCGACTGCAAGCGTTTGCGCAGCTCACGCGCCTCAGCCGCGTTGAGGCCGGAAGCCGGGTCGATCCCCGACGCGCCCTGTTCCTTCTTGCCCGCCGACGCACTGCCACCCGACGAAGCGCCCTTGCCGCGCTGCGAAGCGTGCAGCAGCTCGATGTACTCCTCCACGCCGCGCGGCACATGGGTCAGCTTGCCGTCGATCAGCGCGAACTGGTTGTCGGTCACGCGCTCCATCAGATAGCGGTCGTGGCTGACCACGATCAGCGTGCCCGGCCAGGTATCGAGCAGGTTTTCCACCGCCACGAGCATGTCGGTATCAAGATCGTTGCTCGGCTCGTCCAGGATCAGCACGTTGGGCGAATCGAGCAGGATCAGCATCAGCTGCAAACGGCGCTTCTGGCCGCCGGACAGCGTGTCGACCGGCATGTTCAGATGCGCCGACGTGAACCCGAGCGACTCGAGCAGCTGCGCCGGCGACACCTCCTTGCCGTCGATCACGTAGCGCGTGTGGTAGCGCGACAGCACCTCGCGCACACGATCGGAGCCCAGCTTGTTCAGCTCCTCGAGCTGCTGCGACAAGAACGCGAACTTCACCGTCTTGCCGATCTTCACACGGCCTGCCTGCGGCAGCAGCTGTCCCTGGATGATCTCGAGCAGGGTGGACTTGCCGGCGCCGTTCGCGCCCAAAAGCCCAAAGCGATCACCCGGGCCGATCAGCCAGGTCACGTCATCGAGCACCTTATGGGGACCGTACGAGAACGTCACGTCCTCCACATTGACGCAGCGCTTTCCCAGGCGCGAGATCGCGGCGCGCTTCAGCTCGATTGAGTTGCGCAGCGGCGGCTCTTCAGCGATGAGCGCGCGGGCCGCCTCCACATGAAAGCGCGGCTTGCTGGAGCGGGCGCGGGCACCGCGCGAGAGCCAAGCCAGCTCGCGGCGCATGAGGTTCTGGCGCTTCTGCTCGGCAAGCGCCGCCTGCCGCTGACGCTCGACGCGCTGCAGCACGTAGGCGGAATAGCCGCCTTCGAACGGCTCGGCCACGCCGTCGTGGACCTCCCACATGCGCGTACAGACCTCGTCCAAGAACCAGCGGTCGTGCGTGACGACCACGAGCGCGCCCTGCTTGCGGGCAAAGCGCTGCTTCAAGTGCTTGGCCAGCCAGTCGATCGCGACCACGTCCAGATGGTTGGTGGGCTCGTCGAGCAGGAGCACCTCGGCGTCGGCGATCAGCACGCGCGCCAAGTCGACGCGGCGACGCTGCCCACCAGAGAGCGTTCCTGTCAGCGCGTCCCACGCCACGTCGCCGATCAGCCCGTCGATGATCTCGCGGATGCGGGCATCGGAGGCCCACACGTAATCGGGCACGTCGCCGACCACGTTTTGCGCCACCGTGCGCGCGTCGTCGAGCGCATCGGCCTGGTGCAGCGACGCGAAGTGCACGCCGTTCGTGCGCAAGACGCGCCCGTCATCTGGCTCCACCGTGCCGTCGAACAGCCCCAAAAGCGACGACTTGCCGTCGCCGTTGCGTCCGACGACGCCGATGCAGTCGCCGTCGTCCACGCCGAGGGACAGCGACTCGAAGATCACTTTCGTGGGATATTCCAGATGGACGTTTTCGCAGCCGAAGAGAAAGGCCATGCGTGCTCCTTCGCGGATGGATACTCGGCCTACCAGTGTAGCGCGAATGGCCAAGACGGCGATGGCAATCCCTGTGCGCCGCGGGCCACCTAACGTGAGCGCTCCCAGCCAAGACCTGCACGCCCCCACCCGGGCATAAAAAACGGCTCCCCGAAGGGAGCCGCCCGTTGCATCGAATCGACGCGAGCTACTTGATCACGAGAACCGGGATCGGGGACTCGCGC
>CAVCDZ010000109.1:4766-6500 GCA_963601095.1 Oscillibacter sp. MSJ-31 | reverse complement strand
CGATCTCGGCGATCTCAGTCTTGGTGACGCCGTTTTTCTTCGCCGTTTGCAGGTGATAGCGAAACGAATCGTCCGTCATGCCCATCGCCATCAGCGAGACCACCGTCACGATGCTCCGATCGCGCAGGGAAAGCTCGTCGGTCCTGTTCCATACCTGCCCAAACAGGACGTCGTCATTCAATTCCGCGAATTTCGGGGCAAACTCCCCCAGCGCATCGCGGCCAGCGGTTTGGACGATTGCCATCGTCTCCTCCTTATGAGAACAAGAGAGCAAAGCAACCCTTACCTTGCTCACCTTCAGTCTAGAAAGCACCCTTTCACATGTACAATGCCTATACTGATTTATTCGTATGCAGTTTTCGAATACCAAAAGGAGCAGGCTGTGGAGCTGCGCGTCTTGGAATACTATCTTGCGCTCACGCATGAGGGCAGCGTGTCCGCCGCCGCAGAAGCGCTGCATATCTCGCAGCCCACGCTCTCGCGCCAACTCATCGACCTGGAGCGCGAGCTCGGCACCACGCTCTTCGAGCGCGGACGTCACGGCATCCAACTCACCGAAGACGGCTTGCTCCTGCGCAGACGGGCACAAGAGCTCGTGGACCTTGCGCACATCACCGAAGCCGAGATCAAGGGAAACTAAGGCATCCTCGCCGGCGAGATTCGCATCGGCTGCGCCGAGACGCGTGCGATGGACCTCCTCGCCCGCCTCATGCGCACGTTTCGTGCCGAGCACCCGCAGGTGACCTTTCGCATCGTCAGCGATCTCGCGGAAAACGTCGTCGAGCAGATCAACCGTGGGCTTTTGGACTTCGGCCTGTTGCTGCGCCTCAACAGCACCTGGGGACTGCACGGGATCAGGCTGCCCACCGACGAGCGCGTCGTCGTGCTCATGCGCACCGACTCGCCGCTCGCGCGCCTTGAGGCCGTCACCCTCGACGACCTCGCAACGCAGCCGGTCCTGCTCCCCTCCAGCTATCAGAAAAGCGGACTTACCGGCACCGCACGACCAAAGGAAGAGGGAGGCACGCTTGAGGTGGTCGCCTACTTCGACATGCCCTACAACGCGTCGCGCATGGTTCAAGCCGGCCTGGGATGCGCCGTGACCCTCGCAGGACTCATCGAGGGCAGCGAAGAGGTCCACCTGGCCGTCCGCCCCCTCGACGTCGCGGTCGACATGCCGTCCTACCTGGCCTGGAAACCCTTCCAGCAACGCACCCGCGCCTGCGCCGCTTTCCTCGAGGTAGCCCAAGCCACCTTCGGTGGCCACGGCTCCGAAAGCGCGATCGGCTAACGGGCCTGCGCCACCTGACGGCGCGCGAGCCAAGCGCGCACAGCGCCAAAGGCGACCGGCACCGCCGAGACCGCCACGATCAAGACGATCACCAGCTCAAAATGGGCCTGCACGAAGGGGATGCCGCCGAAGAAGCGCCCCAAGAAGATGAAGAGCGACGACCACACCACCGCACCGGCAGCGTTCCACACGGCAAACGAGCGCCACCGCATGTTGCCGGCACCCGCCAAAAACGGCACCAACGTGCGCACGAACGGGATGAAGCGGCCCAGGAAGATCGCCAGAGCACCGTACTTGTCGAGCAGCGCCTCGGCCTTCGCCGTGCGCTCGGGCGGCAGCGCGCGCACCCGCCCCGACGCCACGATGCGGCGCCCGAAGAAGCGGCCGATCGCATAATTGCACTGGTCGCCCAGGATCGCAGCGACCCACACGCAGCCCAACAG
>CAVCDZ010000109.1:0-4756 GCA_963601095.1 Oscillibacter sp. MSJ-31 | reverse complement strand
GCCCAACAGCACCGGTAGCGAGAACCCTCCCTCAGGAGAGCCGGCGAACACCCCCGCCGCGAACAGGAGCGAGTCGCCCGGCAAGAACGGCATCACGACGACGCCGGTCTCGATGAACACGATCAGGAACACCGGCGCATAGGCCCACGCGCCCAACGTCGCGATCCAGCCCGCCAACGCGCCGCTCGGGTTCTGCAGCAATCCGATCACATACTGGAAGATCTCCATACCCCATCCTGCCTTTCGCCTTTGATGAGGAGAGCCTACCGAACGGCGGTAAACCGACCCTTGCGCTGCTCTGAACGCAGGGTGAACCCCTAAATGCACATAAGTGAGCCCCTTCGCTTACGCAAAGGGGCTCGAACCTTCAGACGACCAAAGGAAAGAAATCTCGTCTCGGATGAGGCATGCCGCTCCGCACGCTCACCGGCGCTCTTAAGCGAAGCGGTACCCCGCGCCGCGGATCGTCTCGATCAGGTGCGCACCGCCGCCATGGGCGTTCAGCTTATCGCGCAGGCGCTTGATGTGCACGACCACCGTCGACCCGTCGCCAACTGCATCGATGCCCCATACTTGGTCGTAGAGAACGTCGCGGTCGAACACGATGCCCTCGTTGCGCATCAAGAAGGCCAGAAGCTCGAATTCCTTCACGCGCAGAAAGACCTCTTTGCCGTTCACGAACACCCGACGCGATCCGCGCTCCAGGCGCACGCCCTTCGCCTCGATCACCTCGTTGTCCCAGCCCACATCCGCGCCGGTCAAGTGGCGATAGCGGCCCAGATGCGCCTTGACGCGCGCGACGAGCACCGAAGGCGAGAAGGGCTTCTCGATGTAGTCGTCGGCGCCGAGGCTCAACCCCTTGACCTGCGACGAATCGTCGCTTCGGGCGGTCACGATGATGATGGGCACGTCGAGATGGCTGCGCAGCGTGCGACAGATCTCCATGCCGTCGACGCCGGGCAGCATGAGGTCTAAGAGGATCAGATCGAACGACCCCGACAGCGCACGCGTCATGCCGCCGGTGCCGGTCTGCTCCACCTCTACCTTGAACCCTTCCGCCTCCAAATAGTCACGCTCAAGCGCGGCGATGTCCTCGTCGTCTTCCACCACCAAGATCGCGCCTTCAGGAGCAGCACTCGTCATCGAACGTCCTTTCTCTTTCCTCATCATCCCGTTTCCCCGCGGACGATCCCCTCGTCACTTCCGCACAGCGACCAGCGGGCACTCTGGCCGCACAACCGCTCAAAGAGCGTCGTCTATCGAGTCAGACACCTCGTCTGCCTGGGCCAACGTCAAACGCAGCTCGACCGCCAAACCGCGCGGCTCGCCTGCGCGAACACCGTCGCCTGCCACAGCGCAGCGCGGATGCGCCGGCACCGCGCATACCGTGCCGCCCATCCGATCGACGGCGCGTCGCACGAACGCCAGGCCGACGCCGCTTCCTTGCACCGCGCCCTCGACGCGCGAGCGCGCCTCATCAACGCGAAACAGAGGGTCGAACAGGCGCGGCAGCACGTCGTCGGGAACGCCTGGTCCCTCATCGGCCATGCGCACGAACGCGGCATCGTCCTCATCGCGCACCGTGATCGTCAGGCGCACGCCCTGCGGGCCTGAGGCGTACTTCATGCTGTTCGACAGCACGTTGTGCACGATGCGCCCGATCAGGGCTGGGTCGGCCACCGCCACCACCGGCGCCACGTCGTAGGTCAGCGCCAGAGAGTTCGCGGGCTGGTCGGACTCCTGCACGCCGGGCCGCTCCGTGGCGACGAACTCATCGGCCGCTTGCTTGACCGCAAGATCGAGGCGAATCGGCTTGCACCGCACCGGGTACTCGTCGAGATCGAGCTTGGAGTACTCGAAGATCTCGCTCATCAGCGCCACGGCTTCCTCGCTCTTCCTGATGATCGTGTCGAGGTAGCGCTGCCGGCGCTCGGGATCGTCGGCCATGCCATCGCGGAGCCCCTCGGCGTAACCCTGGATGGATGTCAACGGGCTGCGCACGTCATGGGCAACATCCGCCAAGAGCCGCCTGCGCACGTCGGCCTGACGCACAAGCGTGTTGGTCGATTCCTCGAGACGGCTCGCCATCGTGTTGAAGTCGGCACGCACCGCGGAAAACTCGTCGGTGGTGCCATCGCGCATGCGAAACGACAGATTGCCTTGAGATACGGTGCGCAAAGCACCGCTGAGCTCGGCGAGCGGCCCGGCAACGTGGCGGATCAAGAAGCGCGACAGGAACATGTCCATCAGCACCGTGGCGATGAGCACCGCGCCAGCCACCGCTGCGCAGGCGCCGATGATCATCCCCTTCACCTCGGAGACCGAGACGTCTAAGGACATGTCGCCCAAAAACGCGACGACGTAGGCCTCGCCCACCTCAGTGTCGAAGGTCGTGCCGAACACGAGATGCCACACGACGTGCACTGCCGCGATCGCGACGATGAGCGCCGCCGCCACCGGAACGGCAACCATGAGGATGTTAGAGACGAGCAAACGTCGCTTGAGCGTCATGGAACCGCACCCTCCTTCTTGTGTGTCGGGTTAACGGTACCACAGCGTTGTTGAGCGCAAGCGCAGGTCAGATTAACCGTCGATTAACGAAAGAGAGCACGCAGACGACCCGCGATCGTACGCCATCACTGCGCCTGCTCGCGCGCCGTTTTGCGCAAGGTGCACAAGTCGAGAAACGCCTCAAGGCGCGTCTCGAGGCCCGCATCCGACGTCTGCTCGTCGAACGTGAGGAACAGCATCGGGATGCCCTGCTCGCGCGAGAAGCGCTGCAACGTCGGCATGAGATCGATCTCCGGCGTGCAGCACGCCGCTTTCGCGTGGACGATCCCGTCAAAGCCCGCATCCGCATAGCGACGGGCGGCGGCCAGATTCATGCTCGACGTCGGGCCCGTGTCGTGGCTGAGGTACTCGGACACCGTCGCCCGCAGCGCCGGCTCGTCGTAGTGCAGGTTGCGCCGCGAGATCGTCATGTCGGCGCTCACGGACATGCCGGCATCGATCAGGCGCTGAACGAGGCGCATGTTGCCCTCCGCGTCGGCCGCCGTGTAGTAATCGCCGATCACCCCGATGCGCATCGAGTGCGCGGGCTCAGCAAGCGGCAAGGCCTTGACGCGCGCCATCGCCTGTTTGGATGCACGCTCGATCTCTCGCACCGTGTGCGCACGGGACAGCGCGCCCAGGAAGTCATCGCGCACCCGGGCAAACGACCCTTCTTCACGCTCGAACGCCGCATGGGCGAACCAGTACGCATGGAATTCGTCGAGGTGCTCAACCATGCGATAGCAACCCATCAAACCCGCAAGCACCCGAGGAATGGAGAGGCGATGGCCGGCGGCCTCCTCGAAACGCGCGAGGTACTGCGTGAGGGAGGCGCCCTCAAGCTGCGCGAAGTTCAGCATCGTGAAGTCGGTGAATCCCCTGTCGCGCAGAGCGATCTCCTGCAGCTCGCCGTAGTAGGTCAGCCGACAGAAGCCGGTGAACTGGATCAGGACGTCGGCGCCTGCTTCGAGGGCTTCGGTGAAGTCGCCGAGGATCCGTTTGAAGGGCGTGCAGACCTCTTCGCTCGCCTGCGCCTCTCCCACCTCTTCCGCATACCGGGTGGAGGGAGGCAGTGCGAGAAAGCGGGAATCGAGGACGTGCTCGGCAAAATAGCGAAACGCCGGCTCGTAATAGCTGTAGCGGAAAAAGGCGACCGTGCGCGCGTCCGTGCGCCGCTCGCGTCCCTTCTCCTTGCGCATGCTCGTGCCGCCCTTCCGTGGTTTTCCGTGCCGAACCTAAGCCTTGATCTGGCTAAACGTTCGGCTCATCAGGATACCACGCGGAATGGGCGCGCGAGGGGGCCTATCGGTCGGCAGGCGCGGGTGGGCGTGATTTAGCGTGCCTGAGTGCGGGCAGGCGCGCTGCAGCGCGAGACGGCAGGTCTGACCGCAGACCCGCCCGTCGTCACTGGGCACGCGCAGGAGCAGCGCCCCCTCACTGCCGAGCGGCGAGTACGCGACCGATCAAGACCAGCACGATGCCGACGAGCGAGATGATGCCTGCCACGATGAAGGCAGGAGCATAGGTGCCGGCGGCCTCCATCATCGATGCGGCGAGCATCGGCCCCACGAAGGCGGCCACGGTGTAGCCGGGGTACACGAACGAGTAGTTCTGCCCGAAGTTCTCCGACCCGAACGCATCGCCGACGATGGCCGGCATGATCGTCATCGTGGCCCCGAAGCAGGCACCGACCAGGCTGACGGCGAGCAAGAACTCGACGAACGAGTGCGCATTCCCCAAGAACAGAAGCATCACCGCAGCATTCAGCGCCAGCACGATGACCATCGTGTTGTAGCGGCCCAAAAAGTCCGAGACGAACCCGAATCCGAATCGCCCGATGAAGTTGCCGACGGCCATCGAGCCCACCAGGATCGCCCCTTCAGCCGGCGTCAAGCCCGCCATCTCCTGGCCGATGTTCGAGGCATGGCCTGTCACCATCAGCCCGCTTGCCGTTGCCACCATAAACAGGAGGAACAGCACGTAAAACAGGGGGCGGCGCACCATCTCACGCGAGGTCAGGTTCACTTCGCGGTGGGCGGCGGAGGTCGTATCGGTATCGGTGCGCGACGTGTCGGCGGACGCCTCAGCGGACGCCTCGGCGGGCGCGTCATCGGTCGCGGCGGCATTCGGCTGCCATCCGGCCGGTTGCCACCCCGCAGGAGGCGTGCGCAGCAGCCACGACAGCGTCAAGTAGACGACGAGCCAC
>CAVCDZ010000108.1:0-3618 GCA_963601095.1 Oscillibacter sp. MSJ-31 | reverse complement strand
GGCTTGACGTAGATGCGCGTCGGGGTAAGCAGCGCGTCGAGCACGCTCTCGCCGTCCAGCTCGGGGCGCGGCATGCGCAGCTCGTAGAGGGTCTTGCCGTCGGTGACCACCTTGCGCACGAGCGAGTAGCCGTTGGAGTGGATGCCCGAGGAGGCCAGTCCCACGAGGACGTCGCCCTCCTGCACCTTGGCGGGATCGAGCATCTCGGGGCGGTCGACGACGCCCACGCAGAAGCCGGACAGGTCGTACTCGTGCGGGTCCATGACGCCCGGGTGCTCGGCCATCTCGCCGCCAACGAGCGCGCAGCCGCTCATCTGGCAGCCATCGGCGATGCCGGAGACGATCTCGGCGACGGCATCGCTCTTGAGCTTGCCGATCGCGATGTAGTCGAGGAAGAACAGCGGCTCGGCGCCCGTGGCGAGGATGTCGTTGACGCACATGGCCACGAGATCGATGCCGACGGTGTCGTGCTTGCCGGCCAGCTTGGCGAGCTGGATCTTCGTTCCCACGCCGTCGGTGCCCGACACGAGGATCGGGTCGGCCATCTGCTTGGCGACCTTGATCGAGAACAGGCCGCCGAAGCCGCCGATGTCCCCGCGCACCTCGTCACGATACGTGCGATGCACCGCGTCCTTGATGGCGTCCACGGCACGAGCGCCCTCGGCCGTGTCGACGCCCGCCTCGGCGTAGGTGGTGGCGCCCTGAGCCGTCCAGCTGGGCCACTTCATCTTGTCGTCGTCCAAAGCGTTGACGTGAACGCGGTCAGTCATAGCATCTCCTGAATCTCCCAGCCCCGCCTGCGCAAGGCCCTTGCCGCACACCGCGGCTCTCTTATCCGTCAGCCCAACGCCGCGCCGGCGCTAGGCGAGCTGCGCTTCGCCTTCAGGCAAAAAGCTCTTGGCCTTCATACTATCAGGAATGGGCACCACATAGTCGCCCGTGAAGCAGGCGTCGCAGAAGCCGGGATGATCGCAGCGCACCGCGTCGTGAAGCCCTTGCACCGAGATGAAGGCGAGCGAATCGCACCCGATGAACTCGCACATCTCGCGGTTCGTCATGTTGGCGGCGATCAGCTGGTCTTGGGTGTCGGTGTCGATGCCGTAGAAGCACGGCCAGCGCGTCTCAGGCGAGACGATGCGCAGATGCACTTCCTTCGCGCCGGCGGCGCGCAGCATGTCGACGAGCTTCTTGGAGGTGTTGCCGCGCACGATCGAGTCGTCGATGACGATCAGGCGCTTGCCGCCGATGACCGACGGCAGCGAGTTGAGTTTGATGCGGATGCCCATCTGGCGCATCTCGTCGGTCGGCTCGATGAACGTGCGACCCACGTAGCGGTTCTTGACGATGCCGTCGCTGTAGGGAATCTTGCTCTCAAGCGCATAGCCCATCGCCGAAGGCAGGCCCGAGTCGGGAACGCCGAGCACCAGGTCAGCGTCGACCGGCGCCTCGCGCGCCAGGATGCGGCCCATCTCGCGGCGGGACTGGTAGACGCTCAGCCCGTCCATCACAGAGTCGGGGCGGGCGAAGTAGACGTATTCGAAGATGCAGCTCGCGCGCTCGCCCGGCTCGACGCCGACCTCGGAGAGCAGGCCCTCCTCGTTGATGCGCAGGATCTCGCCGGGTTCCACCTCGCGGACGTACTCGGCGCCCACGATGTCGAGCCCGCAGGTCTCAGACGACACGACCCAGCCGCGCTCGTTGGGCAGCTTGCCCAGCACGAGCGGGCGGATGCCGTTGGGATCGCGAAACGCGTAGAGAGAATCGGGGCTCGCGAGCACCATGGCATAGGCGCCCTTCATCATCTTCATCGCGCGGCGGATGCCGTCGCGCAGCGAGTGCGTGGCCATCGTCACCTCGCCGATGATCTTGGCGGCGGCCTCCGAGTCGGTGCCGGCGCGCAGGTGCACGCCGTAATCGACCAGCTGCGCCTTGAGGGCGTTGGTGTTCACGAGCGTGCCGTTGTGGGCAAGCGCGATCAGCACCTCGTCGATGGCGGAGATGTGGGGCTGGGCCGCCTCCCACGAGGCCGCGCCACCGCTCGTGGAGTAGCGCACGTGCCCGATGGCGACCTTGCCCTTGAGCGCGGCGAGGGTGTTCTCGTTGAATGCCTGGGTCACCAAGCCCAGGTCCTTCGACGCCATGATCGTGGCGCCGTCGCCCACCGCGATGCCGGCGGACTCCTGGCCGCGGTGCTGCAGGGACTGCAGACCGAAGCACGTCATGCGCGCGACGTCCTCACCCGGCGCAAAAACGCCGAAGACGCCGCACTCCTCTTCCATCCTGTCGGGGCGCTCTCCGGGAAGTACCGAAGTACTCATGTTTACGCTGCCTCCTTGTAATCGCTGTCCAGCTGGGCGTTCTCGTCCTGACCGAGGGTCGTCTGCGCCTGGGATGAGGCGCCGAGCCACGGATCGTTCGCCACGGTCGTCTCGACGACGGCGGCGAACAGGACGGCGCGACCGTCAGTCTGGGAGTACTCGCAGGTCGACAGAAGCATGGACTGCTTGATATCGGACGCTGAGAACACGTCGCCAGATTGGGTCACGACACTGCGGTCTATCTTGTCCTGGAGATAGGCGCGGTAATCCCCGTCGGTCGCAAAGGACGTCTGAACGATGGCGTCCGTGCCGACGGTATCCACAAGAGCGAAGCTCTTTAAATGGTAATTGCCCTGAGGGGTGAGCACGTAGATGTCACGGTGCTCATCGAACTGGGTCTGGTCGTTGAGATTCGCAAGGGAGGCGAACATCGAGCCATCGTTCATGTGATGGCCATAGAGCGCGCTGTTGCGATCGGAGAAGTCGGGGGCGTTTCCGGCATCAAGGAAGATGGTGCCCGCCGAGGCGAGCCACCCCGTCGAGCCGTCGAAGGCCTTATGAAGGTACTCGTCGTTGTCGGTGCCCTGCACCACCGGGTAGTTGATCACGGTGCCGGGCACGTAGACCCAGGCGACGATGTCGGGGTTGATCGCCTTGAGCGACGCCCAGTCGACCGAAAGGTCGGAAAGCGCGACCGTGCCGGCGTCAGCCTCCGAGACGTTGGCGTACTGGTCGAGCTCGTTGTAGGCGTTTTGTTGGGCCCAGTACTGGTACACGATGCCGCCGAGCGCGGCAAGGGCCGCGATCAGGACGACGATGGACACGATGAACACGACGCGCCAGGGGCTGCCGCCCTTTTTGCCGCCTTGTGCCGCGCGCGCCGCGCTTCCGTACGCGCCGCGTCCATACTGGCTCGGAACCCCGTAGGCGCCTTCTGCGCGCCCGCGAGGGCGCGGCGTGCCATGGGACTGCGCAGTGCGGCCGTAGCCCACGGGGCGCACGCCGCTCGGACGTCCGCTTGCCTGGGCATGGGAGCCGCGGGAAGCCTCGGTCCTTTTATTGCTTCTGGTCAAGAAATCACCTAACCACGCTTTTCGTCGACCGTCGCCCGCCGCGCCGATCCCTTGAGGACCGACGTTATGAGCGACATCTGATTATCTTAACAAAACACACGAGGGCACGCAGAAGGCCGACATCTTTCTAAAAGACGTCCAAACGCGCCTCAATGGCTTCGTTGATGATGCGCAGCGCCTTGACGCGCGCATAGTACTTGTCGTCGGACTCGAGGATGGTCCAAGGG
>CAVCDZ010000107.1:0-13437 GCA_963601095.1 Oscillibacter sp. MSJ-31 | reverse complement strand
GCCGCCGCCGGTGCCGCCGCCGGTGCCGCCCCCGGTTTCACCACCGCCCGTGCCGCCGCCGGTGCCACCGCCGCCGGTTGAGCCGCCACCGGTCGTTCCACCGGAACCGGGCGTCGTGGGCTCAGTCGCCGACGTGCCGCCACCGGTGTTGCCGGTCGTGCCAGACGACGTGCCCGATCCGCTCGACCCGTTCGACATCACCGTATCGCCCTCATGGGCCGGTGCCGAAGCATTGTTGTCAGCAGTCGAGCCGGTGCCCGAACCGATATCGGTCTTGGTGTAGTCGAGCTTCTTGTCGCTCGTGGGGAACTGCTCGATAGGCTGGTCCTGCAGGTATTCGCCCACGAAGTCGCCGAACACGTCGTCAGCGGCAACCGACGACGGCATGCGCACCTCGTCGCGCCCGCCGATCCAGATCGCGACCGACAGCTGCGGCGTGATGCCGCAGAACCACTTGTCACGCCAGTTCTCCGACGTGCCCGTCTTGCCGGCGACCGGCTGGCCGTTCGACAGCGCCGCGCCGCGGCCGGTGCCCTTCTGGACGACGCCTTCCATGACGTCGGCCGCCGCCTGGGTCAGCGACGTGTCGAGCGCCTTTTCACCCGTCGTGTCGGCCTTGAAGATCGACGTGCCCTTGGAGTCCTTGACCTCCTGGATGCACACAGTCTCGCGCTTGGTGCCGCCGTTGGCGATCGTGGCGTAGGCCTGCGCCATCTCGCGCACCGTCACTTCCTCGGAACCCAGGGTGATCGACGGATAGGCGTCCAGATCGGACTCGATGCCGCAGGTATGCGCCATCTCCGCCACCTTGTCGGGCCCGACCTCGGTCACGAGTTGGGCGAAGCCGGTGTTCGACGACACGGCGAACGCGCTTGCGATCGTGCGCGTGCCGTAGCTCGCGCCGCCGTAGTTCTCGACCTTCCAGCCGTTGATGTCGACGCTCGACGGGCAGTTGAGGTTCGTCAGGGGCGAAATGCCCTCATTGAGCGCGGCGAGCAGGGTAAACGTCTTGAACGAGGAGCCCGGCTGGCGCTTGGCCTGCGTTGCCAGGTTGAACTCGTTGGTGTCGTAATCGCGCCCGCCGATCAGCGCCTTGATGAAGCCGGTGTCGGGATCGACCGCGACCATGGCGAGCTCGAGGTTGTCGGACAGGCCCGAGAGCTTCTTGTCGGCTGCCTGCTCGGCTTCGTTCTGCGCATTCACGTCGAGCGTCGTGATGACCGTCATGCCGCCCTTGAACACGTCATCGGTGGAGTAGTTCTGCAGCAGCTGATCACGCACGTAGCTCGTGAAGTACTTGTACTGGTAGATGCCGTCGGTGGACTCGGGGCGCGTGACGTCGAGGTTGAGGTCCTCGGCCTGCGCGGCGTCATGCTGTTCCTGGCTGATGAAGCCGTTGGACAGCATGCGGTCGAGCACCAGGTTTCGGCGCTGGAGGCAGTTGTCGGGATTGTCGATCGGGTTGTTGTAGGACGGCGCCTGCGGAATGCCGATCAGCGTAGCCGCCTGCGCGAGCGTCAGGTCCTTGGCGCTCTTCGAATAGTACAGGTGCGCCGCGGCCTCGATGCCATAGGCGCCCTGGCCGTAGTTGATGGTGTTCAGGTACATCTGAAGGATCTCGTCCTTCGAGTACATCTGCTCCAGCTTGAGCGCGATGTAGGCTTCGCGAACCTTGCGCTTCAAGGTGGAGTCGGTCGCCTCATCGGCGAGGATGGTGTTGCGCACGAACTGCTGGGTGATCGTAGAAGCGCCCTCATGGCCGGTGCCGGTGACGTTGACCCACACCGCGCGGGCGATGCCCCACAGATCGACGCCGTTGTGCTGATAGAAGCGCTCGTCCTCGGTGGCAACCGTGCCCTCGGTGACGAACGTGCCCATCTCGTCAAGGTCGACGGGATCGCGGTTCTCCAGACAGAACTCAGCCAATAGCGTGGTCTGATCGCTGGCATAGACCTTCGTCTTCTCAGCGGCATTGTAGGCAGACGCGTCCGTATAGTCAGGGAGATCCTGCAGCCAGACTGCGCACAGGGCGATGCCGCCGACGCAGCAGACAGCAAGGACGGCCGCGATGATGCCCGCGACGACACCTACTCGGATGCCGGCGCGCTCGCGACGGGCGCTATGCTTGCTTTTTCTTGCGCGTGAAGCCATCTACACCTCCAGAAACAAACTTCGGAATATTCTATCACGCATGCTAGAAACGCTAGCAAACTGCACAAGTGAGCACGCAGGCCCGCGATGCGCGGGCCTGCTGATGCAACGATAGGTTGTAGAAAGCGAGCGGTTGAGAGACGCACAGGGCGAGTCAGGGCGAGCCGAACCGAAGAGCCTGCCGAACCGAACCCGTCGGAAAGCGCTCCGATGCGGCTAAAGCCCCGAGCCGGGCGCCTAGAGCGACGCCTCGTCTTCGGCCAGTTCGGCTGAGGCGAGCTCCATCTGCTTGCGCACCGCCTCGTTGCCGGTGCCGCCATAGGTGGTACGGGCAGCGACGATGCTGGGCAGGTCGAGGCACTTGGTGATGTCGGCCTCGAACAGCGGGCTTGCCGCCTGGAAGTCCTCAAGCGACAGGTCGTTCAAATCGCATCCGCGCTTGTCGCACAGAAGCACCAGATGGCCCACGACCTCGTGCGCCTTGCGGAACGGCAAGCCCTTCTTGGCCAGGTAGTCCGCCACGTCGGTCGCGGCGAGATAGCCCTTCTTGGCCTGCTCAGCCATCGCATCGGCGTTAACGGTCATCGTGTCGACCATGCCCTCCATGCAGCGCAGGCAATCATAGAGCGTCTTGGCGGCGTCGATAACGCCCTCCTTGTCCTCCTGCAGGTCCTTGTTGTAGGCCAGCGGGAGCGACTTCATCGTGGTGAGCAGCGCGACGAGGTCGCCGACCACGCGGCCGGACTTGCCGCGGATCAGCTCGGCGAAGTCGGGGTTCTTCTTCTGCGGCATGATCGACGAGCCGGTGGAGTACGAGTCGGACAGCGTGATGAAGCCGAACTCGGAGGTCGACCACAGGATGATCTCTTCGCACAGGCGCGACAGATGGATCATCGACACGCTGCAGGCGTAGTCGAGGTCAAGCAGGAAGTCGCGATCGGACACTGCATCGAGCGAATTCGGGATCATGCGCGCAAAGCCCAGCTCAGCCGTCGTTGCGGCGCGGTCGAGCGGGTAGGTGGTGCCGGCAAGCGCGGCCGAACCGAGCGGGTTGGCATCGGCGGCGTCATACGCTGCGCGCAGGCGCTTGAAGTCACGTGCGAACATCCAGAAATAGGCCATGAAGTGGTGAGACAGGAGCACCGGCTGAGCGTGCTGCATATGGGTGTAGCCCGGCAGGATGACGTCGAAGTGCTTGTCGGCGGTCTTCATCAGCACCCGGCGGAAGCTCACGTTGGCCTCGAGGAGCTCGCGCGCGAGCTCCTTGGCATACAGACGCGTGTCGGTGACCACCTGGTCATTGCGCGAACGGCCGGTGTGCAGGCGAGCGCCGGCGTCGCCGATGTTCTCAGTCAGCACCTTCTCGATGGACATGTGGATGTCCTCGTCGTTGATGTCGAAGGCGAAGTCGCCCGCGTCGATGCGCGCCTCGATGTCGGCAAGGCCCTTGACGATCGCATCGGCATCCTCTTGAGAGATGATGTCCTGCGCGGCCAGCATGCGCGCATGGGCGCGCGACCCCGCGATGTCCTGGCGATACATCGCCTTGTCGACGGGCAGCGATGCGCCGAATTCCTGCGTGAACTCGCTCACGCCCTTCTCGAAACGTCCAGACCACAACGCCATGGGGCAGCTCCTATCCATAAGGTTGTCTAGCACATGAAATGCAGCAACCAGCCTACCACAAAGCGCGCGGCGCCCGTGCCCTGCAGCGCAAGGAGGATAGCGGGCACAGCGGGGCGGGCGTGGCAGCAGCCATGCACGAAAACCATATCGTTTCGGCCATTTTTGACGGCTTTATACATCCGTCAGTCGCGAGAACGGCCGCCGAAGAGCCTTCATGCGTTTCATAAAGGCCCCCCACTGCATATTCCACAAGGTTTCGGAACAACTCGAAGTATAAAGCCGTTAAAAGTGACCACGGCGAAGCCTTCTCCGTGCACGAGACCCGTGATAAGCCGCCGCGAGCGGTCGCAGGGCCGCGCCTCGCGAGCACGGCCCCGAGCCTTCTAACGAGAAGAGCGCAGGCGCCGGGCGACAACGCAGGCAACAGCGATCGATGCCAGCGCAAGGGCAGCAGCCGCCGCGAATGGAGCCGACGAGCCATCGGCAGTGTGGGCGAGCACGTCGGGCTGGCCCTCGCCGGCGGGATCATCGCCCGCGGAATCGCCACCTGCAGGCCCTCCGGCGCCCTCGTCGTCAGGCACCGTGCCGCCGTCGTCAGGGTTCGCGCCTCCCCCGTCGTACGGATCCACCGCCACCTGTGCCGTGACGTCGAGGATCACCGCGCCCGACTCACCGTCTTCGGTCAGCGTTGCGCCGGTGTTCACCTGGTACGACACCACGTCCGCCTCGGCATCAGCAGCCGAGGCGTAGCGGATGGACGCCGACGCCTCGTCGTAGGTGCCCGTCTGCGAAATCACGCTCACAAGCCGACCCTGCATGGCAGACAGATCGAGAACCACCGTCCCGTCGGCCTGTTCCGCCGCGGTGAGCACCACGTCGCTTTGAGCGACGGCATCCCCTGGCGCAAGGCCGTCCACATACGTGAAATCGCGCCCGGTCAACACGAGGTCGGCGAGGCGATTCCCCTCGATTCCCAAGCTCGTCACCGAAGCGGGCACCTCAAGGCTGGTCAGGCGATTGTGCGCCACATCGAGCTCCACAAGCGACCCGGCCTGGGCGGCCTCGGGGATCTCGAGCGACGTCAAACGGTTGTCGAAGAGCATCAGCGAAGTGTAGGGGCGATCCGGCAGGGCGATCGACGCCAAAGACGTCCGGGACACCTTGAGCTCGGTCAGCGACGCGGCCTCCCCGAACGTCAGGTTTTCCAGCGCGGCCATATCCGAGACGCTCAGCGATGCGAGATCTGCCAGGGGCGACACGTCAAGCGAGGCGAGCGCCGGGAAGCCCTCCACCGACGCGCTCGTGGCATACAGGTCTTCGCCAAACGTCAGGTCGCGCAACACGCCCCCCTTCAGACGCCGATCCGATGGCAAGGCTCCCCTCGAAGTCGGGCGCGTCCACCGACAAGGATTCCACCTGGGCGCCCACCCTGATCTTGACGGCAGAGAGGTTGCCCGCGATATCCGCCGGCAGCGCGAACGACGCCTCTGGCGCGCCATTCACGGTCACCGTCAGGTTCTTGAGCTGAGGCAGGTTCTCAAGCCCTGAACCAGCCCCGTCAAACGACGGCAAGGATGCCAACGTCAGACGCTCCACCTGCGAAAGCTTCGCCGCATCAGCACCGGTCAGCACATACGAAGGGTCGATCGCCCCCCTCCTTGCCCAGCCACGTGCTCCACAGGGCATCCTGAACGAGCGGGCTGGGGAACAGCTCGCCGAAGGTCTTGCCCACCACGGAGTCGAGATAGTCCTTCGAAGCCAGGTAAAGCTCAGACGAGGCTTCGCCGTCGGCAAGGAAGCTCTGCTTCGTGCCGCCGAACGGGTCTGTGGCCTCGCCGACCTGCGCATTCTCAGGAACGTACACGCCCGTGCCCGCAATGCCCTGACCTCCTTGCGCAAGCTCGATCGTGCCGGCGAGCACCGCAGCCTGGCAATGCTCCTTCTGCTCCTCGCCCGCGGCGAAGCGGGCCTGCTCGACATGGAGGAAGGCCTCACCCCGCAGATCAGCCGCAAACGTGCCGCCTGCGTAGATGGCAGCCGGCCAACGATTGCCCTCAACCGCCAGCTCGACCCGCGAGCGGCCCATGACCGTCACGTCGTCTTTGGCGTAGAATGCCGTCGTCACCGACCCCGCCGTCGCCACCTCGACATCCGAGATCACGATGGAACCGTCAGCGGAGTTCACGGCGTACACCGCCAGATCGCTCGCTTTGGCACCAGCCGCCATCGAGAAGCTGCCGCCGCGGCCCGTGATCTCCACATCGCCCGCAGTGGCGCGGATGCCGCACAGGGCACCGGTCATCGACGAGCTCGGGCGGCACGTCACCTGCGCGGGCGCACCCATCAACGCGACCGAGGTGCCCTCGATCGCGCTCGGGATCAGGTTGCCGGAGGTGTTCTCCATCGTGATATCCAGCGAGGCGTCCGCATCGCTCTGCACATCGCGGTACACCGTCAGAGCTCCCCCGCACAGGACCGGGACGGTGTTCGCTCCGTCCGCGATCAGGGTCGACGGCGCACCCTCAAGGTTGATCCGCAGATCCGTGGCGCAGTAGATGACGGGCTTGGCGTACCCAGGGCCGCCCGCCTCATCAAGCTGGGCGCCGTTGAACGTCACGACGGGAGTGTCACCGGCAAACGACACCGCAACCGACCCGTCGTCGGAGGCGTAATCGGATTCATGGGCAACGCCACCGATCCACACGGCGTTGTCCGCCACGCCCGCCTCAACGGTAAGAGCGTACGCGGCGGTCCAGGTCTCATCGGCGGTCGAGGTGAACTCCACATCAGCCTGGCCTTTGCCACCGGAAAGGGTGATCGTAGACGCGTCGTTGTCCCAGTTCGACGCAACCAGCCCTTGCGCGATGCCCGGCGCCCCGGAGAAGCGAACCTGCACCGTGGCGTCTGGTGCCACGCCGGACGGCAGTTCGATAGAAATCGTCTCACGATCGCTGCTCACCACGGCCTCGCTTCGCCAGGTCGCACCGCCATCGACGCTCCACTCGATCCCCTGCGCCGCGGCATAGGGGTTGAACCAGGAGGTGTCAAACGCCTTGCCGGCAGCGATCGTCACGTCATGAGGCGCGGTTCCGCCGAACACTTCAGGATCCACGCTCGCTGCAACCGCAGCGCCCGTCTGGTTCTCGAGGCTGCAGCGACCCGTCAGCTCATAGGCGGAAAACGCAAGGCTGCCAGGCAGAGACACCTCGCTGCCGTCGACGGAAAGCGACGACGCGGATTTCAAGACGACGGCCTTCCCATCCTCAACGCGCAGCACGAGCTTCGTCGCGGAGGACAGATCACCGAGCGCATCCGCAACCACCTGATCGGTAAGCCCGCCGGCTGTCACCGTCAGGCTCTCAAGTCCTCCGAGCGCCGTCGCGGCGACCGACGTCAGCTGATAAAACGACGTCTTGTTGCCCTCAACGTACGTGATCGTGCTGCTCAAGACGCAGCCCTGCGCAGCAGAGGAATCGACGGCGACGAGTTTCGCCTCGCGATCGGCCACCACCTCATAGACGAACCCTTGGAAGACGAAGGTGTCGCCTACCGCCGGATCGGAGGAATCGGCCAGGGCAGCGCGGGCGGGCAGCACGAGGGCGATGGCCGCCACCAGCGCGCACAGCGCGACGATCAACGCCCGTTGTGCGCGGGTGCCTTCAGAGCGAGCGGTCAGAGCCGCCGGGGAGCGATAAGTCATGAGCTCCGTCCTTTCTTTGCCAGTTCCTCGTCAGGTGCGCCTTGCACTCTTCGAGAAACGATCAGGGATACAGGGTTCGTCGGTCGTCGGCAGGGCCTGCCCCGAAGGGAGAGCCCGTCGTCAAAGGTCGCAGGCGGCAGGATAGCCGTGCGATGAGCGTGCTTGAGTGGCTGCGCGCTCGATGGCGCCCTGCATCGCCTCAGTAGCCAGCACCGCCGCAAGATCATAAGGAGCATCCACCTCACACGAGCTCAGGGCGAAGATCGCGTCACCATCGGCCGAGGTATGCACCGGCTTGATGGCGCGCGCATAGGCGTCGTGGGTGGTGGAGGCGACCTTCTTCGCCTGGGCTTTGGTGAGAGAAACGTTGGTGAGGACCACGCCGATCGTGGTGTTTTGGCTCGGCGCGCCGGGATTTGCCTGCGGCTGCGAAGAAGCCAAGGCGGCAAGCGGCGCAAGCGGATCCATGATGCGGCCCGTGCGCGCATCGCGGCACCCCGCAAGCGGCGTGCCATCGGCAGCGCAGATCGTGCCAAGCGCGTTCACCGCGACGAGCGCGACCGCAACCGCCTGGCCCGCACGAACCCCGCAGATGCCGAGTCCCGTCTTCATCGCCTGCTCAGGCTCGAGGAACTTGCCCACGGTGGCACCGCAACCGGCACCCACGTTGCCTTCAGCTGGCTGTGCGCCGGGGCCTGCGGCGAAGGCGGCGCGCACCGCAGCAGCGCCCATGGCGGCATCGGGGTGGGCATTCGTGCCGATAACTAGATCGAACAGGCACGCCCCTACCACGATGGGAACGCGAAGGCCGCAGAGCTCGAACCCGATCTGACGCGATGTCAGCTCCTCCATCACGCCGGTGGAAGCGGCAAGGCCAAAAGCGCTGCCGCCGGAGAGAACCACGGCATGCACGGCCTCGACCATGCTCTCGGGACGCAAGAGGTCGGTTTCGCGCGTGGCAGGGCCGCCGCCGCGCACGTCAACGCTGCAGACGGCGCCCTCAGGCGCCACCGCCACGGTGCAACCGGTGGCCGCGTCCTCGTTCTGCGCATGGCCGCACAGGAAGGCAGGCACATCGGCGAACGTCGCTGGCTCAAACATGGTGTGTCCCTCCCATGATCGCTTTTCGACTCGCTTCACCTTACCGTGTGCGCGCCGCGCAATGGTGGGGAAAGTGTTACAAATGACCCAAAGCTAAGGTCAGCAACCGAATGGCGGGCTTCTTCCGGCGCGCACCGCGTCGCCACCCTCCAGCTGCCCACCCCGCGTGACGTGACAGCGCACCCCGCCGCGCGCGCACAACGCTTCGCGCGACCCGTGACCGCGCGCTGCGCTACGCAGCGCATGCGCAGATACCGTGCCCGTCCACGCGCCCCTCGCCTTCCCGCACAAAAGGAAGGAGCCCCGTTTCCCAGGAACGGAGCTCCTTTCAAAGATCAGGTATCAGCGAGCTCGGCACGCGCGCTCGCACAACGCAGCAGCGGCGCACTCTCGGCACGCGCGCTCGCGCAACGCACGACGCGCCCTGAGCGCACACCCACGCAGACAGCGTGCCGGCTACTCGCCGTCGGTCACGCCCTGCTCGCGACGATTCTTCGCCCAGACCTTCGTGGACAGGCCGTACAGGTCGATGAAGCCCTTGGCGGCCTTGTGGTTGAAGGTGTCGGCGGCATCGTAGGTGGCCAGACCGTAGTCGTACAGCGAGAAGTCGCTGCGGCGACCGGTCACGTCGCAGTTGCCCTTGTAGAACTTGAGGCGCACGACGCCGGTGACGCACTTCTGCGTCGTGACCATGAACGCGTCGATGGCATGCTTGAGCGGCGAGAACCACTGGCCGTTGTAGACCATCGTGGCCCAGTCGTGCTCGAGGTGCAGCTTGTAGCGCAGAACCTCGCGCTCGAGGCACATGTCCTCAAGACCGCGATGCGCGACGATCAGGGCAAGCGCACCGGGAGCCTCATAGCACTCGCGGCTCTTCACGCCGATCATGCGGTTCTCGATCATGTCGATGCGGCCAAAGCCGTTAGCGCCGGCGATCTCGTTCATCTTGGCGATGATGTCGAGATAGCTCATCTGCTCGCCGTCGATAGCGACCGGCAGACCCTCCTTGAACTCGACCTCGATCTCGGTCGGGAAGTCAGGAGCCTTCTCAGGGTCGGTGGTCATCGTGTAGATGTCGGCCGGAGGATAGTTCATCGGATCCTCGAGCACGCCGCACTCGATTGCGCGGCCCCACAGGTTGTCGTCGATGGAGTACGGCTTGGCCTTGGTGGCGTGAACGGTGACGCCGTGAGCGGCCGCGTAGTCCATCTCATCTTCGCGCGTGTGCATGTCCCACTCGCGAACCGGAGCGATGATCTCGAGCGACGGATCGAGCGCCTGGATGGAGGTCTCGAAACGCACCTGGTCGTTGCCCTTGCCGGTGCAGCCGTGAGCCACGTACTTCGCGCCGAACTGATGCGCGATGTCCACGAGGTACTGGGAGATCAGCGGGCGGGACAGAGCGGAGACCAGCGGATACTTGTTCTCGAAGTGCGCATTGGCGTACAGGGCCTTCGACAGGTAGTCGGCGGCGAAGTCGTCGCGCATGTCAGCGATGATGCAGTCGATGGCGCCGGTGTCGAGCGCGCGCTGCTTGATCTCCTCGAGGCCGTCGTGCTCCTGGCCCACCTCGCCGACGACGGCGACGACGTCGAGGCCCTTCTCCTCCTGCAGCCACTTGATGCAGACCGACGTGTCAAGACCGCCAGAGTAAGCGAGTACGCATATATCCTTTGCCATGTTACAAACCTTTCATCCTGGTAGATACCTTGTTTATGCGCCAGCGCCAGGCCGGCTTCATGCGACGGCGCCCGGACGCATCCGAACGCTGCCGCTGGGGGCCAAAGCCTAAGCGCGAGCAGCCGTGATCAGATCGGGCAGCGCGGCGATCAGCGTGTCGATTTCCTTGCGCGTGATGATCAGCGGCGGAAGGAAACGCAGCGTGTGCGGGCCGGTGGCGTTCAGCAAGAAGCCCGCCTCGAGACCGGCGGAAACGACCTTGTTGGCGTCGATGCCGTCGGCCAGATCGGCGCCGATCATCAAGCCCATGCCGCGCACCTCGGTGATGCCCTCGATGTTCGCCAGCGCCTCGCCGAAGTAGTCGCCCAGCTCCTGAACGTCATCGGCAAAGCTGCCGCGCGTTAGGGTGGCGAGCGTCGCGTGCGCCGCCGCCATGGCCAGGTTGCTGCCGCCGAAGGTCGAGCCGTGGTCGCCGGGCTCGAACACGTTGGCGACCTCGATGCGCGCCGCGCAGGCACCCATCGGGAAGCCGGATGCGATGCCCTTGGCCATCGTCACGATGTCGGGCGTGATCGCCATGTTCTGGAAGCAGAACGGGAACTCGCCGCAGCGGTAGATGCCGGTCTGCACCTCGTCGACGATCAGGAGGATGCCGTTTTTGCGCGCGAACGTCGCGACGTCGTAGAGGATCTCGGGATCCCACGGATGCACGCCAGACTCGCCCTGGATGGGCTCGATCATGAGCGCGCACACCTCGCCGATGTTGTCGAAGAACGTGCGGTGCAGCGCGTTCATGTCGTTCATCGGCACGTGGATGAAGCCCTCAGGCAGCGGCTGAAATGCCTCTTGCTTGGCGGGCTGGGCCGTCGCGGCGAGCGTCGCGAGCGTGCGGCCGTGGAAGCTGCCGTCGAGCGTGATGATGGTCTGGCCGCCGCTACCTTCCTTCTTGGAGTAGAGGCGAGCGAGCTTGATGGCGCACTCGTTGGCCTCGGCGCCCGAGTTGGCGAAGAAGACCGGCCACGGGGCGCGGAAGAACTTCGGCACGCAGGTGTTCAGCATGTCCGAGATGATCTTGGCGACCTCGCCGCGGTTCTCGATGTAGTAGTAGTTGCTCACGTGAATGAGCTTGGAGGCCTGGTCGGAAATGGCGTTCACGACGGCCGGATGGCAGTGGCCCAGGCTGTCGACGCCGATGCCCGACAGGAAGTCGAGGTAGGTCTTGCCCGTATCGTCCTTGACCTGCATGCCCGATCCCTCAACCAGCATGACCGGTTTGCGAGCGAACGTGTGCATGACGAAATGGTCGTCGAGTTTCTTTGCTTCTTCAAAGCCCATGGCAATCCTTTCTGTTAGGCACCATTAAAACATGGTTTCAGGCTCTTGCGGGCATAAGGCCTTCTGGCCAGACCCGAACAATTCTATCTCAGTCGCCGCATCGTGCGACGATGCCGGATGAGCAGTCGCCGACGGGGCGGTGCGGGCGCTGTGCGCGCGGCGCCGTGCGCGGCAGCCATCCGGCCGTCGCACGAGCGAGCGAGACGCGCACCCGGCGCGCCTAGAGGTTTTCCGACAGGCGCGAGGCGAGGATGCCCAGCGGACGCATGTCCTCCTTTGACACCTTCGCCTTGTCGTCGTAGATCAGGGTGCCGACGCCGGCCGACGTCAGCAGCTCGACCAAGATCGAATGGGGCTTGGTGCCGTTGACGATGTGCGCGCGGGGCACGCCGCCTTCGAGCGCGGAGACGCACGACTGCAGCTTCGGGATCATGCCGGCCGACACCTGCCCAGTGAGCAGCAGGTGGCGCACCTCGTCGAGCGTCATCTGGGAAACGAGCGAGTCCTTGTCCTCGAAGTTCTCATAGTAGCCGTCGACGTCGGTGAGGAAGATGATCTTGTGGGCGCCGATCGCGCTGGCGATCGCGCAGGCCGCCACATCGGCGTTGATGTTGTAGGAGCCGTCGTCGGTCCCCTTGCCCACCGAGGCGATGATCGGCACGTAGTCGGCGGCGATCAGCGCGTTGATGTAGGCCGGGTTGACCTCGACCACGCTGCCCACGCGACCGAGGGCCGGGTCGGCCTGCTCGGCGATGATCGTGCCGGCGTCGGTGCCGTTGACGCCGACGGCCAGGTTGCCGTGCTCGTTCATCGCGAGCACGAGCTCTTCGTTGACCTTGCCGATCAGCGTCATCTTGACCACGTCCATCGCCTCGTCGGACGTGACGCGCTGGCCGTCTTTGAACTCGACGTCGATGCCGAAATGCCCCATGTTCTCGCTGATGGCAGCGCCACCGCCATGCACGATGACGGGGTTGACGCCCATGATCTTGAGCATGACGATGTCGCTCATCACGGCGTTGCGCAGCTCGGGATCGACCATGGCGGCGCCGCCGTACTTGATCAGGATGGTTTTGCCGGTGGCGTTCTTGATCCAGGGGAAGGCCTCGATCAGGACCTCAGCGGTATGCGATGAGGTCAGCTTGCGGTCTCTGGCGTATTTCATGAGCGGTAATCTCCATTGATAGAAACGTATTCGTGCGAGAAGTCGCAGGTCCACACCACAGCTTCGGCGTCTCCTGCTCCGAGATCGGCCGCGAGAAGGATCTCAGCGGCCTCGAATCGTCGCAGGGCCTCCTCCTCATCGAAGGGCACCGGCAGGCCGCCGCGCATGACGGGCAGGCCCATGATGTCGATCGACACGTTTTCCTGGGCAAATTGCGCGCCGCTGCGCCCGAGCGCGCCGGCGATGCGGCCCCAGTTGGCGTCGTGCCCAAAAATCGCCGTCTTCACAAGCGGCGAGTTGGCCACCGTGCGGGCGGCCGCATCGGCGTCGGCGTCGGTAGCCGCGCCGGTGACGTGCACGGTGATCAGCTTGGTAGCGCCCTCGCCGTCGGCAGCCATCGCGCGGGCGAGCGTCGTGGTGACGGCGCGCAATGCGGCCTCGAACTCGGCGAAGGCCGCGGAGCCTGCCGTGATCGCAGGCGCACCGGCAGGCGCGGCCTTGCCGGATGCCATCAGGATGCAGGTGTCGTTGGTCGACGTGTCGCCGTCGACGGTCACCCGGTTGAAGCTGTCGTTGACCGCAGAGACGAGCGCCTGGTGGAGCGCCGGGGCGGCAACGGGCGCGTCGGTCGTGATCACCGAGATCATCGTCGCCATGTTGGGCATGATCATGCCCGAGC
>CAVCDZ010000106.1:0-5320 GCA_963601095.1 Oscillibacter sp. MSJ-31 | reverse complement strand
GCATTCGTCGATCTGATTTGCGACATCGTGTTACCGGTGGTTGCGATGTTCGTGGTGTCGGGCGTCACCAAAGGCTTGTTAGTATTGGCGACGTCGGTAGGGTTGCTTGCCGCCACCGACGGGACCTATCTGGTGTTGTGGGCGCTAGCGGATGGCATCATTTACTTCTTGCCTATGATGCTTGCCTACACGTGCTCGCAGCGCTTCAAGTGCAGCCCTTTTGCCGCTATGTCCGTTGCGGCAGCGATGCTGTACCCCGCCATGACAACGGCGGCCGATGCAGGCGAAGCGCTGACGTTTGTTGGCATCCCCATCATCTTGGTGAATTATGGCTACACGATTCTGCCGATCATTTTCGCCGTTGCGATTCTCGCGTGGCTTGAACATCGCATCGACAAGGTCATGCCCGATTCGGTGAGTGCGTTCTTCACGCCGCTGATCGCCTGCCTTATCGTCGTTCCCATAACGTTCCTCGCGATCGGCCCGGTGATGAACGCGCTTTCGGATGGCATGGCGTGGGTGTACAACTCGTTCTATGGACTGGCACCTGCTGCTGCCGGCGCGTTGGTCGGGTTCGCTTGGCACTGTCTCGCGCTCTTTGGGCTGCATCTGGCAACGTTTCCCATCATTCTGGCCAACATCGATGCTTACGGGTTCGACACCATTTGTCCTATGGTTGGTATGGCGTGTGTGGCTCAGGCGGGCGCGTGTTTCGCGGTCTTTCTGAAGAGCCATAATGCGCGAACGAAGGGCGTGGCCTCCGCTGCCGCGCTGTCAGGCGTCCTTGGTTCGACCGAGGTGTGCATCTTCGGCGTAACGTTCCAGCTCAAACGTCCTTTCTGGATCGCCAATATCGTCGGTGGCGCGTTCGGTGCGGCGGTGGGCGTGCTGGGCACCACATCGCCAAGCTTGATCGCCCCTGGCATCGAGACGATCATCGCTTTCTTCGGCCCGACGTTCTTCATCTATCTTGGCTTGTACCTTGGATGTTTCGTTGTGTCGGCCGTGGCCACCTACCTTGTTGGCTATCCGCGGTCCATGGACGCGCGCGAACTGCGAGTTGACAACGACGCCTAGCTTCGCTGCCTCTGAGGGCTCACTGCAAAACGACACCTCTGCGCTACGGCGCATTCTTGAAAGGATTTATCATGTCCAGCATCACCATGGGACGTCCCGTCCGCATCCTAACCGTCAGCTTCACCGGTCGTGCTGCCGACTGCACGCCTGAAAACCCTTATCCTATTCGTTCGCTTGATGAGATGGTCGGCTATCTGAAGCAGGCCGCGGTCGTGGACGGCCATGACATGATCGTGCTGCCGGAATTCTGGCCTGGAGCGAGCACGATCGAAGACCTCGACGGCCCTGTCATCACGACGATGCGGTCTCTGGCAGCCGAGTATCGCACCTATCTCATCTGTCCCATCAGCCGCAAGACGGAGAGGGTGCCCAAGTTGAACACTGCGGTGCTGATCGGACGCGATGGATCGATCGTGGGGCTCTATGACAAGCTCTATCCTTACTGGGGTGAATACGACATCGCGCCTGCGCCAAAGGCCGGAAGTGAGCTGCCGGTGTTCGACCTCGACTTTGGGCGGACTGCCATTGCGATTTGCTTTGACGCCAACTTTCCGCACATTTGGGAGGAATACGGCCGCAGAGGCGTAGACGTTGTGTTTTGGCCGAGCGCTTATTCCGCTGGGTGCCAGCTGCAGGCTCATGCCATCAACAACAACTACTACATCGTTTCAGCGACCACCGCCGGCACATGTCTCGTGTACGACATCAATGGGGATCGGATCTGCTACGAGAGCGCGCCTGAGGTCAATGTGACGCGCGTGACGCTCGATCTTGATCGCGGGATTTACCACAACGACTTCAACCTTGAGGTGCTCTCGACGTTTTTGGAGCAACATGCCGATGAGGTCGAGCTTGAACGGTGCATGGAACTGGAATCGTGGTTCATCCTTCGCTCCAGGGTGCAGGGCGTGCACGTGCGCGAACTTGCGCGTGCAGCAGGGTTGAAGGAGCTTCAAGTCTATAAATTCGAAAGTCGGGCGCGCATCGATCATTATCGCGAGCACGGTGCATTTTCCGAAAAAGCCGGCGAAACCCTCTAGACTGTGGTGGTAGGAGAAACGCTGATGAGGGCGGTGCGCTCCTGGTGCGCCGCCCTCTTTGGGCCAAGGAGGGGATCGAAAGTGGGCGTCTCGCGTCGTGTTCTGCTGCTTGGCTTGGGTCTCTCATTCGTATTCCCCTTCTTTTGGTGGACGTTCTTCTACGTGTCAACGGTTTCGGGCGAGGCGCTTTCTCGGCCTACGGCGGCGAGTTTGGTTCTTGTGATTGGCGTTGCCCTTTTCGCGTTGGGGTTCATGATGGGCGGATCACGTGTCACTGCATGGCTCGATCGAGCGCCTTGGGCTGCGGTCGGCATCGTGTGCGCCGCGGCTGTCTCGGTGATTCTGCTGCGGCTGTCGGCCGATAGGTTGATCGATCTCCCAGGCGCCGTATGCGCGGCCTTGGCCCTCTCGGATGCGCTTGGCGTAAGCCTCATGCTTCAGATGTGGGGCGCAGAACTGGCCCGAGGTGATCTCCGCCTAAAGGACTACGCAATGGCGTTCAGCGGGGCCGCGTTTCTGTTCTTTGGTTACGTTCTGCTGTTCATCGGCATCCCCGACTATCGATTCTTGCTGAGTCTCGGTGCGGTGCCCTCTTCGATTGTGTGGATCGTCCTGCGACGGGCAGACGGAGCGCGGGCGAGCGCCGGAGACGAGCAGCGCACCGCTTTCTCGTCGCCTGCTGAGTGGGCATCGCTAGTGGTGGCTTATGTGGCGTTGAGCGTTGAGTACTGGCTTTTGTTCTCTTACAGCCAGGCGGATGCCTTTCCCGCCGGATCGTTCGAGTGGCTCGGTTCGTCGCCCATCGGAAACGGGCAGCCGCCGCTCTATGCGATGTTCCTATTGTTCTTGGCTCTATTGTTCATCGGCTTTCTGTCGTTGAAACCGATTCGCTACAAGAGCTTCCTCATTGTGGTGCAGGGCGCTCTTGCGGCGGTTGCCTTGCTTGCGTCATTCGGGATGGTGTACTTGCTTCCCGGTCATGCTGACGTGGCGGAGGCGGTGAACTGCCTGATAAGGGCCGATGTGCAGATGACGCTCTTCGCGGTGTGCTTCTTTATGGCCGCCTCTTTGGGTCGCACGTTGCCGGTGCTGGTCGTCCCTGTGGTGGATGCTTTGACGCTGTTGGCGACGAGCCTGCTCTTGGGTGGCTCCGGACTTCCTTTAGAGATTGTGGCGGCGAATATCCAGAATGTTTCGTTCGTGTGTGGCGGCGTTATCGCGCTGTGCCTGGCAGGTGCTCTGGTTGCCTACTCGGGAAAATCGCAGCGCGAGAGTAAGGCTGAGCGGGATGAGGAGCGCGTGCTTTCATATCTGTGCGCTGAGCATGGCTTGAGCGAGCGTGAGCGTGAGGTGCTGTCGCTGGCGGCGCGCGGGTATGGCGCAAAGGGTATAGCCGAGACGCTGAGCATTGCCCCGAGCACCGCGCAGACGCACATATCGCGCATCTACACGAAGACTGGGGTGCATTCAAAGCAGGAGCTCATCACCTTTGTCGAGGATGCGAAGGCGTCGTTGGCGCGTCGGGAGTAGCGGGGCAGGGACCGAGCTCGCGGTGTTTCATTCTTGATAGCATGGCGCCTGCGGGCGCTGGTGCGCGCTTATACGTGGCATCTGCAAACGTTGGTGCGCGTTCGTGCACGGCACTACGGCCTCCAGTGCGCGTTTTTCGCGCCTCGTTGCAGAATCGAGTCGATCCGCAACGATTTTGCGGCAGCAGCGCGGCAACTGAGCGGCATCGCAGGAGCGCGTGCGAGCAAAACCGCAGGTGGCTGTTTTTCGCGCTCGGTGCAGCATACCGGTCGCGAGAAAAAACCGTTGCGGATCGTCCCAATTCTGCAATTCGCCCCGTAATCGCGGCACTCGCCGCGCCACCGCATCCACGATGCGGTTCATCCGGGCTCGCAACAGGCCTCTCGCGGCTCTCACTGCAGGAAATTGCACCTCGCGTGGCAAAAAAGTCCAGTTGTATATGGGTCGGCTTCACAGCGCTCACTCGTCATTGCAGCAATGCACCCCACACGTAACAAATACGTGGCATAACGGGGCGCTGCGCCACTTCATAAAGCGGCATTGAATGCAGATGCGAGCGCTAGGCCGACGGCAACTCCCCTATATCTGACTTTTTTCGTCATTGCACCCCTGTTTTTCGACAGTGGGCTCTCGGTTGGGAGCGGCATGAGCGCTCGGCTCACCAGCGCCCACCTCCTCAGCGCCTCTACGCATACAAAAAGCCCCACCTCCGAACCTGGTGCAGCCAGGTGGGAGGTGGGGCTTACGTGTGCGGCGTTTCGCCTAGAAGAGCGCGGTGCTACTCAGCCTTCTCGGCAAACGTGTTATCGGAGGTCTTCCACTCGTCACAGTCCTTGCCGGGCTTGAAGTCAACGCCCGCCTTGGCGCGATCGCGATAGTCGGCAGAGGCGGTGAACAGCGCGTCGGACGACGAGTTGAGGGCCGTCTCGACGGAGTCCTGGATGACGCCGATCACGAAGCCAACGCCCACGACCTGCATGGCGATGTCGTTGCTGATGCCGAACAGCGAGCAGGCAAGCGGGATCAGCAAAAGCGAACCGCCCGCAACACCCGAAGCGCCCGCGGCGCTGATGGCGGCCAGCACGCAAAGGATGCCCGCGGTGACGGGGTCGATGTGGATGCCCACCGTGTTTGCAGCCGCCATGGCCATGACGCTGATCGTCACCGCAGCGCCAGCCATGTTGATGGTGCCGCCCAGCGGAATGGACACGGAATAGATGTCATGGCTGACACCGAGCCTACGTGACAGTTCCATGTTGACCGGGATGTTAGCGGCAGAGCTGCGGGTGAAGAAGGCCGTGATGCCGGAATCCTTCAGGCAGCGGAACACCAGCGGATAGGGGTTCTTGCGGATCGTGAGGAACACGAGCAGCGGATTGATTACCAGCGCGATGAAGAACATGCTGCCCAAGAGCACCAGCAAAAGCTGGCCGTACTCGACGAAGATGTCGAGGCCGTTCTCGGACACGGCCGTGCAGATCAGGCCGAGGATGCCGAACGGGGCGCAGGAGATGACCCAACGGACGATGATCGAGATCGCGCGGGCGCAGCTGCCGAACACGTCCTTGGTGGAGTCGGTCGTGAAGCGAAGCGCCATGCCGAGCATGATGGCCCAGGCGAGGATGCCCAGGTAGTTAGCGTTGGCGAGCGCGTCGACCGGGTTGGCCACGATG
>CAVCDZ010000105.1:0-9807 GCA_963601095.1 Oscillibacter sp. MSJ-31 | reverse complement strand
ACTACTCCAACGTCATCAAGGCGGTCCGCGCCGCCCAAGACATACTGAAAGACCTGTAAACCCTGAAAGGGAGAGAGCCCTCATGGCCAATGACCTGTACGAAGTGCTCGGCGTCGACAAGACGGCGAGCGACGACGAGATCAAGAAGGCGTTCCGCAAGAAGGCGCGCGAGCTTCACCCCGATGTGAACAAGGCGCCCGACGCGGAGGACCGCTTCAAGGAGCTCAACGAGGCCTACGATATCCTGAGCGATCCCAACAAGCGCGCCCAGTACGATCGCTTCGGCACGATCCCGGGCGCCGCGGGCGGCGGGTCTCCGTACGTCGATCTCGACGACATCCTCGGCGGGTTTGGCATGGGCGACATCTTCAGCTCGTTCTTCGGGGGCGGCGGCGGTCGCGCCAACACGCGCAAAGAGGGCCGCGACATGAGCGTCGGCCTGCGCATCACGCTCGAAGAGGCGGCGGCAGGCGTTCACAAGCAGATCGTCTACGACCGCTTGGCGCCGTGCCCTGACTGCGGCGGCACGGGCCTTGCCGAAGACGGCCATGAGGTGACCTGTCCCGACTGCAACGGCCAGGGCCGCGTCGTCACGGTGCAGCACACCTTCCTCGGCGACATGCAGGCGGCGTCGACCTGCGTCAAATGCTCCGGCTCCGGCAAGATCATCGACCATCCGTGCCCCGAGTGCGAGGGCCAGGGCCGCGTCCCCGATCGCCAGCGCATCTCGGTCGACATCCCGGTCGGCATCCAGGACAACCAGCAGCTTCGCCTGTCCGGCTACGGCGAGGCGGGCATCCGCGGCGCCGCGGCGGGCGATTTGATCGTGACGTGCCGCATCGAGCAGCACGAGTTCTTCGAGCGCCAGGGCGATGATCTGCATTGCTCGGCGGCGATCAGCATGGTGCAGGCAGCGCTCGGCGCCGAGATCGAGCTTGACGGCATCTTCAAGGACGAGAAGGTTCGCGTCACGATTCCCGAAGGCTGTCAGTACGGCCAGAAGGTGCGCGTGAAGGGCTTCGGCATGCCGAAGTTCCGCAGCGACGTGCGCGGCGATTTGTTCGTTCACGTCGAGGTCAAGATCCCGACGCGCGTCTCGAAGGCCGAGCGCGAGATCCTGGAAAAGCTCGCTGAAGAGATGGGCGACGACGTCGCCGCGCAGCGCAGCCCCTTGCAAAAGCTGCGCGACGCCTTCAACGGCTAGGCGCCGCTGATGTCGCTTCCCCACTTCTACCTCGACGACCAGGTCATCGCTCAGGAGACTGCCGACGTCTTCGAGCTGCGCCTCTCGGCTGACGACGCGCGCCATGCCCGCGTGTTGCGCCTCGCTCCCGGTGAGCACCTCGCGCTCGTCGACGCGGCGCGGGACTACTTCGAGTGCGAGGTTGTTCGCGCCGATCGCGATGGCATCGCCGTGCGGATCGCCCAGCACCTCGACGCTCCTGATCGTCCGTGCGTGGTGCTCGCCCAAGGCCTTGCGAAGGGCGAGAAGATGGACACGGTCGTGCGCCATGCGACCGAGGTGGGCGTGGCCGGCATCATCCCGCTTGCGTGCGCGCGCAGCGTCGTCAAGCTCGACGCGCGCAAGGCTGCCGCGCGCCGCAGTCGTTGGGAGACTATCGCCAAGAGCGCCGCTGCGCAGGCGGGGCGCGCCGACGTGCCCGAGATCGGCGAGGTCGCAAGCGTCGCCGAGGCGGCCGCTGCGCTGGCGAAGTGCACGGCGGTGCTCGTGTGCTGGGAGGAAGCCGGCTTGACGCAGGGCTTGGCAGCTGCGATCTCCTCGGCGCTCACCGCCACGGTGACGCCGGCACACGATGCGCGCATCGCGGTTGTGGTGGGTCCCGAAGGCGGACTTGAGCAGGCGGAAGTCGATACCTTTCTTTCGGTGTGCGAGCGGGCGTATCCCGTCACGCTCGGACCGACGATCCTGCGCACCGAGACCGCCGGCATCGTCGCGCCGGCGCTCGTTCTCTATGAGCTGGAAGGTCGCGCGTGAAGGTCGCCGTCGTCAATCTAGGCTGCAAGGTCAATCGCGTCGAGTCTGACACGATCGCGCTGTCGTACCTCGAGCGCGGGGGAGAGGTCGTTGATGTCGCGGCGGCCGACCTGATCGTCGTCAACACTTGCACGGTCACCGGCGAAGCCGAGAAGAAGACCCGCAAGACGATTCGCCGTGCGCTGCGCGACAACCCGTCGGCGCAGATGGTCGTCACCGGGTGCGCGGCGGCGATCGACCCTGCGTTCTTCACCGGTTTGTCCGAGCGCATCTGCGTGGTGGACAAGGCCGACTTGCTTGAAGAGTGCGGCGATGGCCTCGCGATGACCGCGAAGCGCATGGCGCGCGTGGGCGAGGGGTTCCCGACGCGCGTTGCCGTCAAGGTCCAGGACGGCTGCAACCATTCCTGCACCTACTGCATCGTGCACGTCGCGCGCGGGCGCGCCTGGTCGCGTGCGGCCGATGCCGTGGAAGCTGAAGTTTGCGCTCTGGCCGATGCGGGCGTAAAGGAAGTCGTCCTCACGGGGATCGATCTGGGCTCCTACGCGTGGCGCGTGGAGGCAGGCGGGCGGCGGTTGCGGCTTGCGGGGCTGGTGCGCCGTCTGCTCGGGGCTCTTGATGCGGGCGGGCACGATGACGTGCGCCTGCGTATCTCGTCGATCGAGCCACGCTCGCTCGACGATGAGTTCATCGAGCTTTTGGCAACGTCTGACGGTCGCGTGTGCCGCCATCTGCACCTGCCGCTGCAGGCGGGCTCCGACCGCGTGCTGGCGGAGATGGGCCGCCCCTACACGGCAGAGGATTTCGCGCAGCTCGCTTCTCACCTCTACGAGCGCGTACCCGAGCTGTCACTGTCGACCGATGTCATCGTCGGGTTTCCCGGCGAGACGGATGAGGACTTCGAGGCCACCTGCGCGCTATCCCGCACCTGCCGTTTTTCCAAGATGCACGTGTTTCGCTACTCGCTGCGCGAGGGGACGCCGGCAGCCGCCCGCGCCGATCAGGTGGCGCCCGAAGTGAAGGATGCCCGCGCCCACGCGCTATCTTCTCTTGCCGATGAGCTGCGGCTGGCGCATGCGCAAGCGCAGGTGGGCAGCGTCGAGCGGATCGTCGTGGAGCAAAGCGGGCAGGGCATGACCGAGTCGTACTACAAGGTGCGCCTTTCCGGCGACGAGGCGCCCGGCAGCCTGGTGCGCCGTAAGCTTGCGGGCGTCGATGCGGGTGGCACCTTTCTCGTGTGAGCCGGTTGACGTACTCAGTGCGCGGTTTTCCCTCCGTCGTGCAGAATCGAGTCGATCCGCAACGATTTCCGCGCGTTGCGGGGTGTGCTCACGCTGATGTGGAGGCGGCTTGCGCCCAAAAGCGCAGGAACGCCGCGCCCCCTCTGCTCTGTATTCCGCGCGTTGCGCGCCCTTATCGTTGCAGATCGTTCTGATTCTGCAGAGTACCTGCAAAATCGCGCACTGAGGGGCGGCGCATCGCGCATCCCGTCCTCCATCGGCGGCGCCATCCGCTACACTGTTTCCCAAACCCCCATTCAGGAGTACCATCTCACCTATGATCGAACCTGAACACATCACGCTTACCATCCCGCCCGAGGTGACGCCGACGGCGCTCGTGGGCCCGTCCGACGAGTTCTTGCAGCTCATCGAGGACGCTTCGGCTGCCCGCATCACCGTGCGCGGCGACCAGATCCATCTGCAGGGCAACCCGATCGAGCTCCACTCGCTGACCACGCTTTTCTCGAGTCTGATCAAGCAGCTCCAGGCGGGCATCACCTTAACCAAAGACGACGTTAACCGCTCGATCGCGCTCCTGAAGACCGGCGAGCTTGCCCCGGCGCCTCTCAAGAACGAGGTCATCCTGACGCATCGCGGGCGCGCCGTGCGTCCGAAGACGCCGACCCAAAAGACCTATGTCGACGCCATCCGCGCGAACACCATCACATTCGGCATCGGCCCTGCCGGCACCGGCAAGACCTACCTGGCGATGGCCATGGCGGTCTCGGCGCTGTCCGACAAGCGCGTAAGCCGCATCGTGCTCACGCGCCCGGTGGTGGAAGCCGGCGAGAACCTGGGCTTTCTGCCCGGCACGCTGACCGAGAAGATCGATCCGTACATTCGCCCGCTCTACGACGCGCTGTTCGAGCTCATGGACGGCGTGCGCGCGCAGCGCTACATCGACGACGGCACGATCGAGATCGCGCCGCTCGCCTTCATGCGCGGCCGTACCTTGAACGACGCTTTCATCGTGCTTGACGAGGCACAGAACACCACGCCCCAGCAGATGAAGATGTTCCTTACCCGTCTGGGCCTCGGCTCCAAGATGGTCATCACGGGCGACATCACCCAGACCGACCTGCCCAAGGGCATCTCGGGCTTGAAGACGGTGCGCCAGGTGCTCGGCGGCCTTGACGACATCGCGTTTTGCGAGTTCAAGAACACCGACGTCGTGCGCCACTCGCTCGTGGCGAAGATCGTGTCGGCCTATGCGCGCGCCGAGGAAATGAACCTGCGACTCTAGGAGAACCCTATGCAGATCAACATTCTGGTTGAGCACGGCGAAGACAAGGTTTCGCAGCTCGACCTTGAAGGGCTTATCACGTTCGTGTTGCGCGAGATGAAGCTGCCCGAATCGACCGATGTGTCGCTGACCTTCGTGACCAACGACCGCATCCACGAGCTCAACCGCGACTATCGTGGGATGGATCGCCCGACTGACGTCCTGTCGTTTGAGTGCGACAACCGTCCCTTCGAGGGCGAGGACGTCGACGAGGCCGAGGAGTTCGAGCTCGGCGACGTGGTCATCGCCACTGATGTCGCCGACGCGCAGACCCGTGAGTTCGGCACCACGTTCGAAGAGGAAGTCACGCTCCTGACCGTCCACGGCCTGCTCCACCTGTGCGGCTACGACCACATCGAAGACGACGAGGCCAAGATCATGGAGGCGCTCGAAGATAAGCTGATCACCGCGTGGAACGAGAGCCGCGCATGACGCGTGGGAGCTTCTCGCTCGGGCGCGCCTTCGCGTGTGCGGCGCGCGGCATCGCCGATACCGCGCACGAGCGCAACTTTCGCATCGAGCTCGCGTTTCTCGTGCTCTGCGTCGTGCTGGGCCTCGCGTTTGGCATCTCTGTCGTCGAGTGGCTCGCCTGCCTCATCTGCTTTGGCCTGGTGCTGGGGGGCGAGTGCCTGAACTCCGCCGTCGAAGCCGTCGTCGATCTGGCCTGCCCCGAGCAGGCTGAACTGGCGCGTCGCGCGAAGGATGCCGCTGCCGGCGGCGTGCTCGTGTTCTCGCTCGCGTCGCTTGCGGTCGGGCTCGTGATCTTCGTGCCGCGCATCGCAGCTCTTTTCGGCCTTATCTAATCCAAGAGAGGAATTCCATGGTCATCAGCCAGGACACTATCGATCCTGAAACCTTCAAGTCGGGCTTCGTGACGCTGATCGGGCGTCCGAGCGCCGGCAAATCCACGCTTCTGAATGCGCTCATGGGCAAGAAGCTCGCGATCGCCTCGCCGACCGCCCAGACCACGCGCCACCGTTTCCGCGCGGTGCACACCACCGAAGACCACCAGATCGTCATCGTCGACACGCCTGGCGTGCACAAGCCCCACGACGCGCTCGGCGAGGAGCTCAACACCACGGCCTTGAAGTCGCTCGACGGCATCGACGTGGCGGCCTTCCTCCTTGACGCGTCGGCGCCTCTCGGACGAGGCGACGAGTGGGTCATCGCCGAGCTCGACAAGGTGAAGATCCCGAAGATCCTCGTGCTGTCCAAGATCGATCTCGTGGACGAGGACGAGCTCGCCGAGCAGCGCCATCGTGCGATCGCGCTCGCCCAGTGGGATGACGTCGTCGAGCTGTCGAGCGTGACCGGCGAGAACGTCTCGACGTTCATCGAGACCGTCGTGCGCTACCTGCCGGTCGGGCCTCTGTGGTTTCCGGCTGACATGGAGACCGACCAGCCGATCGAGGTCCTCGTCGCCGAGTTCATCCGTGAGAAGATCCTGCTCACGGCTCACGATGAGGTGCCACATGCCGTCGGCGTCGTCGTCGATACGATGGAGTACAACCGCCGCAAGAACCTCGAGCGCATCTACGCCACGGTCTACGTCGAGCGCGACAGCCAAAAGGGCATCATCATCGGCAAGGGCGGCGCGGCCATCAAAGAGGTGGGCACGCAGGCCCGCCTCGACCTTGAGCGCCTGTTGGGACGCAAGGTCTTTCTCGACCTCAACGTCAAGGTGCGCAAGAACTGGCGCCGCGACCTGAACCAGATCCGGCGCTTCGGCTACGGCGAGGGAGCCTAGGAGCCGTGGCATCGGCGACCTATGCGGCGCGGGCTCTCGTCCTGCGCCGAACCAAGCTGGGGGAGAGCGACGTGATCTGCACGCTGCTCTCGTCCGACGGCTCGCAGGTGCGGGCGGTGGCGAAGGGCGCGCGAAAGCCGACCTCGACGTTCTCGTCGCGCCTCGAGGTGTTTGCCGTCTGCGACCTTCTGCTGTCGCGCGGACGCTCGCTCGATTTGGTGAAGGAGGCGCGGCTCGTCGAAGCCAACGCCCATCTGCGCAGCGACCTCGATGCGATGGAGGCGGCTGCGCCGATGGTGGAGCTGCTCGATCGCTCCACGCAGGTCGGGCTCGAAGACGAGCGGCTCTTCGCCATGACCTGCACGGCGCTCGCGACGCTTTCGGGCTGCCCTGCTGATCAGATGGCCAAATTCACGTCGGCCCATCTTTTGAAGACGCTCGCGATCCTGGGCTTTCGCCCGCGCTTCGACGCCTGCGTTTCCTGCGGCGCGCCCTTCGACGTCGGGCAGGCCTCGGGGCTGATTCCGTTTTCCCTCGTCGACGGGGGAGTAGTGTGCGACTCGTGCCGCGCGCGCGAGGAGACCATCGTCCTCGACGCTGCAGTGGCCCAGTGGGCCCAAGCGCTGCTGTTCTCGACCTTCGACGAGATCGGTGAGATGGTCATGCCTCCCGCGACCTCCTTCGCCGTTTTGCGCTTTCTCCAGCTGTGGATTCGCCAGCATTTGGGCCTGTCCTGCAAGGCGCTGACGTTTTTGCTGTGCCAAGCGTAAGCCTTGCGTCCCGATGTGGCTGGCTTCCTTGCTTTTTATAGGGTGCCCCTATTCCTCGTGCCGTGATAAGCGCGGCGTCGTTTTCCTGATCCTCATCGGGAAGACCGCGATATGTGGCAATTGCTATTAATGATGCGATTGCCGGACTACGTTGCGCTCGTGTTTTGTTTTCTGAATAGCGGTTTGCTCCTCAATGTGCGTGACTTGCGCGCTGAGCGATTGCCCCCGTTTGAACTCATGATGAGACTATCGCCTGATGTAATGCCTAGAACATGTTCAAAAAACCTTGCGGGGGGGGGTCTTTCTGTAGAATCGGTTCCATAAACGCGCCTGACCTGCTTTTTGTCTGTACCGGAGGTCTTGCATGGGGATCATGACTCAACGGTTGTAGGGCGGGCTTGTCTAGGGGGACGAGGCGATTTTGACGTCATATGTCGTTAAAGGTTGTCTTGCTAAAGGAAAAGCGTTGGGGAAGTCGAGAGGGAGGTTCGAATGAAGCTATCGAGAAAGGTTGCCATAGCATGCATCAGTGCCGTGGCGGTGGTTGCTATTGCCGTAGGCGTATGGGCCACCAGCCCTGTAACGGTGTCGGTCGACGGGGAGGAAGTTAAAACTTTTGCATTCGTTGATTCGGCAGGTAAGACGATGGTTCCTGCCGATATCGCGGATGATCTTGGCATCGACTATCAGGTCGATGGGGATAGTGCAACGTTTAGCGTGATGGGAAACACTCACACCTATGCCGTTGAATCGTCCGACAACGATACGGCAGCCATTGAAAAAGATGGAACAATCTATGTTCCATTAGAGTCGTTGTCTGCAGATTTTGGTTACTCTTCAAGTTATGATGCGGTATTTCATCGCGCCTCCGCTCAAACTGCGAGTTATCCCATGGCAGCAGTGGATGTCGCAGATCGCGATCAGTATGCGTCCAGTGAAACGGGAGACCAAGCTGAGTACGGGTGGTACACCTGGGAGTTCAACATCGATCCGAGCAACGATACCGTAGGCGTTGAGGGGGACGGTATCGGTATGCTGCGGTTCCGCCTCTTTGCTCCTGAGGGCGCTGATCCAAACGGAAGTTACCCACTTGTTGCCACTTTGGGCGGCTTAGGACAAACGAATGCCTTTGCCGATAATGGCTATGCGACGTTTGGAGCGGCTTTCGCCTCCGATCAATTCCAGAATGCCAATCCGTGCTATGTGTTGAACATCACGGTTCCTTATGAGGCATGCGTTAACTATGAAGCTGAACTTGCCTATGTCTATGAGTTCGGCGAGATTGTGAAGGAAGTTTCTGAGAGCTATGGAAACGTGGACGGGAATCGGATTTACGCTACCGGTCATTCTCAGGGTGCGGGATGGTGCTATGAGCTCGCGTCGGTTCAGCCAGATTTGCTTGCAGCAATGATCATTAACGCGGGTACGACGATCCATACTACCTGGGGCAATCAGTGTGATATGAACGCGATTGCGCAGTCCGGGGTCAACACGTATATCTGGCATGGCTATGAGGATCCCTACATTCCGGTCAACGAAGCCTATCGTGCCTACAATGACTTAACCGAGTTGGGTATGAAAAACGTCATACTTGAGGTGCAAAAAGGCGGTCATTGCAACAAGTCACTTCTTTCCGGAGACGAGACGACTTCTTACATGAGTTGGATGTTCAATCAAAAGAAGGGGATCGCCTGCACGAATGACTCAATCTCTAATTCTGAGGGAGCCTATGCCGATTACGACTGGGCAGGCGTACAGGTTCTTTCGAGCGTGGAGGGGTGGGCAACGGCCAACCCTTATGCAACGTGGACCGAGCCTGAAGATAATTCCACGTGGGACGCGGTTAAGGCCCAGTCTCCTTCGACTGTGCAGGGTGAAGGAGGCAACGGCAAGACATGGCTTTCCAAGGTTCGCATTGGCGATGAAACCGCCACTTCTTATGATGATGCCACAAAGGAAAACCCCACTATCGAGATAAGCGCTGGCGATAGCGTGGCTGTTACGGTGCAAGGCTATACAGGCGGCTATGGTGATGATTGGGATGCGTTCAATAAAGAGTGGCTGGTAGATTGGGCGGTGCTCGAAGGCGATGTGACCGCTATCGAGCTGACCAATGAGGCGAGCAGTGAGCCTATCGTGCGACCCGATACCGTAACGTTGGCGAATGGCGGCGGCCCCAATGTGAACAACTCTCTGTACAACGAGAACGCATTGGATGGCAAACAGGTTTACGTGAAGATTGACACCGCGCAGAATTATCAAGGCGACACGTTGAAAGTAGCTCTTCGTTTTGTTCGCGATTTAGGTGATGGAGAATATGCCTCCTATTGGCATGTGATTGGATGCGATGTTAAATAGCCTGGCAACGCACTAGTCGTTGAAGGGAGGGAAGGCTCCTGCGGTGTGCGCGGGAGCCTTCTCGTTGATAAAGGGTGTTCTGCCGCCGCCCACAACGTTCAAGGTTTCTGCACAAGCGGAAAAACCTGTTCGCAATCGCAGGGTGCGTCGGGTATACTGTTCAGGTTGCAAAAAGCAACGTACCGCTCCGCCCTTAGCCTGCATGCGCCACCGCTTGCGTGCTCAGCGCGGAGGAAGCCAAGAAGAAAGGTGGCACGATGGCTGACAAGAACAGCATCTCCAAAGAACGCACTGCAGAGCTGATCGCCGAGTTCGGCAAGGGTGCCAACGATTCCGGCAGCGCAGAGGTCCAGGTTGCGATCCTCTCCGAGCGC
>CAVCDZ010000104.1:0-7151 GCA_963601095.1 Oscillibacter sp. MSJ-31 | reverse complement strand
CCCAGACCCCCAGACCCCGTCCTCGGCTCCCAGGCTCCGCTTCGACCCTCATCTGGGCCCCGTCAGAGAAAAATAATTCGCCTTTTTCGGCAACAACGAACGGAAGTACGCAGTCTTGTCGACATGCCGGCTTCTTGGGGAGAACGTTACGCAACATGAGGAGGCAATCTGTTGCGTAAAATGGCCTCATTTTCGCCTCTGACGGCGGCAATCGCTTTCATGAGTGCATTGAGCTGCGTACGTCCGTCGAGTGTTGCCAAAAACTCTCCGATTTTTTTCTCTGGGGGGGCGCGGACAGCTGAGCGGCGCAACGGGCGCGGACGGCAGGGAAGCGCAACGGGCGCGGGCGGCTGGGCGGTGCAACGGCTGCGGACAGCTGAGCGGCGCAACGGGTGCGGGCGCCTGGAAGACGGAGTCGGGCGTGGAGCGTCCGAAGGAAGGCGGCACCCGCCCGCAATGCCGTGCGTTCTTCGCCCTCTTGTCGATGCCAGTCCGTGATACCACGGCCATCTCCTCGCCCTCTTGCCGCCGTCCACCTGTAAGACCGCAGGTGCTGGCGGCTCGGTGCGAGAAGGGATGCTAAGGTGGTCGGGTTCGGCCGCCCAAGCTCGGGGCGGAGATGCCGTGAGAAAAGAGGTCTCATGCCCCTCGAATCCCTGTCGCTTCCCAAGCCCGATCACCTGACGCCGGCCGAGACGGCTGCCAAGGCCGAGGACCTCGGCGTTTCCAAGAGCACCCTGCCCCTGGGCCAGTCGTTTGCCCTGTCGATCATGGCGGGCGCTTTCATCTCGATGGGCGCGATGTTCTTCCTGTTGGCGGTGTCCGACGCCGCCCTGCCCTTCGCCGCGCAGCGCGTGCTCGGCGGCGTGCTGTTCTCTCTGGGCCTGCTGCTCGTCGTGGTGTGCGGGGCCGAGCTGTTCACCGGCAACACGCTCATGGTCATGACGGCGGCAAGCAAGCGGATTCGGTGGAGCGCGGTTGGGAAGAACTGGGTCGTGGTCTTCGTTGGCAATTTCGTTGGCTCGCTGGTGATGGTGGGCGTCGTCTACCTCGCCGGGTTCGCCTCGATGAACGACGGCGCGGTGGGGCAGGCCATCGTGAGCGTCGCGGCAGGCAAGATGACGCCGTCGTGGATCACCCTGTTCGCGAAGGGCATCATGTGCAATTTCCTCGTGTGCCTGGCGGTGTGGATCGCGTATGCGTCCAAGACGGTGGCAGATAAGATGCTCGGCATCATGCTGCCGATCGCCGCGTTCGTGGCCTGCGGGTTCGAGCACTGCGTGGCCAACATGTTCTTTTTGCCGTTCGGGATCCTGATGGCGACGCTCGGCGTGGCGCCGGCGGGCGTCGATCTTGCGAGCGTCAGCTGGGCAGGGGCGACCTACAACTGGAGCGCGACCGTGCCGGGCAACATCGTCGGCGGCGCGGTGTTCGTCGGCCTGATGTACTGGATCGCCTATCGCAAGCGCGCGTAGCGGGGTGTCGGCTTGGGCCGCGCGGTGCGGCGTGGGTCGCTGGCCTCAGGTCTGGGTTGCGCGCTTAGGCTGACGTCTGGCTGTCCCTAATCGTCCAACGTGACTGTGTGGAGCGGCTTGTACGTCGCCCCTTCGTTGCTGAGGATGCTCCTGTAAAACGTGACGGTGCGTGCTTGATCAGGCTGGGGAAAGGCGAGCGTGGGCAGCGCGGAGCGGGGAATCGCGGCGCGGCGTGCGAGGGTGATATGCGGTTTGAAGATGCGCTCTTCGAAGGGGACGTCGCGGGCGGCAAGTTCGTCGCGCAGGCGATAGACGAAAGCCATCAGCGTCGGGTCGGAGGCGATCCCCATCCAGAGCGTGGCGTCGCGGGCGCGCCCGAACTTGCCCAAGCCATCGGCGCGCAGCGCAAACGGGTGCGCCGTCTCGGCCGCGGCTTCGAGGGCATCGATTGCGGCTGCGGCCTCTCGCTCGTCGACCTCGCCGAGGAAGGCGGCCGTGAGGTGGTACGAGTCGAGAGGCAAAAACCTTCCCTCGACGGCCCCCTTGAGCTGGCGCGCCAAGGCGGCGACGTCGTCGCGAAAGCCCGTGGGCAAATCGAGTGCGATGAAGGTTCTCATGCGATCCTTTCGTGGTGGGGCGTGGTGTGCGCCGCGCGCAGGCACTGCGCGCGCTGCCTTGCGTGCAGGCCGCGGGCGTCTGCCGGACGCCGCCCGCGGGGCTGCTCGTCGTCGCTTATGATAGCAGCAGGATCATGAGGGCGAGCGGTTTGGGGGCGGCGGTTCATGAGAGACATCGACAAGCTTCATACGTGGGTTCAGCAGTGCCCGCCGGGCGGAATGGTCTTTTTCGGCGGCGCAGGCGTTTCCACGGAAAGCGGAATACCTGACTTCCGCAGTCCCACGGGACTGTACGCCCAAACGTTCGCCTATCCTCCTGAGGTCATGGTCTCGCACACGTTTTTCGAGGAGCATCCGCGCGAGTTCTTCGACTTCTACTTCAAGACGATGGTGGCGCCCGACGTCGAGCCCAATCGCGCCCATCGCAAGCTCGCGGAGCTTGAGCGCATCGGCACGCTCTCTGCCGTCATCACCCAAAACATCGATGGGCTGCATCAGAAGGCGGGCAGCAAGAACGTGCTCGAGCTGCATGGCAGCGTGCTGCGGAATCACTGCGTGACGTGCGGGCACGCCTATGGGCTCGACGAGATGCTTTCCCTGCACGCTGAAGCGGCCGACGGCATCCCGCGGTGCGCGTGCGGCGGCGTGGTGCGGCCGGACGTCGTGCTCTACGAGGAGCCGCTCGACGGTCGGGTGCTTGAGGCGGCGGTGCGCGCGATCAGCAACGCGCGGCTGCTGGTGGTGGCGGGAACGTCGCTCGTGGTGCAGCCGGCCGCCAGCCTCCTGAGCTATTTCGACGGCGATCACCTGGCGATCGTCAACCTCACGCCCACGCCGGCCGATCGTGCGGCCGACCTATGCATTTCCGCCAAGGTGGGCGATGTCTTCTCGTGGTGAGCGAGGTCGGGGTTGGGGCGGTGTCTTGCTGAGGCGCGCGGTAGCCGGGCGAGAGGCGCGTTGACTGACCGAGGCGCGCGGCGCGCGAGGATCGAGCGAGGTGCGCGGTGGCATGGCGAGAGGCGCGTGGGTAGATCGAGGCGCACGAGCCGGGCAAAGCGCACTGACCCCCTTCAGCGTCCCAGATCCTTGAGGATGCGCTGGACGGCGAACTTGCCCGAGCGCGCGGCCGAGGGAAGCCCTCCGGTGTCCATGACCCACTGGCCGGCGAGGTAGAGCCCGCGTATACCGGGCAGCCCTCCGCGCTCCTTGATCTTCGTGGCGCGCGGTGTGGCGCCGAACCCCATGTAGCTGCCGTGATAGGTACCGCAGAAGCGCTCGTAGGTGAGGGGCGTCCAGCAATCGAGCGGCTCGAGGCGCCCTGCCAGCGCAGGAAATTCCGCTGCGAGACGCTCCTGGACGCCGTCGGCGAAGCGCTTCTTTTCTGCGCGGTAGGAGGCGGCATCGAGGTCTTTCCACCACTGAAAGTCTCGGTCGGATTGGGCGACCGAGACCTGGATGACTGTCGACCCCTGAGGTGCCCAGTCCGGTTCGTAGTCGAAGGCCTTCGCGCCCAGCAGCGTGATGGGCTGGGTTGCGGCGGTCAGATCATCGCAACGGAAGAGCTGGATGCCGGGCTCAAGAGCATCGGCGGGGGCGCGGAAGGCAACGTGCACGCCGCTGATGCTGGGGTTGTGCTCCGGCGCGCGATCGGCACGACTCCAGTCGTCTGGTACCGGCGCGTTGTCGAGCAGTGCGGTGGTCAGGAGGTGGCGATCGACGGACGAGATGAGGGCATCGGCGCGCTCGAGGTGCCCGTCTGCGGTCTCGACGCCGATTGCGCGTCCCTCGCTCGTTGCGATGCGGCGGATGGGGCATGAAAGGTGCAGGCGGCCTCCCAGCCGTTCGAGGGTGTCTGCCATGCGCAGCGCAAGGGCGCGGGAGCCTCCGCGCGGTATGCGGCCGTTTCCCGAGGCGCTCATCGCGTACGCGACGATCAGCGTGTACGCGGAAAACGAGCCCGGCAGATACGAGGTGACGAGCGTTTTCATGAGCTCGCTCGTGAAGCGGTCGGCGAGCTGATCGAGGCTGATCTTGCCGTACGTGGCCATCACCCGCCCCATGTCCCTCATGCCGAGCGCGAGTTTGATGCGATCAGTAAGCGTCATGAGTTCAAAGGGCGCTTTGCACGGGATGTCGAGCGACTGGGCAAGGCGAACGTGCTTCATGAATGTGGCGATCTCCGCGCGATCCTCCGGCGCGCGGGCGATGAGCTCTGCTTCGGTGCGGTCAAGGTCGTGCCACAGCGTCGTTGCGTGCGAGCCGGTGCGGAGCGTCAGGAATCGGTCGGTTGCCACGTAATCCTGATCGGCATCGAGGGCGCCGACCTCGCGCCAGAGCTCGCCCAGATCGGTGTCGGGCTGCGTGCCGGTGAGCCAGTGGACGCAGTTGTCGATGTAGCAGCCCTTGCGCCACCATCCGGTGCACTCGCCGCCCGGTACCGCGTTCTTCTCGTACACGTCGACTTCGAAGCCGGCTTTGCGGGCATAGATGCCCGCCGTCAACCCCGCAATGCCGCCGCCGATGAGTATGATGCGCTGTGCCATGGGGTCTCCCGGTTGAGTGTGTAAGGCGTCGCGTTGGACGTCTGTGGTGCGATTGTCCGGTGCGGGGGCGGCGCGGTCAAGCGAGCCGGAGCGCATTTCAGGAGTATGTAACGTTTGGCGCTGAGCGCAGGTGGCGTGATGGGCAGGGCGCGTTACGGTGCGTGCGGCGCGGTTCTCCGCGGCAGGTAGCGTCGCACCGCCCCTGCGCGGCGATCTGCTGCAGCGCGCATCGTTCGGCACCGTTTCCATTTAAGGTGCGCAACGGTTCGGTCGCAGCGCTCTCTTGCGCGGCGTCCCCGGCATCGGCAATGGTATCCTGAACTCGAAATCAACGCGGAGGACGGACGCAGGCGAGGGGCGTGCGCCTTTTCTTCCCTAGGAGGGATTATCCATGGCACTTCCTATTCGTACGGCGCACGACGGGCTCGAGCTTCCTGTCATCGGGTTCGGCACCTGGCGCGTGAACGGCGCGATCGGCGCAGGGGTTATCGAGTCGGCGCTTCAGCAGGGATATCGCCTGCTCGACAGCGCGTTCAACTACGGGAACGAGGGCGCGGTGGGCACGGCGATCCGCCGCTCCGGCATCCCGCGCGAGGACATCATCGTCACCTCGAAGCTGCCGGGCCGTCACCACTCGTACGACGAGGCGCTCGCAACGATCGAGGAGAGCGTCTTTCGCATGGGCCTCGACTACATCGACCTCTATTTGATCCACTGGCCCAATCCGTCCAAGGGCCTCTACGTCGAGGCTTGGCGCGCGCTCATCGAGGCGCAGCGTCGCGGACTGGTGCGCCACATCGGCGTGAGCAACTTCAATCCGGGGCACGTCGACAACTTGATCCGCGCCACCGGCGTGGTGCCGTCGGTGAACCAGATCGAGCTGCATCCCAACTTCCAGCAGGTCGAGCTGCGCGAGTACGACAGCCGCCACGGCATCATCACCGAGGCGTGGAGCCCGATTGGCCGTGCGGGCCAGTTGATGACCGACCCGGTGCTGACGTCGATCGCCGAGGCCCATGGCGTGTCGGTGGTCGAGGTCATGTTGAGGTGGCACGTTCAGCTGGGAACGGTCGCGCTGCCCAAGGCGGGTTCGCCCGAGCATCAGCGCACGAACCTCACGCTCGATTTCGAGCTGGCCGAAGGCGACATGGAGCGCATCGCCGAGCTTGACAATCCTGAGGGTCGCAACCATGCTCAAGATCCGCGCTGGTACGAGGAGTTTTAAGGTACCTGCCGCTCTGTAACCGCAAAGAAGAGGGCCCTTTGCCTCGCAGAGGCAAGGGCCCTCTCATGTAATGCGAGCTAGAACCACTTGAGTTTCTTGAGCACGAAAAGAAGCACGAGCAGCACGAGAGCCGTTGTGCCGGTGACGAGCGGGAACCCGTAAGGGGAATCCGCTAACGGCATGCCGTCGAGGTTCATGCCGAACATGCCGCCGATGACCGTCGGGACGCAGAGCACGAGAGTGAGCGTCGCCACCAACTGCATCGTTCGGTTCAGGTCGTGGTTCATCATCAAGCCGAAGTGATCGATCGTCGAGTCCACGATCTCGGAGTAGATCTTGGCGGTCTCAAGTGCCTGCCGGTGTTCGACGACCACGTCGTCGAACAGCTCGATCACCTCTTCGTTGTGCGAGGCCAAGACGTAGCGGCGGTAGCGCTCGAAGACGGTGTCGTTCGTGGTGAGCGAGGTTTTCAGGTAAACGAGCGAGGCGTCGAGGGCGTAGAGCTCTTCGAGGGCCTTGCGCGAGGGACGCTCGGTCGCGCTGGTGAGGGTTGAGCGGCGCTTGTTCACCGCCTGCAGCGACGCGAAGTACGCCTCCGACGAGGCCATCAGGATATCGGTCGTGAACTCCTTGATGTCGGTGGTGTCGTGGAGCTTTCCGGCGCGCGCCTTGAGCCGCGCGATGATCGGCACGCGATAGACCGAGCACACCGAGATGACGTGGCCGCGGGTCTCGAAGATGCCGATCGGGATCGTGGTGTAGCGCTTGCCCTCTGCGGTTTTGACGTGGATCGGCGTGTCGATGATGAACATGATGTAGTCATCGTTGCTCTCGATGCGCGAGACCTCTTCAAGGTCGAGGGGCGCGCGGAGGTCGTCAACGTCGATCGAGAAGCGCTGTGCGGTTTCCTTGAGTTCGTCTTCGGTGGGCTCAAAGAGCGCGATCCAGCAGCCGGGTTGCTCGTACTCTACCTTGATAAGGGCGTTCGACGGCTTGTCTGTCTGGAAATACTCGATCATGTTGATACCACCTTTGCGTTAGCCATTCTCGCAGAGGATCGCCTGTGTAAGATCGTTTTTACAACTAATTCGCGGTTTCTAAACGCTGGTGTGCACGTTGGCGTCCCGGGATCGCCTGTGCGTTGAGGGTCGGACGCGCTCCTGAATCGATGTGTGGTCACGGAGACCTACTTTTAAGACAGAATGACCCGGAAAAACGGTGGATCATGCTTTGCAGACGCGAGAAACGGGGCGCGCAACGCTCGCCGCCTCGACGATTGACGGCTTAGGAT
>CAVCDZ010000103.1:1365-15001 GCA_963601095.1 Oscillibacter sp. MSJ-31 | reverse complement strand
GCTGTCCACCGAGACCGCAGTCGAGCGCGTGAACCCGGTCTACCTGAAGGTGTCGCGCAACTTCGGGCTCAAGCGCCATCAGATCATCCTGCGCGTCGTGCTGCCGGCGGTCTTCCCGGCCATCGCAGGCGGTCTTAAGCTGGCAGTCGGCACGGCCTGGATCTTCTTGGTCGCCGGCGAGATGGTCGGCGCCCAGTCGGGCCTGGGCTTCTTGATCGTCGACGCCCGCAACAATCTGCAGATGGACGTGCTGCTCGCGGCCATCGTCGCGATCGGCATCATCGGCGTTCTGCTCAACTGGATCATCGGCGTGTTCGAGCAGCGGATCGACGAGGTCTGGGGCTCCCGCGCTTAGCGAGCGGATCGGCGGCGTGTGGGCTCCCTTGGCCCGCGCCCGCCGGTGGCGCCTGAGTTGCCGCTCTTGCCCGCAGCAGCCCAGCGCCCGCCCCCTCAGCACCCCGTATCCCCGCATTCACTCGCAACCCTCACGCGTCACGTAAGAAAGGCATGTCATGTCATACATCGAGGTCAACCACGCCCACAAGGTCTATCGCCAGGACGACGCGGAGTTCGTCGCGCTCGAAGACGTCACGTTTTCCGTGGACAAGGGCGAGTTCATCTGCCTTCTGGGCCCGAGCGGTTGCGGCAAGACGACGCTGCTCAATGCGCTCGCCGGCTTCGAGCGGCTCGACGCCGGCAGCGTGACGATCGACGGCGAGCCGGTCACGGGCCCGCGCAGCGATCGCGTGAAGATCTTCCAGGACTACGGCCTTTTGCCCTGGCAAAGTGTCGAGAAGAACGTGATGCTCGGGCTCACCGCGCGCCATGAGGACAAGAAGCGCGCTCGCGAGATCGCGAACACCTACCTCACGCTCGTCGGACTCGAGAAGTTCAAGGACCGTCGTCCCGGGCAGCTGTCCGGCGGTCAGAAGCAGCGCGTCAGCATCGCTCGCGCGCTGGCCGTGAGCCCCAAGATCCTGTTCATGGACGAGCCCTTCGCCGCCCTCGACGCGATCACGCGCCTGAAGATGCAAGACGACATCCGTCGCATCGCCGAGGAGCAGGGCATCACGGTGATCTTTGTGACCCATGACATCGAAGAGGCGGTGTTCCTCGCCGACCGCATCGTCGTGCTGACGCCCAACCCTGGCCGCCTGAAGGCGCTCGTCCCGGTTGACCTGGGGCAGGAGGGTGGCCGTCGCGACCGCACGTCCGACGACTTCCTTTTGATTCGCGACCGGATCTATGAGATCTTCCGCATGAAGCAAGAGCGCAAGATAGAATACTATATATAGAAAACGCCCCAGCCCAGACGGCGGGGCGGCAGCGCTGCGCGCCTTTCTGTGGCCAGGGGCCCCAAGGGTGGCGCGCGTGCGCGGTCTGTCTCAAGGAAAGGACGTGCGTCGTGTACACCGAAGCCCAACTAGCCGATCTCGTTCCCATTCCTGCCGTCGACGCCTACAAGTACTCGCGCGGCAAGGCCGTCCTGGTTGCCGGCTCGACGCGCTATCCGGGTGCGGCGTGCTTGGCTGCGCAGGCGTCGCAGTACGCGGGTGCGGGCTACACGCAGGTCTACACGGCGCTTCCCAACATCACGATCCTGCAGCAGGCGCGCCCCTCGCTCGTCGTCTCGGCGTTCGGCTCCTACGACCCTACGCGCCTGGTGGACAAGGGTAAGCCGGGCGCCGTCGTCATGGGCCCGGGCTTCTCGTCCGACCCCGAGCTCGAGACCCTGGTGCGCAACACCGTGAAGCGCGCCGACATCCCGCTGCTCATCGACGGCGGCGGCTTGACGCTGCTCTTGAAGGGCAAGGCGCACACCGCCCTTGCCAAGCGCCATGCCCGTGGCCTGCCGACGGTGCTCACGCCGCACGAGGGCGAGGCCAAGCGCCTCGGCGAACCCTACAGCATCTCGCTCAACCGCCTCTCCGGCCGCTCCGGCATCGACGCGCGCAAGGCGTTCGCGCGCTCCCTCGCCCTGTGCTACGAATCCATCATCGTCTTGAAGGGCGCCGACACCGTCATCGCGTCGCCCGATCCCGATCATCATCCCACCGAAGTCGTCACTTGCGGCACGGCGGCGCTGGCCAAAGCCGGCACCGGGGATGTGCTCGCCGGCCTGATCGGCGGCCTGATGGCGCAGGACATGGATCCTTTCGACGCCTGTGTGCTCGGCGTCACGCTCCACGCGCGCGCCGGCGTGATCGCCTCCGAGCGGTACGGCATCGTGAGCACGTGCGCCGAAGAGGTGCTTGCCTCGCTGCCTGCTGCTATCATGCAGTGTGCCGATTCGCACCACGAGTGAGGCGTGCAGGCCACCTGGCCGCCGCGCACCCTCAATCTTTGGCTTACCTCGTTTTGCGTCCTTGAAAGGATGATTTTCCCATGTCCGTCGATCCTGCTGATTCTCCCGAAGAGGAGACGCTCGCCGAGCGCGTGCTGCGCCTCCGCCACGAGATCGAGCGCCATACCCATCGCTACTACGTTCTCGACGATCCTGAGATCTCCGATGCCGCCTTCGACTCGCTGATGCGCGAGCTGCGCGATATCGAGCAGGCCCACCCCGAGCTGCAAGACCCCGCATCGCCGACCCAGCGCGTCGGTGGGGAAGTGGGCAACCAGTTCGACCCTGTCGTGCACGAGCAGCGGATGTACTCGCTCGACAACGCGATGGACTTCGGCGAACTCGATGCCTGGATGGATCGCACCGAGGCGGCGCTGGGGTCGTTCGTCCCGCTGGTCTGCGAGCTGAAGATCGACGGCTCGTCGCTTGCGCTCACCTTCGAGAACGGCAAGCTCGTGCGCGCGGCGACCCGCGGCGACGGCACGACGGGCGAGGACGTCACGGTCAACGTGCGCACGGTTCACGACATCCCGCTGCGCCTGATGGACGAAGGCGCGCGCGAGGTGCTGCCGAACGTCCCCTCGATCGAGGTGCGCGGCGAGATCTACATGTCTAAAGCAAGCTTTCACGCCTTGAACGACCAGGCTGAGGCCGAAGGCGGCAAGGTGTTCGCCAACCCGCGCAACGCGGCTGCCGGTAGCCTTCGCCAAAAGGACCCCCGCATCACGGCCGAGCGCGAGCTTTCCACGTTCATGTACGCGATCGCGCGCGACGAGTCGATTCAGCCCGCCGGCCAGTGGGAGCTGCTCTCGTGGTTGCGCCGCTGCGGCTTCCACGTCAACCCCGACGTGCGCCTCTGCACGACGCGCGAGGAGGTGCGCGCGTTTTGCCGCGAGTGCCTGGAGCGCCGCGCCGATCTTCCTTACGAGATCGACGGCGTGGTGGTGAAGGTCGACTCGTTCGCCCTGCAGCACGAGCTCGGGTACACGGCGCGCGCGCCGCGCTGGGCCATCGCCTACAAGTTCCCGCCCGAGGAGAAGACGACGATCCTGCGCGACATCACGATCCAGGTCGGCCGCACCGGCAAGCTCACGCCGGTCGCCGAGCTCGATCCGGTGCTGGTGGCGGGCTCGACGGTGGCGCGCGCGACCCTGCACAACGAGGACGAGGTGCAGCGCAAAGACGTCCGCATCGGCGACACGGTGATCGTGCGCAAGGCGGGCGACGTGATTCCCGAGGTCGTGGAGCCGATCCTGTCGCTGCGCCCCGAAGGCGCGGTGCCTTGGGTCATGCCGAAAACCTGCCCGAGCTGCGGCTCGCCGGTCGTGCGCGAGGAAGGCGAGGCCGACTACCGCTGCGTGTCGATCGACTGCCCCGCCCAGGCGCACGAGCGCCTGACGCATTGGGCGAGCCGCGGGGCGCTCGACATAGAGGGCATGGGCGACGAGCTGGTGGCGCGCCTGATCGAGGCCGGCCAGCTCACCGACGTGGCCGATTACTACACGCTCGACGAGAAGACGCTGGCGTGCCTCGACATGGGCCGCGTGAACAAGGACGGTGCGGCGATCGAGCTGGGGGAGACGGTGGCCTCGAAGCTCATGGCATCGATCGAGCTGAGCAAGACGCGCGGTTTGGCGCGCGTGCTGTTCGGCCTTGGCATTCGCCATGTGGGCAAGACGATGGCACAGACGATCGCACGCGCTTACCCATCCTTGGACGCGTTGCGCGCGGCACCTGCCGAGGCGCTTGCGGCCATCGACGGCGTGGGCTCGATCATCGCGCAGAGCATCGTCGATTTCTTCGCCACCGAAGACAACATCCGCGTCATCGCGCGCCTGGCCGAGGCCGGCGTCGTCTTGACCGAGGAGGTCACGGCGCCGACAGCCCCGCAGACGCTTGCGGGCCTCACCTTCGTCTTGACTGGCAGCCTGGTGGAGTCGGGGATGACCCGCACCGAGGCGGGCGATCGCTTGAGCGCGCTCGGCGCCAAGGTGACGGGCAGCGTGTCGAAGAAGACGAGCTACGTGATCTGCGGCGAGGACGCCGGATCGAAGCGCATCAAGGCCGAATCGCTCGGCGTGCCGATCCTGACCGAGCGCGACTTCTTGTCGCTCCTTGAGACGGGTGTGGTGCCGAGCGCGGCAGAGCGCGGTGGCGAGACGGGGCTGTTCGCCGACGACGCGGCGCCGAGCGCGCAGTAAGGAGATGGGCATGGCGAAGGTTCGTCTCGATCAGCTCCTCGTTGACCAGGGCTATTTTCCTGATACCGAGGCGGTGCTGCGTGCGGTTATCGCGCACGAGGTGCGCATCGACGACGTGTACGTGACGAGCGCTGCGCTCAAGGTGCGTCCCGATTGCGACATCTTCGTCAAGAACGCACGCCGGTTCGTGTCGCGCGGCGGGCATAAGCTGCAGGGCGCGCTCGATCACTTCGGCCAGGAGGTGACGGGCCTACGCTGCATCGACGTGGGCTCGTCGACCGGCGGCTTCACCGACTGCCTTTTGCAGGCGGGGGCGGCAAGCGTTGCCTGCGTCGACGTAAACTACGGGCAGCTGGCATGGAGTCTGCGCCAGGACGCGCGCGTTGCCGTGTTCGAGCGCACCAACATCCGCCTTGCCGATCCCACCGCGCTCGGAGCCCCGTTTGACCTGGTCGTCTGTGATTTGAGCTTCATCGGCCTTGCGCAGCTCGCGGACGTGTTCGCGGGGCTGTGCGCGCCGGGCAGCATCTTCATCGGATTGATCAAACCGCAGTTCGAGAGCCGCCACGAGGAGACCGAGCACGGCGTCGTGCGCGACGTTGCGGTGCGCGAGCGCGTGGTGCGCGAGGTGACCGAAGCGCTGTCGTCTGCCGGGTTTGCCGTCGACGGGGTGGTGACGTCGTCGATCACGGGGCCGGAGGGCAACGTCGAGTACCTCGTGCGCGCCGTCTTTGCCGGCTCGGCTGCGGCTTCGGCACCTGACGAGCGAACCAGCGGCGCGTAGCCGAAAGACTGCGCTTTGGGAGGGAAGATCATGGGCGCTTTCGAGATCGAAGAGGTGACGGGCGATAAGAAGCGCCACCTCGATCTGCTCTTGCTCGCCGATGAGCAGGAGGACATGATCGATCGCTACCTCGAACGCGGGTGCGTGTTCGTCTTGCGCGCACAGGGAGAGGTCGCCGCCCAATGCGTCGTCACCGACGAGGGAGTGAGCGACGGCGCTCGCGTCCTCGAGCTCAAGAACATCGCAACCGAGCCTTGCTGGCAGCGCCACGGCTGCGGGCGCGCGCTGATCACCTTCGTTGAGCGCACGTTCGCGCCGACGTTCGACGTGCTGCGGGTCGGCACCGGCGACAGCCCCTTGACCATCCCGTTTTACGAGAGCTGCGGCTTCACGCGTGCCTTTTCGATCCCGCGTTTCTTCCTCGACCATTACGACCACCCGATCTTCGAGGGCGGCGTCCAGCTTGTTGACATGGTGTATCTGGAAAAGCCGCTCGGCTAAAGGCTCGCGGTCCTGCGCTCGTGCTGTCTCCCTTTGTCCTCATCGTCGTTTTACCCCGATTTCCCATCTGCAAGAACCGCGTTAACCCTGCGCGCAGGTGCACTCTGCCCCCATGCAGGCTTGTTAGAATGCGCCCATACGAACGGTTTTCAAAAGGGGCCTGCCAGGGGGCAGGCGGCGAGGAGGACGCATGATCAAGCTGGTAGCAAGCGACATGGATGGGACGTTGCTGGATGAGAACGGGGTCATCCCGCCCGAGACGTTCGACCTGATCCGACAGCTCAACGAAAAGGGAGTGCGCTTCTGTGCCGCCTCGGGCCGCCGGTATGACACGTTGCTTGCACAGTACGCGCCGGTCATCGGTCTTGTGGACTTCGTGGCGTCCAACGGGGCGCAGGTCGTGGTCCAGGGCAAGCAGGTCGACCTGGAGGTGTGCTCTTACCTCGCCGTCAAGCGGCTGTACGCGGCGGTGCAGATGTTCGACAACCTGCACCTGGCGCTTTTCGACCGGGTCAACAGCTTTTTACTCGATGACGAGTCGGTGTTCGAGCGCGAGTTCGACAAGAACCTGCCACGGCCGGTGCGCGTGTTCGAGGTTCCCGATCCCGAGGTTTCCATCATCAAAGCCTCGGTCTTCGTCGACGACGCCTCGGTCATGGACATGTCGTATGCGCTCACCCGTGAGCTCGGCGACGAGTTCGTCTTCGCGCCGTCGGGCGCGCAGTGGATCGACGCGATGCAGCGCGGCGTGACCAAGGAGACCGGCATCCGCCAAGTCATGGCCGTCTACGACGTGCAGCCCGACGAGGTCATGGCGTTCGGCGACTCGATGAACGACTACGAGATCCTGCGGATGGTGGGCACCTCGCTTGCGATGGGCAACGCGCGCGACGCGATCAAGCAGATCTCCTCGCGCACGATCGGCACGAACGCCGAGCAGTCCGTGCAACGCGAGCTGCGCCGCCTGCTCGAGAGCCTCGACTAACGGGCCGAGATCGCCCGCCGCGCGCGTGCGTGGGCTCGTCCTTGCGGGGATCGAGGCTGAATTTCAGCTCAGTGCGGCTTTTCTCCGCCGATTTGCAGAATCGAGTCGATCGGCAACGATTGATCGTGCGTTTGCGTGGCTTAAACAACCCCAAAAGGCGAAATAGGTGCGCTTCGAGGCCCTTTTAAGGGCTCAGCTTTCGCAAAACCGTTGCAGATCGAACGGATTCTGCACGGCGTCCCGAAAAAGCTGCACTCGCCGGCGCGCAGCGCCTTCAGCGCTAGTTCTTCAGCGAGTTAATCGGCGCCGGGATGCGGCCGCCGCGATGGGCGAACACCGTGCCGGCGTTCTGGTTTACCGGCATGACCGGCGCGTAGCCCCACAGGCCGCCGTAGGTCAGCTGGTCGCCCACCTTCTTGCCGATGGCCGGCAGCACGCGAACCGCCGTCGTCTTGGTGTTGATCATGCCGATCGCGCACTCGTCGGCGATGATGCCGGCGATCGTCTCCTGGCTCGTGTCGCCAGGGACCGCGAACATATCGAGGCCGACTGAGCACACCGCCGTCATGGCCTCGAGCTTCTCGATGGAAAGCGAGCCCGCCTCGACGGCGCGAATCATGCCGGAGTCCTCGGACACGGGGATGAAGGCGCCCGACAGGCCGCCGACGCTCGAGGACGCCATGACGCCGCCCTTCTTCACCGCGTCGTTGAGCATCGCGAGCGCCGCCGTGGTGCCCGGGCCGCCGCAGGTGCCCACGCCGATGATCTCGAGGATCTCGGCAACCGAGTCGCCGGCAGCCGGGGTGGGGGCGAGCGACAGGTCGAGGATGCCCTTGGCCACGCCCATGCGCTTGCTGGCCTCGCGGGCCATCAGCTCGCCGGCGCGGGTGATCTTGAACGTGGTCGCCTTGATGGCCTCGGCCACGCTCGTGAGGTCGGCCTCCTTGGGCAGGTTGGCGAGCACGTTGCGCACGACGCCCGGGCCGGACACGCCGACGTTGATCACGGCGTCGGCCTCGCCGGAGCCGTGGAAGGCACCGGCCATGAACGGGTTGTCCTCGACGGCGTTGCAGAACACGACGAGCTTGCTCGCGCCGATGCACTCGCGGTCGGCCGTGAGCTCGGCCGTGCGGCGGATGATGCCGGCCATCTTGTAGACGGCGTCCATGTTGATGCCGGCGCGGGTGGAGCCCACGTTGACGCTCGAGCACACGCGGTCGGTGGTGGCGAGCGCCTCGGGGATCGAGTCCATCAGGTTGTTGTCCGCGCGCGACGCGCCCTTGTGCACCAGGGCGGAGAAGCCGCCGACGAAGTCGACGCCCACTTCCTTGGCGGCGCGATCCATGGCGCGCGCGACCGGGGTGAGGTCGGTGGCCTGGGTGGCGGCGGCGACCTCGGCGATCGGGGTGACGGCGATGCGCTTGTTCACGATCGGGATGCCGAACTCGCGCTCGAGCTGCTCGGCCGTGGGGACCAGCTGCTCGGCGGCCGAGGTCATGCGGTCGTAGACCTTCGTGGCCATCGTGTCGACGTCCTCATGGGTGCAGCCCCTGATGTTTAATCCCAGCGTGATGGTACGGATGTCCAGATGCTGCTGGCTCACCATGGCCAGCGTTTCGGCGATTTCTTCCGGAGTGATCTGCATGAGCGCAACGCCCTTTCGCTTGCGGTTGATTCGTGTCGTTCATCATAGCAAATCGCCTTGATCGCTGCGTGTGGACGCGCGCCCTCCGCCCGTCCAAACCCTACACATCAGGTTTACTGGACGGTTACGGTCGGTTGCGGCCGCACGGCGCGCTTGGTACAATACTTTTTGAACAAAGTGTTCATTAATGATCGCGCTGTCCATTGAGCCACCGAACACAGCGCGGACGTGGGCAGATGAGAGAAGAGGTGCCCGTGCCAACCGCATCGACAGCCGGCAAGCCTGCCGGCTCCTCGCAGACCGCTAAGGCCGCTGCCAAGCAGCAGGCGCCGTCCCTCGGCTGCGAAGACCGCCGCATCACGCGCTCGAAGAAGGCGTTGCGCGCGGCGCTGATCGACCTGATGGAGGAGAAGGGCTTCGACGCCATCACGGTCAACGACCTCTGCGTCGCCGCCGACCTCAACCGCGGCACGTTCTACAACCACTTTCACGATAAGGACAACCTCCTCGCCACGTTCGAAGACGAGATCATGGACAACGTCGCCGCCATCCAGGCACGCATGAAGAGCCTGGACATGCACGACATCATCGCCGTGCGCGTCAAGAAGGTGCCGCTGCCGCTTTTGGTCGACCTGTTCGACTACCTGCGCTGCGAGGGCGACTTCCTCCACGCGGTCCTCGGCCCCGGCGGCGACGTCCGCTTCGGGCCGCGCCTGCGCGACTCGGTGTGCGCGAACCTCATCCATTCGGTCCTCCACGCGCGCTACCGCAAGAGCACCGATCCGTTCGTCCAGTACTACGTTGCCTTCTATGCGTCGGCCTACCTGGGCGTCATCACCCGCTGGATCGAAACCGGCATGCAAGAAAGTTCCGAGCAGATGGCGAAAATCGCCGTGCGCCTTCTGTTCATCAAACCCGGCGAGCCCATTCGTTTGTAAATAAGGAGATTTGAGCTATGGCAACCGCAACCGCCGTCAAGGCGAATCTTCATCTTGGCATCGACGTGGGGTCGACCACCGTCAAAGTGGCCGTCCTCGATCAAAACGAGCAGATCGTCTACTCGGTGTATCGCCGCCATCACGCCGATGTCCGCGCGACCGTCCTCGAGGTGCTCAAGGAGGCCGCTGCGCAATTCACCGACCAGGAATTCACCGTGGCCATCACCGGCTCGGGCGGCCTGCTCTTGTCCCAGTGGCTGGGGCTGACCTTCGTGCAGGAGGTCATCGCGTCCAAGACGGCGGTCGAGACCTTCATCCCCAAGACCGACGTGGCGATCGAGCTCGGCGGCGAGGACGCCAAGATCATCTACTTCGACAACGGCATCGAGCAGCGCATGAACGGCACCTGCGCCGGCGGCACGGGTGCGTTCATCGACCAGATGGCCTCGCTGCTTGACACCGACGCCGGCGGCCTCAACGAGCTCGCCAAGAACCACACCGTGCTCTATCCGATCGCCAGCCGCTGCGGCGTTTTCGCCAAGACCGACGTGCAGCCGCTCTTGAACGAGGGCGCGAAGAAGGAGGACATCGCCGCCTCCATCTTCCAGTCCGTGGTCACGCAGACGATCTCCGGCCTTGCCTGCGGCCGCCCGATCCGCGGTTACGTCGCCTTCCTGGGCGGCCCGCTGCAGTACCTGCCTGAGCTGCGCAAGCGCTTCTACGAGACGCTTGAGCTCGACGACGAGCACATCATCGTCCCCGACAACGCCCACCTCTTCGTGGCGAGCGGCTGCGCGCTGGCCGGCTCTGAGGATTCCAAGCCCGAGCGCCTGGCCGACGTCGTCGATCGCCTGGACAACCTCGGCGACGTCCAGGGCTCCGAGGTCGTGCGCCTGCCTCCGCTGTTCGCCACCGAGGCCGACTACGAGGAGTTCAAGCACCGCCATGACGCCGAGCGTGTCAAGCGCACCGAGCTTTCCACCTACGAGGGCGCGGCCTACCTGGGCATCGACGCCGGCTCCACCACGTTCAAGTCGGCGCTCATCGCCGAGGACGGCAGCCTTCTGTGGTCGAGCTACGTCAACAACAAGGGCGACGTGCTCGGCTGCGCCAAGCGCGCCGTCGCCGACCTGTACGCCGCGCTGCCGACCAACGCTGACGGCACGCCGAAGGTGCGCATTGGCCATGCGACCGTGACCGGCTACGGCGAGGCGCTCTTGCTCGAGGCGCTGCGCGTCGACTCCGGCGAGATCGAGACCGTCGCGCACCTGCGCGGCTCCGAGGAGATGCTGCCGGGCGTCGAGTTCATCTTGGACATCGGCGGGCAGGACATGAAGTGCTTGCGCGTCAAGAACGGCGTGATCGAGCACATCATGCTCAACGAGGCCTGCTCGTCTGGCTGCGGCAGCTTCATCGAGAGCTTCGCTTCGGGCCTGAACCTGTCGGTCTCCGAATTCGCCCAGAGCGCGATCAAGGCCGAGCACCCGGTTGACCTGGGCAGCCGTTGCACCGTGTTCATGAACAGCCGCGTCAAGCAGGCGCAGAAGGAAGGCGCGACGGTCGGCGACATCGCCGCGGGCTTGGCCCTGTCCGTCATCAAGAACGCCCTGTTCAAGGTCATCAAGATCCGCGACCCCCATGAGGTGGGCAAGCGCGTCATCGTCCAGGGCGGCACGTTCTTGAACGACGCGGTCCTGCGCGCCTTCGAGCAGCTGGCCGAGACCAACGCCGTGCGTCCCGACATCGCCGGCAACATGGGCGCCTACGGCGCGGCGCTTCTGGCCCGCGATCGCGCCCACGACGCCGAGGCCGCTACGGGCGCTCCGGCACATACGACGATGCTCGGCCTTTCGGCCCTCGAGGCGCTGCAGCCCACGCATCGCAACGTGCGCTGCAAGGCGTGCTCGAACCACTGCCTCTTGACGATCAACGATTTCGGCATCGACGAGAACACCGGCAAGCACCGCCGCTTCATCACGGGCAACCGCTGCGAGAAGGGCGCCGGCCTGGCGAACAAGGCCGCCGAAGTGCCCAACCTCTTCGATTACAAGGAAAAGCGCCTCTTCGAGCACTACAAGCCGCTTTCCAAGGAAGAGGCGACCCGCGCCACGGTCGGCCTGCCGCGCGCCCTCAACATGTACGAGAACTACCCGTTCTGGTTCACGTTCTTCACGAAGCTGGGCTTCCGCGTTGAGCTGTCCGATCCCTCCACGAAGAAGACCTACGAGGCGGGCATCGAGTCCATGCCGTCCGAGAGCGTGTGCTACCCGGCCAAGCTCAGCCACGGCCACATCATGAACCTGCTTCAGAAGGACATCGACTTCATCTGGATGCCGTGCATGAAGTACGAGCGCCAGGAGGACGAGACGGCGGGCAACCACTTCAACTGCCCGATCGTCATGAGCTACTCGGAGGCGTTGAAGCTCAACATCGACGAGCTCAACGAGACCGACATCCAGTTCCTCAACCCGTTCGTTCCGTACCATATGAAGGACAAGCTCAAGGAGCGCCTCTACGTCGAGCTCGTCGAGAAGCACCCTGAGCTCATGGGCACCGGTGCCGCTCCGACCCAGGAGGACGTCGACGCAGCCGTCGATGCGGCCTGGGCCGAGGACGAGCAGTTCCACGAGGACATCCACCAGAAGGGCGTTGAGACCCTGAAGTGGATCGAGGAGAACGGTGTCCATGGCATCGTGCTCGCCGGTCGCCCGTACCATGGCGACCCCGAGATCAACCACGCGATCCCCGAGCTTCTGACGAGCTTCGGCCTGGCCGTGTTCACGGAAGACTCCATCGCCCACTTGGGCCAGGTGGAGCGCCCGCTGCGCGCCGTCGACCAGTGGATGTACCACACGCGCCTCTACCGCGCGGCCAAGGTGGTCACCCAGCGCGACGACCTCGACCTCATCCAGCTCAACAGCTTCGGCTGCGGCCTCGACGCGATCACGACCGACCAGGTCCAGGAGATCCTCGAGGGCTCCGGCAAGATCTACACCGTGCTGAAGATCGACGAGGTGTCCAACCTGGGCGCGGCCCGCATCCGCGTGCGCTCGCTTCTGGCGGCGCTCAAGGATCAGGCCGACGAGCGCGCTGAAGAGCAGGCCGTCGCCGGCGGATGTCCCGCGTGCGCGATCGACTTCGACAAGCTCGAGGCCGACGTGGCCCGTCGCGAGGAGCTCCAGCAGCGCACCGATGCCGCGATCGCGGCGAAGACCGGGCGTCGCGAGGCGCAGGGCGCCGCAGCCGTGGCACACGAGATCGCCAAGAACGCCAAGGAGGTCTCCGTCACCGACGCCGACCTCACGCCGTCTGAGGCCGCCGATCTTGCCTACCAGCTGGCTCACGACGAGCACAAGCGCGCCTCGGCGTCGACCGCGTTCGAGAAGGTGCAGTTCACCAAGGAGATGAAGGAAGCCGGCTACACGATCCTCTGCCCGCAGATGGCGCCGATCCACTTCGACTTGCTCGTGCCGATCTTCCGCTCCAACGGCTACAACCTCGAGCTTCTGCCGGCGGTCGACCACGGTGCGGTCGATGCGGGCCTGAAGTACGTCAACAACGACATCTGCTACCCGTCGATCCTTGTCACCGGCCAGATCATGGAGGCCGTGATGTCGGGTCGCTACGACACCGACAAGCTGGCCATCATCATCACGCAGACCGGCGGCGGGTGCCGCGCGACCAACTACATCTCGCTGATCCGCAAGGCGCTGAAGGCGGCGGGGCTGAGCCACATCCCGGTCATCTCGCTCGCGTTCAAGAAGCTCGACGAGGAGAACCCCGGCTTCAAGCTTTCGGCCACGATGCTCTACAACGCGATCTTCGCGCTGTTCTACGGCGACGTGCTCATGCAGTGCCTGTACCGCACGCGCCCGTACGAGATCGAGCCGGGGGCGGCCAACCACCTGTTCGATTATTGGATGGCCAAGTGCAAGGCGCAGATCTACGAGGGCGAGAAGTTCGGCCGCTACAAGAAGACCGTGCGTGCCATCGTCGACGACTTCGACAACCTACCGCTTGCCGGCGAGGGCACCAAGCCGCGCGTCGGCGTGGTGGGCGAGATCCTCGTCAAGTTCCACCCGACGGCCAACAACCAGGTGGTGGACGTGATCGAGTCCGAGGGCTGCGAGGCGGTGGTCCCCGGCCTGGTGGACTTCTTCCTGTTCGGCATCGCCGGCTCGATCTTCCAGCAGGAAGGCGTCGGCAAGTCCAAGAAGGGTGCGCTCGGCGCACGTGCC
>CAVCDZ010000103.1:0-1355 GCA_963601095.1 Oscillibacter sp. MSJ-31 | reverse complement strand
GCGCAAGCCCGCCAACGACGCGCTGGAGAAGTCGACGCGCTTCGAGCCTGCCACCGACATCATGACGCTTGGCAGCTACGCCGCTGAGATCCTGTCGCTGTGCAACTCGATGGGCGAGGGTTGGCTGCTGACCGCTGAGATGGTCGAGCTGATCAGGAACGGCGCACCGAACATCGTGTGCGCCCAGCCCTTCGCGTGCCTGCCGAACCACGTGGTGGGCAAGGCCGTCATCAAGGAGCTGCGTCGCCGTTACGACGGCACGAACATCGTTGCGGTCGACTACGATCCGGGTGCGTCTGAGGTCAACCAGCTCAACCGCATCAAACTGATGATCAGCGTCGCGAAGGCGAACCTCGCCGATGCGCAAAAGGTTGAGGCGACGCAGAAGCACCCGGCCGACGCCGATATGTCCGCCAACACCGAGGTCTTCCATACCGAAGACGAGGTCGAGGAGAAGAAGGTGCTGAGCTAGCCGTTTGGGTGGGGCGCGGCGCGCCTGTTCGCCTGTCCTTTCGGCTGACAGCCGTGCAGGCGGGCATCGCGTCCGTGCCGTTGAAACCAGCCGCCAGGCGGGCTTCCCGCCCGCCGGCTGGCATCAGAGACCGTCCCGAGGGCCTGCGCACGTCGCAGGCCCTCTTTATGCCCCCAATGCGCTACCATGGATCGCCGTGGATATCAGCGCGCTCGACATAGGCTCCGTATTCGGCATCGCCCCCTGGGGCGTGGCGCTCGTCTGCGTGCTCGTGTTCTTGGCGGGCTACGTCGACGCGATCGCCGGTGGGGGCGGGCTGATCTCGCTGCCTGCCTACCTGATCGCCGGCCTGCCGACTCATGCCGCGATCGCCACGAACAAGATGAGCTCGACGATGGGCACGTTCGTGGCGACGTGGCATTACGCGCGCTCAGGGTTGATCAACCTGCGCATGGCGCTGCCGTGCATCGCATGCGCGTTTGTCGGGTCGGGCGCCGGCTCGACGCTGCTGCTCTGCGTCGGCGACGAGTTCTTGCGGATGCTGCTGCTCGTGCTGCTCCCGGCGACGGCCGTCTACGTGCTGCGCTCCAAGAGCCTGGCGGGCGAGGTGACCCGCTCGTATTCGGCGAACAAGACCACGCTCATCGCCATGGCCATCGCGCTCGTGATCGGCTTTTACGACGGCTTCTACGGACCGGGTACCGGCACCTTCCTGCTGCTTGCGCTGACGGGCTTGGCCCATCTGCGCCTCGACGCGGCTGCCGGCATCACCAAGGCGATCAACCTGAGCACCAACGTCGCCTCGCTGGTGATCTTTCTCGCGCACGGGCAGACGATCATAGCGCTTGGCCTGGTGGCAGGCGTCTTCGGCATCGCCGGCAAC
>CAVCDZ010000102.1:0-2897 GCA_963601095.1 Oscillibacter sp. MSJ-31 | reverse complement strand
GTCTCGGTCTGATCCTGGCAATCAACGAGACCCGCTATTACCGTTCTCGCAAGCCCGAGGACGCCGCCGCGAGCCGCTTCTGGGCGAAGCTGTTCACGACGACGTTTGCGATCGGCGTTGCGACGGGCATCACGATGGAGTTCTCATTCGGCATGAACTGGGCCGATTACGCGCGCTTCGTGGGCGATATCTTCGGTGCGCCGCTGGCGGCCGAGGCGCTGCTCGCCTTTTTCTTGGAGTCCGTGTTCTTGGGCGTGGTTCTGTTCGGCCGCGGCAAGGTTGGGCCTAAGTTCTACCTGGCGAGCACCTGGCTCGTGTGGATCGGCAGCTGCCTGTCAGCGCTGTGGATCATCATCGCCAACTCCTGGATGCAGACGCCCGCAGGCGCCGCGCTCGCCGCGGACGGCTCCCACGCCGTTTTGACCGACTTCGTGGCAGCAGCCTTCAACCCGTCCACCTTGGCGCGCTACAGCCACACGGTGCTGGCGCTGCTGGTAATGGGCGCGTTCGTCTCCATCGCCGTCGCAGCCTGGTACATGCACAAGAACCAGCATGCCGATTTCGCGCGCAAGGCGCTGCGCACCGGCACGGTCGTCGCGATCGTGACCACCTGCTGCCTTTTGGTGTCGGCGCACTCTTCGGCCGTCGTCGTGTCCGAGGAACAGCCCACTAAGATCGCGATGATGGAAGGTCATTACGAGACGGGCACGCTGCCGCTGTATGCGTTTGGGTGGGTTGATGAGTCGAACCAGACCACCGCAACCCCGTTTGCCATTCCGGGCGGCACGAGCTTCCTGGCTTCCAACAGCTTTGACAAGGAATACGCCGGTCTGAACGAGCTGGCCGCCGAGAACCCTGACATCCATCTCGACGAGCTGCCGATCAACGCGGTGTTCCAGAGCTACCATTTGATGGTTGCCCTGTTCGGCGTCATCGTGGTGGTGCTGATCGTCGCAGCGATCGCGGCATTCAAGAAAAACGGCACACTCGCGTCCAAGAAGTGGGCGCAGTGGCTGATGATCATCTCGCCGATCTTCCCGATCCTGGCCATCGAGTCCGGCTGGATCACCGCCGAGCTCGGCCGCCAGCCGTACGTGGTGTACCCGGCGACGAGCAGCCCCGACGGCGTGGCACTGCTCACCAACGAGGCTTACTCTCAGGCGGTTTCGGCTCCTGAACTGGTGGCGACGATCGTGCTGTTCACGCTTGTCTACGTGGTTCTGATCATCGGCTGGGCGCGCATCGTGGGTCGCTTCATCAAGAAGGGCCCCGTCGTTGAGGGCGCAGACGCCGCTGTTGCCGACAAGTCCAGTGAAGCGAAGGAGGCGTAGGCACCATGAGTGTTTTGGGAATCATTTGGTTTTGCCTCATTGCGGTTCTTATCGCAGGTTATTTCATCCTTGATGGATTCGATTTGGGCGCAGGCGTGCTGAGCCCGTTCATCGCGAAAAACGATGAAGAGAAGACGATGATCCGCCGCAGCGTCGGCCCGGTGTGGGACGGCAACGAAGTGTGGCTGCTCACCGCAGGCGGTGCGCTGTTCGCGGCATTCGCCCCGGCGTACGCCACGACGTTCTCCGGCTTTTACTTGGCGGTGTTCCTGGTGCTCCTCGGTTTGATTGTGCGTGCGGTCGCCGTCGAGTACGCCAGCTACGATCCCAAGTGGAACAAGATGTGGGAGGCGCTCTTCTTTGTGGGATCGCTCCTGCCGGCTCTTTTGCTCGGCGTGGCGATCGGCAACGTGTTTGTCGGCATCCCGCTTGATGCCAACGGCGATTACGCCGGCGTGCCGCTGCTTGGCCTGGTGACGCCGTTCACGCTGCTTACCGGCCTGCTCGGCCTGAGCATGTTCATCCTGCAGGGTGCGGGCTGGCTCTCTTTGAAGACGCCGCTCGGCTCTGAGCTGCGTGCGCGTGCTCGCGCTGCGCGCAAGGTGTTCGCGATCGTCTCGATCGTCCTGCTCGCCGTCGTTACGATCTACACGTTGGCGCTCGTGCAGCCCCACTTCGCTGCAGAGACGGGCGTGCTGCGCATCCTGTTCGCCATCGTGGTGGCAGCGGCGCTGATCTTCTCGCTCGTGAAGAGCTCAGACGACAATGCCGACCTTCCGGTGTTCGTCGCGACTTCGATCGCGTGCCTCGCCCTCGTGGGACTGTTCGCTGCGAGCATGTTCCCCACGCTGGTCGTGGCGGGCGCGGGTGACCCGCTGGCATTCTTCGCCAGCGCCGCCTCGGGCGAGAGCATCACGATTGCCACGGCTGCTGGCAGCGACCTGGCGCTTGGCTGGATGCTGGGCATCGCCTGCATCGGCGTTCCGCTGGTGCTGGTGTACCACGTCATCATCTACCGCACGTTCCGCGGCAGGTTGGAGTAAGCGCACGCGCTGCGCTGCTGAGGCTTGCGCGCCTGCGGCAAGCACTTACAGGCACGCGCGGCATGGTGTTGAGCTTCTTTGAAGGGAGGAGGCGTCGAGAATCAGCGTCTCCTCCTTTTTTACTGTCGTTTTGAGGGCATCCGATGGCAAGAAATGCCAGATATAGGGGGATGCGCGCGGCGCTTACGTAGCCCACGTGAATAAAACCCCAGGTCGCCATCATTGCCTTTGCAGTTTTTGCGCGCTTGAAGGTTTTCCGGGGTGCTCAATCCCCTCTATCTGGCATTTTCTGCCACGAGAGCCGGTGAAACCTGCAGTGAGTGTGGGTTGCGTCCGCTCGTCCGTGGGGGAGTGGGGCTTGTGAGGGGGTAACGGTCTGCAGGGTGAGGCTTGTGAGGGGTTAGCGCTTGCGGGAGGTGAGGCTTACAAGGGGCCAGCGCTTTGGGGGAGCGTCTTTCTTGCCGCCACCGAGCTGCGACAGGACGATTGCCGCGAACGTCAGCCCGCCTCCGAGGATCATGCG
>CAVCDZ010000101.1:0-10086 GCA_963601095.1 Oscillibacter sp. MSJ-31 | reverse complement strand
GCCACACGCGCATAGGACACCATGCGCCCGAAAGCCAAGATGGCAGCATCGTCGCCTTCGCGCACCACGCGCGCGCACCCCGGCTTCATCATGAGCGCGTCGTCGGGCAGCGGCACTCCCGGCGCCTCGCCGCGAGGGTAGCGCAGCGCCACCGGGCCGTCGAGCAGAAGGGCCGTGTGCAGGGCGTGCACGAGCTCCGCCTCGTTGGACGGAGCGATGATGCGCATGTTGGGCACCGCGCGCAGAAGCGCCATGTCGAACATGCCGTGATGCGTCGGCCCGTCGTCGCCCACCAAGCCGGCACGGTCGATCGCGAACACGACGTTGAGGTTCTCGAGCGAGACGTTGATGATGGTCTGGTCGACGGCGCGCTGCAGAAACGTCGAGTACAGAGCGACGATCGGCTTGAGCCCGCCGAGCGCAAGGCCGCTGGCCATGCCGACCGCGTGAGCCTCGGCGATACCCACGTCGAAGCAACGCTTGGGATGAGCGGTCTTGAACGGGCGCAGCCCCGTGCCGTCGATCATGGCGGCGGAGATCGCGCACACCGACTCATCGCGCGCGGCCTCGCGCTCTAGGGCATGGGTGAAGGCCTGCGTGAAGGTCAGCGCCGCAGGCTTGGGTTTGAGCGACGCGCCGGTAGCGACGTCGTAGGGACCCACCCCGTGAAAGCGCGACGGGTCGGCCTCGGCGGGGCCGTAGCCGGCGCCCTTCTTAGTGACCACGTGCACCAAAACCGGCACCTCGGAGTCGAGGGCGCGCTTGATCGTCGTGCGCAGGGCAGTGATGTCGTGGCCGTCGACCGGCGGCGTGCAGACGATGCCCAGCTGCTCGAAGAGCATCGTGTCGGGCACGACGAACTGCTTGAGCGACTCCTTGGCGCTCTTGCCCAGCTTGACCATGGCGCGGCCAGCAGGGCCGAGCGACGACTCCATGAAATCCTGCATCGAGTCGCGGCGCGTCCGGTAGTCGCGCGAGACGCGCAGCGCACCGAGGTGCATCGCCATCGCGCCGACGTTGCGGGCGATGGACATCTCGTTGTCGTTCAGGATGATGACGAGCGGCGTCTGCGCCTGGCCAAGGTCGTTCAAGGCCTCGAAGGCCATGCCGCCGGCAAGCGAGGCGTCGCCGATCAGCGCGACGATCTTCTCGTCGCCGCCGCGCAGGTCGCGGGCGCGCGCCAGGCCGCAGGCCACCGACAGCGAGTCGGACGCATGACCGGACGGATGGACGTCGTGGGGATTGCTGTGCGGCTTCGGGAAGCCCGAGAGCCCCTTGTACTGGCGCAGGGTCGCGAAGCGATCGAGGCGTCCGGTGATGAGCATATGGGCATAGGACTGATGGCCCACGTCGAACAGGAAACGATCGTGGGGCGAGTCGATCAGGGAATGCACGGCGAGGATGATCTCGACCGCGCCGAGGCTCGATGCGACATGGCCGCCGTTTTTCGACGTGACGTCGATGATCTCGGAACGGATCTCGCCCGCGAGGATCGCAAGCTCCTCATCGCTGAGCAGCTTGAGCTTGTCGGGCGAGTCGATCAAGTCGAGAATACGATGTGCCATGAGATCACCTCCTGCCTTAGTCGGCAGATTCGGAAGAAGCCAAGACAGCTGCCTGGCCGTCCGCGCCCTCGGCGGTGGCGACCGCCGCGGCATGATCGGACTCGGCATCGGCGCGCGCCGCCTCGGCCTCATCGGCCTGGGCAGCCTGGGCGGCGATGCCTTCTTCCATTATACGAGAAGCGGCCAGGCCGATGCCGACCGCCTCCTCATAGAGGCCGAGGGCTTCGTCGAGAGGAAGCTCCTCATCGGAGACCGCCGCGACGATCTCGTCGAGGCGGCCCTTGAGGTCCTCGAAGCTCTGAGGTGCGGGATCCTGAGCCACTTAGGCACGCTCCTGCTCAAGCTGGCGCGCAATGCGGCCCAGGATGCCGTTGATGAAGCGAGGAGAGTCGTCTCCCCCGAATTCCTTGGCCAGGTTGACGGCCTCGTTGATCGAGACCGAAACCGGCACGTCGTCGACGTAGCACATCTCGTAGGCGGCCAGGCGCAGAAGCGAGCGGTCGACGATCGACATGCGATCCATCGACCAGTTCTCGCTCGCGGCAACGATGCGCGCATCGATGGCCTCCTGGTTGGCGCCGGTACCGGACAGCAGGTCTTTGGCGTAGTCGTCCAAGCCCTGCGTCTCAGGGACGAGCGCGCGATCGGACACCAGGTCCTCAGGGTCGCGCTCGAGCACCTCGCCCTGGTACATGATCTGAAGCGCATGCTTGCGCGCAAGCGTGCGCTCGGCGTGTTGGTTCTTCTTTCGCATGGGCGCTGCTAGTCTTGGAACTGGATTCCATCGACGCGGATGTCAACGCGCGACACCGCAAGCCCCACCTGCGACAGGATCGCGTCGGCCACCGCGTTGCGCACGGACTCGGCGATCGTGTTGAGCGAATAGCCCGAGATGACGCGGATGGACAGCTCGACGGCGACCGTGCCGTCCTCCTCGGGGATCACCTCGACGCCCTGAGAGGACTGGGTGAACGACAAAAGCGAGCGGATGCCCGTCGGGGCCTCGCCCACCGACGCGACGCCGGCGACGTCGCGGACGGCCAAGACGACGATGGTCTCGACGACGCCCGGCGCGATGGCCATGCCCTCGGTGTTGATGTCAGACATCATTCATCCCCCATTTCGGTCTCGATGAAGTCGGTGTAGACCCTTCCTTCGACGAAGGCCTCGTGCTCGAGGACCGATTGATGGAAGGGAATCGTGGTCTTGATGCCCTCGATGTGGAACTCGGCCAGAGCGCGCTTGCCGCGGGCAATGCACTCGTCGCGGTCGATGCCCCACACGATGAGCTTCGCGACCATCGAATCGTAGTACGGCGAGATGTGGTCGCCCTCGCTGATGTAGGTCTCCACGCGCACGCCCGGGCCGCCCGGCACCGCGAAGCGCGTGATGTTGCCCGGGCACGGACGGAAGTCGTGCTCGGGGTCCTCGGCGTTGATGCGGAACTCCATGGCATGGCCAAACGGGGTGAACGGCGCGCGATCAAGGCAGCTGATCGGCTCGCCGGCGGCGATGCGCAGCTGCTCTTTGATGATGTCGGTGCCGGTGATCAGCTCGGACACCGGGTGCTCGACCTGCACGCGGGTGTTCATCTCCATGAAGTAGAAGCGACCGTCGTGGTCGAGCAGAAACTCGATCGTGCCGGCGTTCTCGTAGCCCGTGGCGCGCACGGCCTTGACGGCGGCGACGCCCATCGCGCGGCGGATCTCGTCGGTCAACGCCGGGGACGGCGCCTCCTCCAAGAGCTTCTGGTGGCGACGCTGCAGCGAGCAGTCGCGCTCGCACAAGGAGATGCGGTTGCCGTGCTTGTCGGCGAGGATCTGCACCTCGACGTGACGCGGGCGCAAGACGAGCTTCTCCAGGTACACGTCGCCGTTGCCGAAGGCGGCCAGCGCCTCGTTGCGGGCGGCCATGAACTCGTTTTCCAAGTCGGCCGGGTCATGCACCTCGCGCATGCCCTTGCCGCCGCCGCCGGCAGACGCCTTGACGAGCACGGGGTAGCCGACGGACTCGGCGAACGTGCGCGCCTCCTCGACCGTCTCGACGATGCCGTCGGAGCCGGGGACCGTCGGGACGCCGCAGCGCTTCATGGTCTCGCGCGCAGCGGCCTTGTTGCCCATGGCGTCGATGCACTCGGGCGACGGGCCGATGAAGACGAGGTCGTTGTCGGCGCACGCGCGGGCGAACTCCGAATTCTCGGCCAAGAAGCCGTAGCCCGGATGGATGGCCTGGGCGCCCGTGTTCACCGCAGCGGCGATGATCGACGACATGACCAGATAGCTTTTGTTGGCCGGGGCGGGGCCGATGCAGACCTTCTCGTCCGCGTAGCGGACCGGGTAGGTGTCGGCGTCCTCGGTCGAATAGACCGCGACGGTCTTGATGCCCATCTCCTTGCAGGCGCGCATGATGCGCAGGGCAACCTCGCCGCGGTTTGCAATCAGAACCTTATCGAACATTTAGGCACTCTCCGGACCGATCGCGTCATGGGACACATGGGGCTCGAGGTAGAACAGCGGCGTGCCGAACTCGACCGGCGTGCCGTCCTCGACGCAGACCTCGCGGATCGTGCCCATTTCCTCGGCGCCGATCTCGTTCATGAGCTTCATGGCCTCGACGATGCACAGCGTCTGGTTGGCGGCAACCTCGACGCCGACCTTGACGAACGGGGGCTCGCCCGGTGCGGGGGCCGCGTAGAACGTGCCGACCATCGGGGCCTTGACGCAGTGCCAGCTGGCAGGATGGTTGCTCGCAGGAGCCGGGGCTGCCGCAGGTGCGGGAGCCGCAGCGGCGGTTGCGGCCGGGACGGCAGGAGCTGCCGCAGCGCCGGCTGCAGGGGCGCTCACGGCGCCGGGCATGCGCACCGCGATGCGGGCGCCTTCCTCTTCGACGACGATCTCGCCTACGCCGCTCTCCTCGGCAACGCGTACGAGCTCTCGAATCTGGTTGATATCCACGTAATCGTCCTCCTTGGTATTGCTCGATTCCTGCTCAAGGAGGAAATCGACCCTTTCAGATGTACGGTGCTTGCTGAGGTAGGTGCGAGCCTCGTTCGGGAAGAGCGCGTACATCAGCACATCTTCCTCGGACTTGGCCAGATCGCCGATCTCTTCCTCGAGCTCGGCGAAGGTGGTCGTCACGAGCGAGCCCGGCGCGACGTCCGGATCGAGGATCTGGCTGCGATCGGGCACGACCTTGTCGACGATGTCCTGGTTCATGGGACCGGGAGCCTTGCCGTAGTGACCGCAGATGTAATCCTTCATCTCCTTGGACACGACACTCCAGCGCTTGCCCGTGAGCACGTTGAACACCGCCTGCGTGCCGACGATCTGCGACAGCGGCGTGACGAGCGGCGGATAGCCGACCTCGGCGCGCACGCGCGGGATCTCGGCCATGACCTCGTCGAGGCGGTCGGTGGCGTTCTGGATGTCGAGCTGGCTCATGAGGTTGGACATCATGCCGCCGGGGACCTGATGCGAGTAGACCTTCATGTGCGTCAGCGAGGACACGCCGCGCTTGTAGTGGCCGCGCTTGCGGACCTCTTCCCAATACTCGGCGATCTCGAACAAAAGGCCCAGATCAAGGCCGGTGTCGTAGCGCGACTCCTGCAGGGCGGCGACGATCATCTCGACGGCCGGGTGTGAGTTGCCGAACGCGAGCGGCGCGCTGGCCGTGTCGGCGATCTGAGCGCCGGCCTCGGCGGCCTTGATGATGTTGGCAGGAGCCATGCCGCCGACGTAGTGGCAGTGCACGTGGATGGGCAGGCCGATCTCGGCGTTGAAGGCCTTGACCATGCGCTCCGTGCGATACGGGGTGAGCATGCCGGCCATGTCCTTGATGGCGATGGAGTCGGCACCCAAGTCCTTGAGCTGCTGACCGTATTCAAGGAAGCTGTCGAGCGTGTGGACCGGGGACATCGTGTAGGAGATGGCGCCCTCGAAGTGCGCGCCGACGTCCTTGATGGCCTCGGCGGAGTCCACGATGTTGCGGATGTCGTTCAGCGCGTCGAAGACGCGGAAGACGTCGATGCCGTTGCGGTAAGACGCCTCGGTGAAGCGATGCACGATCTCCTTGGAGTAGTGCTTGTAGCCCACGAGGTTCTGGCCGCGCGAGAGCATCGAGAGGCGCGTGTTGGGCGTCTTGGCCTTGATGGAGCGCAGGCGATCCCACGGGTTCTCATCCAGGAAGCGCAGGCAGGTGTCGAACGTCGCACCGCCCCAAGCCTCGATTGCCCAATACCCAACGCGATCCATCTTGGGCAGGATCGGGAGCATGTCGCCGATGGACATACGCGTAGCCCACAGGCTTTGCTGACCATCGCGGATGGTCGTGTCCATGATCTCTAGCTTTGCCAAGTGTTTCGCACCTCCTTGACTATCGTCACGGCGCGCCCGTGCGGTGCGCTCAAATACAGGTAGATGATTATAAAGCACGGGGCGCAGACGCGCCCCGTGCCCGATAGACTTTTCGACTAAGCTTCACAAGCCTAGACGCGCTTGATGAAGCGGCCGTCGCGCGTGTCCATCTGCAGGACATCGCCGATCTCGACGAAGGTCGGCACCTGGACGGTGACGCCCGTCTCGAGGGTGGCGGGCTTGGTGGTGTTGGTAGCCGTGTCGCCCTTGAAGCCCGGCTCGGTCTCGGTGACCTCGAGCTCGACGAACATCTGCGGCTCGATGCTGATCAGCTCGTCGCCGGCGTACATCAGCGTGGCCTCGTCGTTCTCCTTGAGCCAGTTGCCCGCAGAGCCCACGACGTCGGCCGGGATGGCCAGCTGCTCGTAGGTGGTGGAGTCCATGAAGTTGAAGTCAGCGCCGTCGCTGTAGAGGAACTGCATCTTCTTGGTCTCGAGGCGGACCGAGTCGAACTTCGTGCCCGAGTTGAAGGTGTAGTCGACCACGCGGCCGGTCTTGATGTCGCGCAGCTTGGTGCGGACGAAGGCGCCGCCCTTGCCGGGCTTCACATGCTGGAACTCCACGATCGTGCAGAGCTTGCCGTTGTATTCGATGCACATGCCGTTGCGGAAATCGGCGGTTGAGATTGCCACGTTACTACTCCTTCAAAGATAGCTTCTGTTTATTAGCAGCCCCTTATTATAACCATGTCATGGGTGCTTTGGGTGAAAACGTCATAGCCCTCGTCCGTGACCACGCCGAAGTCCTCCAGGCGCATCCCGAACTTCCCCGGCACGTAGATGCCCGGCTCGACCGTGACGACGTTGCCGGCGACGAGCTCGCGCGTGTTGGACGGCGACAGGTTCGGGCCCTCGTGGATGTCGAGGCCCACGCTGTGGCCGAGCGAATGGCCCATGCGCCCGCCGAAGCCGCCGTCGGCCAGAACCTGCTCTGCGAGCAGATGGGCCGCAGCCCCCGTGACGCCGGCAGCCACGTACGCCTCGCACTCCTCGTTCGCGCGGCGCAGTGTCTCCCAGGCGCGGCGCACCTCGTCCGACGGCTCGCCCATGAACACCGTGCGGGTCATGTCCGAGCAGTAGCCGGCCCAACGAGCACCGAAGTCCATGACCACCGCATCCCCTGCCGCAAGGCGCGTCTCGCCCGGCTGGGCATGGGGAGAGGCGGCGTGGGCGCCGGTCGCGACGATCGTGTCGAAGGCGAGCCCTTCGGCCCCCTCGTCGAACATGAAGCGATCGAGCGCCAGCTGCACCTCGCGCTCGGTCATGCCGACGCGCATGAACTCCGTGATGCGCGCGAACGCCGCGTCGGTGATCTTCTGGGCACGGCGCATGCGCTCGATCTCGGCGGCGTCCTTGACCTCGCGCTTGGCCTCGACGAGGCCGGCGGTCTCGACGAGGGAAAAGCCCTGGTCGGCCGCGAGGCGCTCAAGCCCGCGAAACTCCGCCAGCGAGATGCTATCCTCGATGCCCACGCGCGCGTGCTCGACGTCGAGGGCGCCAAGCTGCTCGACGAGGAACGTGCCATGGGACTTGCGGGCGCAGTCGACGCCGATCGGAGTGCCCTCCTGCGCTGCACGCAGCGCCTCTGCGTAGCGCGAGTCGCTGTGGAGCGCGCAGGCATCCTCCGTCACAACGAGCACGTGAGCCTGCTCGCTGTCGAAGACGTGCTCGAAGCCCGTCAGCCAGGCTATGTTCGAGAGCGTGCGCACGTACAGCGCATCGAGCGCGTGCGCGCGCATCGCCTCCCTCACCGTTTCAAGGCGCAATGCGACACTCATGATGAGATCCTTCCCTACTGGTTTCTTTGCCAGGCAGAAAGATACTCCAACACGAAGGAGTCATCCAACGAAACCGTCTTCCACACACCAGGCGCACTTGGCAACACGAAGCGCAAAGACCCGCCGTGCGCCTTCTTGTCGCCCTTCATCAGCGCAAGCAAGCGCTCTGGATCCGCCTTGAACGCGAGCTCGGGAAGGTCAAGCGCGTCGAGCAGGGCGTCTTGGGCTTGCATGAAGTCGAGCGAGGCCTCGCCCCGGGCGACCGAGAGGCGGCAGGCGAAGCGCATGCCCTGGGCGACGGCATGGCCGTGCGAGAACACACCGTAGCCCGCCTCCGCCTCGATCGCATGGGCGAGCGTGTGCCCGTAGTTCAGGCATTCGCGCACGCCGGCGGTCTCGGTGGCGTCGCGGGCGACGACCGATGCCTTGAACGCGATGCAGCGGCACACGGTCTCGCGCACGACGTCGGGCTGACGAGCCGCGAGCGCATCGGCGTTGCCCACCAGCCACGAGAAGAACTCCTCGGAGTCGATGACGGCCGACTTGGCCACCTCCCCGCATCCGCAGGCCCACTCGCGCGCCGGCAAGGTGGCAAGTGTCGCGGTGTCGGCGCAGACGAGGGACGGCTGCCAGAAGGTGCCCACGAGGTTCTTGCCCGACTCGAGGTTGACCGCGGTCTTGCCGCCGACCGAGGAGTCGACCATGGAGAGCAGGGTGGTCGGCACCTGCACGATGCGCAGGCCCCGCATGAAAGTCGAGCCGACGAAGCCGGCCAGATCCCCCACGACGCCGCCGCCGAGCGCGACGACGACCGAGTCGCGGTCAAGGCCGAGATCGGCCATCGCGTGCCAGAGCTCGCCTGCGCAGGCGAGCGATTTCGCCTGCTCGCCGGCGGGCACGGTGATCACCGAGACGGGATAGCCCGCCTCTTCGAGCGAGGTGCGGGCCGTACCCAGGCACAATTCGGCGACGTGGGCGTCGGTGATGATGAGCACGCGCGTCGCCGACCCGCACGCGCGCGCAACCCCGTCGCCCAGCGCCTCGAGGGCACCGGGCCTCACGACAACCTCGTAGGAGGCCTCGTCGGGGATGTCGATGACGATGCGCGTCATGGGCTAGGCGTTCTTGACGAGGATGCCGGCATCGAGCAGATGGTCGACGACCTCTTCGGCGACCTCGCGGATCGTGCGACCCTCGGTGTTGACCGCCACGTTCGCGGCAGCCTCGTACTGAGGGATGCGCGCGACGATCGTGCGGCGAGCCGTGTCGAGGTCCTTGAACATCGGGCGGCTCTCGGTGTTCGGGATGCGCTCGGCGGCGGCATCGGCGGACACCTGCAGGTAGACCACGTAGCCGGCGTCGCGCATGATCTGCGCGTTTTCGGGGCGCTTGGTCACGACGCCGCCGCCGCAGCCAATGAGGCGGGGCGAGCGCGAGGCGAGATCGCGCAAGACGTCGGTCTCGATGTCGCGAAACGCCTCTTCCCCGTCTTCAGCGAAGATGTCGGCGACGATGCGGTCTTCGCGCAGCTCGAGGTATTCATCGGCGTCGATCGAGGCGACGCCGCAGGTGACAGCGATCTGCTGCGAGACGCTCGTCTTGCCGGCCCCCATGAAGCCGATGAAGAAGACGGGTTTGGTAAGCGTGTAGGTTCCTACGTGGCGGGCTGCAGTCATGAAAGATGTGCTCCTTGCGATTGGGGAAACGAGGGGTCGGGCGGTGCCCTAACGGGACATCGTCTTCAGGCGCTCCTTGAACGAAGCGATGTTCTGCTTGATGTCGGTCATGTTGTCGCTGCCGAACTTGGACAGGTAGGCGTCGGCCAACACGAGGGCGACCTCGGATTCGGCGACGACGGCCGCTGCGGGAACGGCGCAGGTGTCGCTGCGCTCCTTGGAGGCCTTGGCGACCTCGAGCGTGTCCAGGTTGACGGTCTCGAGCGGCGTGGTCAGCGTCGCGATCGGCTTCATGCCCACCGTGACGATGAGCGGCATGCCGGTGGTCATGCCGCCTTCCAGGCCGCCGGCGTTGTTGGAGGCTCGCACGAAGCCCTGCTTGTCGTCGAGCAGAATCTCGTCGTGGACCTTTGAGCCGGGACGGCGCGTCGCCTCGAAGCCGAGGCCGAACTCGACGCCCTTCATCGCGGGGATCGAGAACAGCGCGCGACCGAGGCGCGAGGTCAAGCGCTCGGTCGGGGTCTCGTAGCCGCCCAGGGTGGGTAAAAGGCCCGTGACCACCACGCGGAAGGTGCCACCGAGCGTGTCGCCGGCCTCCTTGGCGACGTCGATGGCGTCCATCATGCGCTCGGAGGTGTCCTCGTCGGGGCAGCGGA
>CAVCDZ010000100.1:20217-33756 GCA_963601095.1 Oscillibacter sp. MSJ-31 | reverse complement strand
TCTTGGCAGCCTGAGCCAAGACCGACGACGAGTCCTGACGTTTACGACGCGAAGGACCTGCGAGCGCTGAAACCAACGCGTTGATCATTCCAGAGCTTTTCAAGGCCTCTTCCGCGAGCTCTTTGGCGCCGTCCGTCTTTTCGGTCATCGACTTCCTCCATCCATGCACCCCATCGGGCACATCTCTATCGCGCGTTTCTGTCCCCTTGCTACCGGAGTAGCCAGGGGAAACATCGCTAAATGTCCAATATCATTATAACCATTGGGTTTGAAAAGACCGACAAACCCCTCCAAATGTCCAAATTTATATACAGATCATGCCTGGCGGTGAGCGAAACACTCGAAGATCCCCATCAGAGAAGCGATCCTTGCCAAAAGAAAAAAGGCGCCCTCCTGTGCGGAGGACGCCTTCCAGTCAATCAGGTAAGCGAGTGACTACTCAGCTGCCGGCGTGGTGTAACCGCGCTGGACGGACGGGTCGACGGAGACGCCGGGGCCCATCGTGGAGGTAACCGTGATGGACTTCACGTACTTGCCCTTAGCGGTGGAGGGCTTCATGCGAAGGATCTCGTCGAAGATGGCACCGTAGTTCTCAGCGAGCTGCTCGGGGGTGAAGGAGCACTTGCCGATCACGACGTGGCAGATGCCGTAACGGTCGGCGCGATACTCGACGCGGCCGCCCTTAAGTTCCTTGACGGCCTTGGCGACGTCGGGCGTGACGGTGCCGAGCTTGGGGTTCGGCATCAAGCCGCGGGGGCCGAGGATCTTGCCCAGGCGACCGACCTTAGCCATCTGGTCGGGAGTGGCGACCGTGGCGTCGAAATCGATGGTGCCACCCTGGATGGAGGCAACCAGCTCGTCGGACCCGACGATGTCAGCGCCTGCCTCTTCGGCGGCACGGGCGGCGTCGCCCTCGGCGAAGACGGCGACGCGGACGGTCTTGCCAGAGCCGTTGGGCAGCGAAACGGTGCCGCGGAGCTGCTGGTCGGCCTGACGGGTGTCGATGCCCAGACGGAAGTGCGCCTCGACGGTCTCGTTGAACGAAGCATGCGCGATCTCCTTGACGAGGCTCAGAGCCTCGAAGGGTGCGTACTGCTTCTCGCGGTCTACCTTGGCGGCAGCTTCCTTGTACTTCTTGTTAGCCATGTGATGGTTCCTTTCGTGGTGATGGCGAGCGGCAAGCTCTTCCACTTAACAACTACGTCGCAGGAGCAAGCCTTCGCTTGAGGACTACTCTGCCGGAGTCTCGCCGGACAGGAGCGCCTGGAGACGACGGGTAACCTTGTACTCGGTCTTCGGAGCGCGGCCCTCGATGGTGACGCCCATCGAACGAGCGGTGCCAGCCACGATCTCCATGGCGGCCTCGATGTCGTTGGCGTTGAGGTCGGGCATCTTGATCTCAGCGATCTCGCGCAGCTGGTCGAGAGAAAGCTCGCCGACCTTCTTGAGCTGCGGGATGCCGGAGCCGCCCTTGAGGCCCAGCTTCTCCTTGATCAGGAAGGCGGCCGGAGGGGTCTTGCAGACGAAGGTGAACGTCTTGTCCTCGTAGATGGTGATCTCAACCGGGATGATGGTGTCGGACTGGTCCTGCGTAGCGGCATTGAATGCCTGGCAGAACTGCATGATGTTGACACCCTGGGCGCCCAGTGCGGGGCCGACGGGCGGGGCGGGGTTGGCAGCGCCAGCAGGAATCTGGAGCTTGACGAAACCGGTTACGTTCTTTTCAGCCATTTCAGCGGTTCCTTTCAACTGAAATACTCATGTGCTTACCTTGTATCGACAAAACGCGCCGTGAGAAGCCCCGTCCACACACAGGCACAGGCGCGTAGTGCACTCAAACTTAGATGTTTGCCACCTGATCGAATGAAAGCTCGACCGGGGTCTCGCGACCGAAGATGGACACGAGCACCTTGACCTTGCCGGACTCAGGCGACACCTCAGAAACGACCCCGTCGAACTCAGCGAGAGGACCGGAGACGACCTTGACGGTCTGACCGACCTCGAGGCTCGAAGAGGTCTTCTTGGGAGCCTCGTGCGAGGTGCGCTTCATGATCTTGTTGTACTCTTCGCGGGTGAGCGGAGCCGGATGGCCCTGGCTTCCCACGAACCCGGTGACACCGGGCGTATTGCGGACCGCAGCCCAGCTGCGGTCATCGAGTTCCATGCGGACGAGGACATAGCCGGGAAAAACCTTCTTGTCGCTCTCCACACGGCGGCCGCCCTCTTTGATCTCCGTGACCTGCTCGGTCGGGATCTCGATGGCGAACACGTTGTTCTCGAGGCCGAGCGTCTCAACGCGGGTCTCGAGGGTCTTCTTCACTTTGTTCTCGTAGCCAGAGTAGGTGTGCAGCACATACCATTTCTTAGTCATGAGCTATGCCCCCAGACTCGAGATTGCGAGGAGGATGGGCGTGACGACCCAATCATCCAAGACGACGACGAATACGCCGAAGAATACCAGAGCCAAGATAACGACACCGCTCCACTGCAGGACGTCCTGCTTCGTGGGCCAGGTGACGCGTCGCATCTCGGAACGGACATCAGAGAGGAAAGCGAAACGCTTCTTCTTAGGCTTCACAGCGGCCTTCTTGGGCTGCTGCGAAGAAGAGGCCTTCGCGGGCTGCGACGTGGGAGCGGGCTTCTTGGAGAAGCTGAAGCGCTTCTTCGGAGCCTCCTCTACGACGGGGGCTTCGTCTTGCTGAGCGCGTGCTTCCTTCTTGGCGGCACGATTGGCGGATGCCCTTGCCCTCTGTGTTTTCGACTTCTTTGCCATACAACTTCCTGCTCTGGAAATTACTTACCTATACGCCAAATAAGCAGCTACACCGAGCTGCTCATTAAACAAGCTGGCAGGCCAGGAGGGACTCGAACCCCCAACATGCGGTTTTGGAGACCGCCGCTCTACCAATTGGAGCTACTGGCCTATTTAGTTCCTGATCTTAACGGGTTTCCTTATGCGTGGTGTGATGTCCACACCATTTGCAATACTTCTTGAACTCAAGACGATCGGGATTGTTCTGCTTGTTCTTCTTGGTCGTGTAGTTGCGACGCTTGCATTCGGTGCAAGCAAGGGTGACCAAAGTACGCATCAATTCTCCTTTAAAACCAATGAGCATTACTTGTCATTGCATCATGATCACGGATACAGGGAGCCCGCGCAGTGCGGGCTCCCTGTCGGTTCCAACGATTGTTGGGGCGTTGTTACTTGATGATCTTCGTAACGCGGCCAGAGCCAACGGTGCGGCCACCCTCGCGGATAGCGAAGCGCAGGCCCTCTTCCATGGCGATCGGGTGGATCAGCTCGCCCTTGAGCTCCACGTTGTCGCCAGGCATGACCATCTCGACGCCCTCAGGCAGGTGAGCAACGCCGGTGATGTCGGTGGTGCGGAAGTAGAACTGCGGACGATAGCCATCGAAGAACGGGGTGTGACGGCCACCCTCGTCCTTGGTCAGGATGTAGACCTGGCCAACGAACTCGGAGTGCGGGGTAACCGAACCCGGCTTGGCCAGAACCTGGCCGCGCAGGATGTCCTCGCGCTTGACGCCACGGAGCAGACAGCCGATGTTGTCGCCGGCCTGAGCCTCGTCAAGCAGCTTGCGGAACATCTCGATGCCGGTGCAGACCGTCTTCTCGGTCGGCTTGATGCCGACGATCTCGAGCTCGTCGTTGACGTGCAGAACGCCACGCTCGACACGACCGGTGGCAACGGTGCCGCGGCCGGTGATGGTCATGGTGTCCTCGACAGCCATCAGGAACGGCTTGTCGACGTCACGCTCGGGAGTGGGGATGTACTCATCGACAGCGTCCATGAGCTCCCAGATCTTGTCCTGCCACTCCTTATCGCCCTCGAGGGCCTTCAGAGCAGAACCGCGGATGATCGGGATGTCGTCGCCCGGGAAGTCATAGCTGGAGAGAAGTTCGCGAACTTCCATCTCGACGAGCTCGAGGAGCTCCTCGTCGTCGACCATGTCGCACTTGTTCAGGAAGACGACGATGTAGGGGACGCCGACCTGACGGGCGAGCAGGATGTGCTCGCGGGTCTGGGCCATCGGGCCGTCGGTGGCAGCGATAACGAGGATCGCGCCGTCCATCTGGGCAGCACCGGTGATCATGTTCTTGACATAGTCAGCATGGCCGGGGCAGTCGACGTGTGCGTAGTGACGCTTGTCGGTTTCGTACTCGATATGAGCAATGGAGATGGTGATGCCGCGCTCGCGCTCCTCAGGAGCCTTGTCGATGTCCTCGAATGCGGTGAAGTCAGCGGTAGCGGTACCGTGAGAACCGTCGTTCATGGACAGGGTCTTGGAGATCGCAGCAGTCAGCGTAGTCTTGCCGTGGTCAACGTGGCCAATCGTGCCGATGTTGACATGGGGCTTAGTACGCTCGAACTTTTCCTTAGCCATTGTTCCTCCTTGTTGATTGGAAGGTGCGTCTGTTCCAAATGGTACAGACGCTAACGTTAAAAGTAAAAGCTTACCGTGCGTAAGCAGAAATTATCTGGTAGCGGTGACTGGATTCGAACCAGTGACGCCACGGGTATGAACCGTGTGCTCTAACCAACTGAGCTACACCGCCAGAAAACTGGTGCCCACAAGCAGACTCGAACTGCTGACCTCTTCGTTACCAACGAAGTGCTCTACCTGCTGAGCTATGTGGGCGAGATGGTGGGAGTGCAAGGATTCGAACCTTGGAAGGCTGAGCCAACGGATTTACAGTCCGTCCCATTTGACCGCTCTGGAACACTCCCGATTTCGCTTGTGATCATGTGCATTTTTCAAGCTGCTGCCTGCCTGAACTGCCTGCGCACTTCAAGCGAGCAAGGGAATGATACGCTAGTAAACATCTCGTGTCAACGCCTTTACACGCCCTCGGGCGTGTCCATTCCCCCACCCGACCCAGATGTTGGGCCATGAGTCGCATTATACCAGGTCATACGCTTTAATCCCACAATATTTAGACGTAGAAAGGGGCCGCAGCGCCTCGGCTACAGCCCCTTTCGTGAGAATCGTTCCGAAATTTTTTCGGCGCGGCGAATCGGCGCTTTTCGCTAGCAATCGGCCTTCAGGTAGGAGTCGAACTCGCTCGTAACCTCCTCGTCGGGCTCCTTGGTCAAAAGCGAGACCACGACGATGGCGACGAGGCTCAGGATGAACGCGGGCAGAAGCTCGTAGATGCCGAAGATGCCGCCGAAGGGCTTCACGAAGGAGTGCCACACCAGCACCGCAATGGCACCGACCGCCATGCCGGCGAGCGCTCCCTGGAAGTTCGTACGGCGCCAGTACAGGCTCATGAGCATCAGCGGGCCGAACGACGCGCCGAAGCCCGCCCACGCATACGAGACGACCTGGAAGATCGACGAGTTCTCGTCGAGCGCGATGATGATGCCGAAGAGCAGGACCGCCACCAGCGTCAGGCGGGCGACGATCATGACCTGCGAGTCGGTCGCGTCCTTCTTGATCAGGCCGCGGTAGATGTTTTCCGCCACTGCCGAGCCCGAGATGAGCAGGTACGAGGACGACGACGACATCGAGGCGGCGAAGATGCCCGAGACCACCAGGCCGCACATGAACGAAGGCAGGAGCATCGTGGACAGCACGATGAAGATGTTCTCGGCGCTCGCCTGCGTCAAGAACTCCGTCGGCAGAACCGCGCGGCCGATAAGACCGATGCTCACTGCCGAGGCGAGCGAGACGACGACCCACACCGTGGCGATGCGGCGCGACTTGCGCAGCTCGCTGGAGTGCGTGGCGCTCATGAAGCGCACGAGCACCTGCGGCATGCCGAAGTAGCCCAGGCCCCACGCCAAGCCGGAGATGATGGTGACGATGCCGTAGTCGCCCGCCTCGCCGAAGACCGGCAGACCGCCTTCGACCAGCTGACGACCGTCTTCGCCGAGGACCGGCGTGGCGATCTGCGTGCTGGACAGGAAGCCCGGGATCGACTCGAGGAAGGCGACGGTGTTGTCGACGCCGCCGGCGGCGGTCACCGAGCCGACGAAGACGATGACGAGTGCGCAGATCATGATGCTGCCCTGGATCAGGTCAGTCGTGCAGACCGACAGGTAGCCGCCGACGAAGGTGTAGAGGAACACGATCATCGCGCCGAGCACCATCATCGTGGCGTAGTCGAGGCCGAACAGCGTCGCAAACAGCTTGCCGCACGTCACGAAGCAGCTCCCTACATATATAGAGAAGAACAGAAGGATGATGAGCGCGGCGATGGTCATCAGGATGTTCTTCTTGTCGCGGAAGCGGTTGGAGAAGTAGTCGGGCAGCGTGATCGAGTTGTTGGCCACCTCGGAGTACTTACGTAGGCGCTTGGCGACGAACAGCCAATTGAGGTAGGTGCCGATCGCCAGGCCGATGGCCGTCCACATCGCATCCGACGCGCCGGTGAAGTAGGCGACGCCCGGCAGGCCCATGAGCAGCCAGCCCGACATGTCGGAGGCTTCGGCCGACAGGGCCGTCAGCCAGGGGCCGAGCCTGCGGCCACCGAGGAAGTAGTTCTCCGTAGACTGGTTCGACTTCTTCGCATAGATGAAGCCGATGACCACGACCACGACAAAGTAGAGGAGCATTGCGAGCAATACCCAGAAATCGTGACTTACCATACTCTTCGCATTCCGTCCTTTCATCGTCTGCGCGCTTTAGCGCACAAGAGTGAAAGGATTATACGGCAAAGGCACGATCAGCGCATGCGCGCAGAGGTGCAGCGCGGCCAATCCGCAGCTGAGTGGGCGTTCGGGGTTGCGGAGCGCGGAAGGCGGAGAGCGGGGCCGGCGGCGACGCTCCTCCTGCTGACCAGCGCCACGCGCCCCGTCTGCTCGCCGGCACCGCCTCCCCCGCTTGCCGGCCGGCGGCGCCTCCCCCGCTTGCCGACCGGCGCCTCCACCCCCAACCGCCTGCCGGTCGACACCGCTTTCTCCCCCCTGCTCGCTGACGACACATCTAGTACCCCACGGAAAGGAGCGCGCAGCACATGACGCACGTTTATGGCGAGTAAGTGCGATAGGTTTGACCTGATGCGCCGCGAGGAGGGCGAGCCAGGAGAGACGGATCCGTGCGACCTGGGATTATGCCGCGAGCCACTCCGAGGGGAGTCGCCGTAACGACGCAATCCCCAGTTTCGCGTTCACCTATCGCACTTGCTCGCCATTTTCGGGAGAAAAAAGCGCACGACCCCGCGCGCATAGTTCGACGCACCGCGCGCCTACCCCACTGCCCCGCGCGAACGCCCCCTTCTGCAGAATTTCGCCCTCGCTTTGGCAAATGAATGCGGCTGCGGACGTTTTGCACCGCCCGGAGGAGAGAGATGCCACACCCCAGCTTCTCCCGACCTAGGGATATAGCGAATCAACCTCGGCAATCCTCCCTCTTCGGCCCCTCAGAGAGCAAACGAGGTGTACACAATCGACCTCATTTGCCAAAACGCAGCCGGAAAAATGCAAGTGTGTCCACAACCGGCAAGAATCGCCAGGAGACGGCGGCGCGAGGGGACGCGAGCGCAAGCGAAGCGCGAAAGAGGACGCCGCTGCGGGGAGGGTAAGCGAAAGCGGGATGCGGGAAAACGGAAGGGGGGGTGCACGTGGAGAGGGACGCGATCGGAGGCAGAGCGCGGAAGAGGACGGTGGCGTGGGGCGAGCGAAAGCGGGATGCGGGCGAGCACAAGCGGAGCGCAGAGAAGAACGGGACTGCGGACTGCGACATTAGGGGGGTGCGAGCAGAGACGAGACTCGGGAAAACGTAGACGAGACGCGGACGCGGGAATGCGAGCTGAGGCGGCCGACCACCAACAAAAGAAGCTGCCGGTCACGGGATCGCCGGCGAAATAAGCATCCTCCAAGCCCCTCAATCATCGAGAAATGAGTAACGGGCGCCAGGCGAAATCCCCTAACTTTGAAAAGCGTCAAACAGCCGATTCAGCATGAAATCGCATCGCTTGGGTTCCCTGCGCACCTGGACTATTTATGGGTTAAGGCCACCGCGCACCGCAATGCGACGCCGGGGCCTCGAGAACCTTGAAAGCCCCAAGAGCGACGATGCACAAGCGCCCCGCTACGCACGACGGTCGGCACAATAGCGTTCCACGACATCGAGGAACGACGCGACTGTATGAGGCTGGCGAATATGGGCCTTGGAGCACAGGTACATCTGATGGAAGGAACGGGGAGCCTCGTCGATCGTGACGAGCGTGATCTCGTTGCGGTACGAGTCGAGCAGCCAAGACCGGCAGGCAATCGCCATGACGTCGGGGCTACCGGCAACGATAGACGCCAGCGTGATCTCGTCGGAATAAAGGTAGTCGATCAGAAGATCGTGGCCTTTGACCAGATCGGTCAGCTCGGAAGCGAGCGGGCCGGTCAGGTTGTACGAGATCAGGTAGTGACCAGCCAAGTCATCGAGCGAAAGATGGGTGCGCTTGGCAAACGGATGGAGCCGGTTGACGACCAAGACGGCTTCTTGACTCCACACGGGGTCGAAGGAGATCTCGGGATCGGGTCCCATCGACCCGCAAAAGGCAACGTCAACGACGCCTTTCTTCACATCACGCAACAAGGCAGGCGTCGTGGACTGCTTGACGTTTATGCGCACCGAACCATGGGTGCGCTGCCGAAAGCGAGACACGATGCGCGACCAATCCTTGTCTTGGACCGAAAACACGGTCCCGATGGTGATTTCGCTTTGAGCACCCCCCCCGTGGCGTTCCTGGAGGATGTTGACGCCTCCATCAAGGAAGCGCAGGGCGGTGGCGACGTACTCATAAAACGCCACGCCGTCGGTGGTCAGCTCAACCGAGCCGCGTTTCTTCTCGATCAACGTCACCCCGAGCTCACGTTCGAGCTTGCTGATCGCAAGCGACAGGGTCGACGGAGTGATGGCGAGCCGATCGGCTGCCACGGTTCGGCTCTTCGCCTCGACGAGAGCCTTGAAGTAATAGAGATGATCGAGATTCACATCGGCCTCCAAACCACACTCCAGCGATGCCCACCTGCATCAGCATCGACACGGCAGAGTTCCTGTCATGGTAGCACAGGCGCACACGCGCCGAAGCGCCGCGACGGGGAGCGGAAGAGGGATCCGCGCCCCTGCGCTCTTGAGGTCTGACAGGGCACGCCTTGCAGTAAACGGCAAGGCGAAGAGGGGAAACGCCCAGCGCGCTGCGCGTGCTGGGCCCATAACGAAGGAGGACCTTCATGAGGGGACTTGAGGGGATCAAGGTCGTCGAGCTGACGAGCTACGTCGCTGCTCCGGCCTGCCCGCGCATCCTAGGCGAAATGGGCGCCACCATCTACAAGATCGAACCGCTCTCCGGCGACGAGTACCGTACCAACGGACCGGGCTTCGGCATGAAGAAGACCGACATCGACGACCCGGCGTTCGACTACGCCTCGCTGAACAAGCAGTTCCTCAGCGTGAACCTCAAGTCCGAGGAAGGCCATGAATTCGTCGAGCGGCTTCTCGCCGATGCCGACGTCCTGCTCACGAGCTTTCGCGACAACGCGCTCGTGAAGCTGGGCTATGACTACGAGTCCGTGCACGCGCGCCATCCCCACCTGGTGTGGGCGCAGATGCGCGGCTACGGCGAATACGGTCCCGAGAAGAACACCAAGGGCTTCGACGCCACCGTCTACGGCGCCCGCGGAGGCTACTTCACCAGCCTCCCCCAGCGCGGCGACCAGCCCATCAACTGGCCAGCGGCCATGGGTGACTGGAACGCCAGCCTGGCGCTGAGCGCTGCGGTGCTCGGCGGCCTGGTGCGCAAGGAGCGCTCGGGCGAGGGCGACAAGGTGACCGTGAGCCTGCATCACTGTGCGATGTGGCCGCTGCACATGCTGCTCGGGTCCACGCAGTTCGGCGACTCCTGGCCCAAGTCGCGCTACGAGGTGACCTGCCCCACCAACAACACCTACCAGTCCAAAGACGGGATCTGGTTCATCATCTGCTACGGCAGCTACGACATCTTCTACGACCACACGATGCGCTCGATCGGGCTCGATGATCTGGCGGGCGACGAGCGCTACAACAAAGCCGCGCACATCAACGACGGCAGCGGGCGCAACACCGAGGTGGTCAAGATCCTGGAAAACCAGTTCCTCACCGAGGATTGGGATCACTGGGAAGCCGTCTTCAAGGCGAACGAGATTCCCTACCAAAAGATGTTCAACGCCGACGACATCATGCACGACGAAGAAGCCTTCGCCAACGATGCGCTCCGCACGCTGCACTACGACGCCTTCGGCGACATGGTGATTCCCACCAGCCCCATCCGCTTTGCCTCGATGGGCGATCCCGTCCTTCATAAGAGCCGTCCTATCGGTTACGACACCGCCGCCATCATGCGCGCCTACGGCTACGCCGACGACGACATCGCTCGCATGAGCGACGACGGGGCCATCGGCTGTTACGACGGCCCGGCCCTGCCCGACTCCGTGTTCGAGCCGAGCTTCGGTCCGCGCTCGCATCGCGAGTCCTGACCTATCGGTCATACCGGCTGCGGGAAGCGCAAGGGGGAGGACGCACGCGTCCGCGCTCCCGTGGCCGTTGACATCTTATTTTTCCACAAGGAGGAGGAAAAAAATGGCAACAGAGAAAATTGCCCGCCAGGGTCTGACATGGCGCCACATCGGCATCGTGATCACCATGGCGCTCACGCTGCTGACCGCTGTCGGCATCGTATTCACCGCTGCGGGACTGTGCTACCGCCCTGTCTCGGATCACTTCGGGGTGCAAACATCCCAAGTGTCGCTCTACGTTACGTTCGTATATCTTGGCCAATGCATCGGCGCTGCGCCGGCGGCCAAGCTGTTCGACCGCTTCAACGCCAAGACCGTCTGCGTCGTGGCGGCTCTGATGGTGACCATCCCGTATTTGGGCTTCGCGTTCTACCCCGCCATCTGGTGCTACTGGGTAGCGGGCTTCATTATCGGCCTCGGTCTGGTGTGCGTTGAGTTCACGATGACCGCCGGTATCCTGAGCCGCTGGTTCCACACGAACTACGGCACCGTGACCGGCATCGTCTTCGCTATGACCGGCGTCGGTGGCGTGGTCTGGAACATCATCGGCCAGTTCGTGCTCGGTCCCGACCTGCAAGGTTGGCACACCCTCTACATGATCTTCGGCGTCGCGATCGCCGTCGGCACCGTGCCGTTCATCGCGATCTTCGTCAAGCGCACGCCCCAAGAATGCGGCACCCTGCCCTACGGCATGCCGCTCGACGCAGCCGCAATGGAAGCCGAGCTTGCAGAGGAAGAGAACAAGAAGAGCCTCGATGAGCCCGGCTTTGCCGCCAAAGACGTGTGGCACATGTCGTTCTTCTGGACGCTCGTCCTGGGCGCCGGCCTGTTGAACACCATCACCACGATGTCGCAGCTGTTCGCCACCTACGTGCAGTTCCTCGGCCATGAGGGCTGGGGCGGCCAGGCGCTCGTCGCGCTGCTGCTCCTCTCCGGCACGCTTGAGGCCTTCGCCTCGGCTGGCCAGGGCGGCGGCAAGGTCCTGATCGGCTTCATCGAGTCGCGCTCCATCCTCGTCGCTCAGATCATCGGCTACTGCGGCGGCGTCATCGGCCTGCTCATGATGTGGTGGCTGCCTCAGCTGTTCGGCGAAGCAGGCATCTGGCCCATGTTCTGCGGCGGCCTGTTCTACGGCCTGGCCTACGCCTGCTCGACCGCCATGCTTCCATACCTGGTTCGCGAGGTGTTCGGCGGCAGGGACTTCGACAAGATCTATTCCTGGATGATCACGATCTTCAACGGCATCGGCGCACTCGGCGCAACCGGTTGGGCGCTCGTGTCTGAGAACTTCGGATGGCACGGCTTCTTCATCGGCGGCATCATCGTCCTCACGATCACGTTCGGCCTCCTCGGTTACACCTGGATCGCCGGCGACAAGGCCCGTAGGAAGGCCTGGTACAAGAGCGACGAGGAGTTGGCTCGCGAAGCCAAGGAGCTTGAGCAGAAGCAGCAGCAGACCGCTTAGCGCCGCATCCCGACGACCATCCCCCACCACGTCAAACCTTTCATAGATGCCGGGCCTGGATCACACGGTCCAGGCCCGGCGGAAAAGGAAGCTATCATGATCGACTTCAAAATCCTGTGCAACATCCTGAGTCCCGCCCTCTTCGTGATCCTCGCGGGAGGCCTGATCACCGGCTACGACACCGCAACGCTCATCGTCATCGGCGTCATCGGCTATGCGACGGTCTTCGCCTTGAGGCGCATCGGGAAGCGGTTCGAGAAATAGCCGCCCACGGCGCACCGCCACGCCTTTTCGCCGTGGCTGAACGCCACCCGGCACGCCGCCCGCTCGGTACCTAGCCGCGTCACGCGGCGGAAAGCCACCGCGACACCGCCGCACACAGCGCTGACCGGCACCGCGCCGTGTGAGCCCACCTTATCAATCGCTCTGCGCACCTCTCTTGGCCGATGAGGGCGCACGAGGGCACCTTCGAAAATCGGGTGCCCCGGCTTCGTGCACCCTCATCCCGACCGTACGCACCAACGAAAAGGAGCAACCCATGAAAAAGCCATTCGAGAATCTGGTCGTCCTCGACCTGTCGCGCTACCTGCTGGGAGCCTACACCAGCCTCTACTTCGGCGATCTGGGAGCCCAGGTCATCAAGGTGGAGGACACCAAAAACGGCGATCTCGTGCGCGGCGAGCAGCCCCAGATCGACGGCGAGAGCTATTACCACTACGCGCTCAACCGCAACAAGGAGAGCGTCTCGTTCAATCTCAAAGACCCCGAAGTGCTCGACTGCTTCTATCAGCTGGTTGCCCGCGCCGACGTGCTCGTGGAAAACTACCGCCCCGGCGTCACCGCGCGCCTGAAGATCGATTTCGACACGCTGCATGAGATCAACCCCGACCTGGTCTACGTGTCGTTTTCGGCCTATGGGCAAAACGACCCGCGCAGCCTTGACGCCCTGCACGACATCAACATCGTGGGGAAGACCGGCTACTACGACCTGACGCAAGGTGCGGTGGCCCTGTTGCAGCCCGCCGATCTCGCTGCGGCAATGGTCGGCATCCAAGGCGCGCTGACCGGGTTGTACGCCCGTGAGCACGCCGGCGGCACGCACGTCGATGTGTCGATGTACGATTCGCTCATCTGGTGGAACGCGATGCTCGACAGCCGCTGGTTCTTCTACGGCAAGCACCTCACCTCGCAGATGCGCGAGTACCCGTCGGTCGGCTACAACATCTACCGCACCAAAGACGGCCGCATGATCTCGTTCGGTCTCTACGAGCACAACTACTGGAACGACTTCTGCGACGACATCGACCGGCCCGACCTCTACGACATGCTCAAGGACACGCCCGAGGAAAACCCGAAGGCGTACCAGGCCGTCGTCGATTTCGCCGCGTCGATGACCTACGACGAGTGGGTGGCGTGGCTTGCCGACAAGCCGTACGCGATCGCGCCGTGCCTCGACAAGACCGAGGCGATCGAGCTTGCGATGGAAACCGACGAGCGCATGTTGTCTTACGTCGACTTCCCCCGCTTCGGCACGGCCCTGCAAACGAACACGCCGCACGT
>CAVCDZ010000100.1:0-20207 GCA_963601095.1 Oscillibacter sp. MSJ-31 | reverse complement strand
TCATCGGTCCCATGCGCGCCGATCTGGCCGAAGCGCGCGAGCCGGCGCTGCTCGGCGAGTCGACCCACAGCATCTTGGCCTGGCTCGGCGTCTCCGACGAAGCGATCGACGCCATGACGCAACGAGGCGCAGTTCGCTGCGCTCCCGACGACGACGAGCTGCGCGCCACCGCCTAAGATTTCTCTCGGCGGCCGGCCTCCAACGGCTGCATACCTATGCCAGCGGGGCGGGCGTCCTTCCCTCTCTCAGCAACAAGGCGCCCGCCCTGCCCCAACACAAAGGGCTCGACTCCCACCAGGAGCCGAGCCCTTTTCACATGCGCGAGTTTCGTGCCTTTAGGCCTCGAGCAGCTTCTCGACCGAGGCGAGCTTCACGCAGCACACGAAGACCTCGATGGCCTGCTCCAGCTCATCGAGCGGGGGCAGCGTCGGGGCGATGCGGATGTTGGAGTCGGTCGGGTCGTTCTTGTACGGGTAGGTGGCGCCGGCGCCCGTCATCGTGACGCCCGCCTCCTTGGCCAGCGACACGATGCGGCGCGCCGTGCCCTCGGGAGCATCGAACGAGATGAAGTAACCGCCGCGCGGGTTGCTCCACGAGCCGCAGCCCGTCTCGCCCAGGCCCTCGGTCAGCATGCGCAGCACCAGCTCGAACTTCGGGCGGATGATGGCGGCGTGCTTGGCCATATGGGCGGCGATGCCCTCGGCGTCCTTCAGGAAGAGCACATGGCGCATCTGATTGATCTTGTCGTAACCGATGGTCTGAACGCCCATGCGCTTCTTCACGTCAGCCACGTTGGCGGGGCTGGCGGCAAACGCGGCCACGCCGGCGCCCGGGAAGGTGACCTTCGACGTGGAAGCGAACTTGAAGTAGCGATCGGGGTTGCCCGCCTCAACGCACGCAGCGCCGATGTCGAGCAGCTGGTCTTGCTGGGACGCATCGTCGTAGAGATGGTGGACGGTGTAGGCGTTGTCCCAGAAGATACGGAAGTCGCTCGCAGCGCAGGTCATGGACGCCAGGCGACGCACGACCTCATCGGAGTAGGTGACGCCACCGGGGTTGGAGTACTTGGGAACGCACCAGATGCCCTTGATCGAAGCATCGTTGGCGACCAGCTCTTCGATGACGTCCATGTCGGGGCCGTCATCGCTCATGGCGACCGTGACCATCTCGATGCCGAAGGCCTCGGTCACGCCGAAGTGGCGATCATAGCCGGGAACCGGGCAGAGGAACTTCACCTTGTCGAGCGTGCTCCAGGGAGCGGCACCGAGCGTGCCGAAGACCCAGCAGCGCATGACGGTGTCGTACATGATGTTGAGGCTCGAGTTGCCGAAGACGATGACGTTTTCCGGCTTGTCGTCCATCATGGAAGCCATGAGCGCCTTGGCCTCGGGCAGGCCGTCGACCACGCCGTAGTTGCGCAGATCGGTGCCGTCGGCCGCCTTGCAGTCGCTGGAAGACGAGACGAGGTCGAGCATCGGCTTGCTCAGGTCGAGCTGGGCAGCGGCAGGCTTGCCGCGCGCCATGTTCAGGGACAGGCCCTTGGCTCGATAGGTCTCATATTCTTCGGTCAGTGCGGCCTTGAGCGTGGTGAGCTCTTCTTTTCCCATTTCCGCGTACGTGGGCATCGTGCTTCCTTCCGTCTGCCAGTGCACGGGGCGAGCGAGCCGCCCCGCCTATTCATATTCATATGGTTGTAAGTATAGGCATAGACCCACCAACCAGCAAAAGGGAAACAAGCCTTTGACAAAAGGACGAGGGGTTTTGAGCCCCGTGTGTTTGTGCGCTCACAAGCCATTGACCGCGGGGCGCGAGACGAACACAATCAGGATATCGCTTCGCATACTAAGGATCGCTTCCATGCATATCGACCGCTCTCGCGCCCAGCGCGCTTTCCATGATTACGTCGACGCCTATGACGCCCGCAATCCTCGCATCTCGCTCAAAGTGGACCACACGCTTCGCGTGGCGGACCTCGCCGCCCGCATCGCCACCGCAGAGGGTTTGGCGCCCGACGACGTCGATCTGGCATGGCTGATCGGGCTGCTCCATGACATGGGTCGCTTCGAGCAGATTCGGCGTTGGGGCACCTTCTCGGATGCGCGGTCGACGAGCCATGCCGCGCTCGGCATCGAAGTGGTTCTGGAGCAGGAAGCGGGAACGCCGCCGTTCGACGCCGATCGCGAGACCGCCGACTCTGAGCCGGGCGTGAACATCTATGCCGGGCTTTCGCCCCGCAAGCGCCGCCTGCGCGACTTCGTCTCTTCCGCCGAGGAAGACGAGTTGATCCGCCAAGCGATCGGCACGCACAGCGACCTGGCGCTGCCCAAGGAGATCACCGGGAGCGTTCGCACGTTTTGCAACATCGTGCGCGACGCCGATAAGCTCGACATCCTCCACACGGTGGCCACCAGCACGCCCGAGACCATCCTCGGCGTCGACGAGGCGGCGCTTGCCGCCAGCCATCTGTCGCCTGCCGTGCTCGAGGCGTTCGAGGAGCGCCGCTGCGTCAAGCGCGAAGAGCGCGTCTTTCCCGCCGATTACGTCGTAGGGTTTCTCTGCTTTGCCTTTGAGCTGGTGTATCCCGAAAGCCGTCGCATTGCCGCCGAGGCAGGCGACCTGTTTGCGATAGCCCATGACCCCTTCAATTTCAGCGGTACGTTCGCCGACCCCGAGGTACCGGCTGAGCTCTCCCGCATGGAGGCCGACTTGCGCTCTTGGCTTGGCGATGCGAACGAGAACGGCGCAGGCCGCCCATAAGGAGCGCGGCCAAGCCGAAGAACGACAACCCCGCTCTTGCGAGGCATGCACGAGAGATAACCCTGCCCTCCCCCTGAGGGATAGGCCTGAAAGAGACAATCTCGCCCCTCCCCTTGGGGGATCGGCACCAGAGCAACAACCCCGCCCGCCCCTCTTGCAGGGGTCGACGTGCACATAAAACGGATCGTGGTCAAACTACCCGAGTACTGGAGGGATCCGGCGCCTCTGAGAGGCGATCCGGGACGACCAAGGGCGATCACGAACTTATTTATTGGACACTAATACTCTATCCGTTGCGTATCTTTGGCGAGATAACTCCCGAGCCAGGCGATCGAAGCCATCAGCATACCCAGAAGTCGGGTAATTTGACCACGATCGCATTCAGACGCGGGAAATGGGAGCTAGCGGAGCATCGAGCGAAGCGCATCGACCACGATGGCGCGCGCCGGGCCCTCGAACAGGCGAAGCAGGGCTCCCACCTCGTTGAGCGTGAGGGTGCCGGGGTTCTTCTCCCATGCCGCCCAGGCCGCATCGGATACCCCGAGCGCACGAGCGCACGCGGATGGCGCAAGGCCCGACGTCGTTCGTGCCTGCTCTAACCAACTGGTCATTAAGAACCCCCTATCAGGTGTTTATCAGTTTAGTTGGTAAAAAATGGCTGTCAATCAATCGCTTGGAGCGCTTTGCTAGAATCTGTTCCAGAGGTGGGCACATGGATAATTACATCGGTGACAACGTCAATGCGCTGCGAATCGACAAGGGCCTGTCGCAGGATCAACTTGCCGCGCTCACCGGTATCAGCCAGGGGTCCATCTCAGCTTGGGAAAACGGCACGGCCATCCCCCGACGCACCTCCGTCAAGATTCTGATAGACGCCTTGGGCGACCTCGACTTCGACGACATCCTCAGCAAAGAGAACGGCTACGCCACCCGCGTGCTGCGCCGTCTGCGCGAACGGGATGTCGAAGTGCCGCTCTTTGGGTCGATCTCCGCAGGTCAAGCCTCCGAGATGCTGCCCACCAACGACACGATGGCCATCCCCCGCACCATCCACGAGCGCTACCCACGGGGCTTTTTGCTCAAGGTTGAGGGAGAATCGATGAACCGCGTTCTCCCCAACGGCTCCTACGCGCTCATCAACCCCACCGCCGAAGTGATCAACGGCAAGATCTACGCCGTCTGCATCGGGCGCGATAACGCGACGATCAAGCGCGTCTATCGCGGCAGGAGCAGCATCAGACTCGAGCCCGATTCGTTCGACCCTGCACACACTGTCTCGGTCTTCAGCCACTCCGGAGGGCAGACCGACACCGTCACGATCATCGGGCGCGTGGTGTGGTACTGCCCACCGCCCGATTTCGATCAGTAGCGCGCCCAGTCGCTAGCGCCCGAGCACGCGGGCGATCGCGGCAGGGATCTCAGACGGCGCATCGACCAGCGCCGTCGCGTCCTCGATCTCGCCTGCCCGGCCAAACCCGTAGCGGCACCCGACGAACGGCACGTCCGCGTGGCGCGCAACCTCCTCGTCATGGAAGCGATCGCCTACCACGACCTTGGGATCGGCATGCCTCTCAGCGACCTGCTGGTATATCTCCCACTTGGGCAGATAGCCGAAGTCCTCGGCGCAGTAGTACGCGTCGAACCAGCGATCAAGACCGAAGAGCTTGCGATGAACCGCACAGTAATCTCGACGGCAGTTGCTCAAGAACGCCAGCTGAAAGCCCTGTTCCTTGCACGCATCGAGCATCTCGGGAACGCCGGGAAAGAGCTTGGCCACCCCTTCTTCGGTCAGCCGATCCATCTCGCGGCCCACGATCTGCGCGGCGTGGCGCCAAACAGGCTCAGGCATGCCTGGCGCAAACGTCGTCCACATCTCCTCGGTCGTGTACCCAAGCCATTGGCTGATCTCGTCGTCGCTGAACTCGCGCGGCGGCAGATGCCCCTCGCTCACCAGCCAGGCGTACGCCGTGCGAAACGCCGGCCCGTAGATGGCCATCGAATCGTGGAGCGTGCCGTCGTAGTCGAAGAACACCGTGCCCACAACACCCGTGCCGCCAAGCTCCTCAATGGCACGACGCGCCCACAGCGAGTCCTTGAGCACCGAGCGGCCCACGCCGATGAGGTCGGCCTTCCCCTCCTCGAGCAGGCGCTCGACTGCAGCAGCGGTGCGAACGCCGCCCGTCACGATCACCGGCACCGAGACCGCCGCGCGAATGGCGGCCGAGTCGTCGCCGAAATAGCCCTCTTCCTTCGAGCCCGAGCCGCGGTAGCCGCACAGGCCGCCCGACACGTCGATCAAATCGACGCCCGCATCCTCGAAGATGCGGCAGGCCGCCACCGCGTCGTCGATCGTCGAGCCGCCCGGCATGTAGTCGCAGGCGCCGAGGCGCAGCGCGATCAGGAAATCAGGCCCCACCTGGTCGCGCACGGCCGCGATGACGCGGCAGTGCAGGCGCGTGCGGCTCTCGATCGTCTGGCCGCCGTGCTGGTCGGTGCGCTGGTTGGTCAGCGGGGAATAGAACTGGTTGAGTAGATAGCCGTGGGCCGAATGGATCTCCACCCCGTCGAACCCCGCCTCGCGCACCCGGCGCGCCGCGGCGGCGAAGTCGTCGACGACGGCGTCGATCTCTGCTGAGGACATCGTGTGGGCCATGACGTGCTCACCGCGCGTCGTGGTATAGGGCATGCCGGTCGGAGCAGGGACGGTGCCGCCCGACAGCGCCGCAATGCCCTTGCCGCCGGCATGGTTGATCTGCGCGATCACGCGCGACCCGTTGAGGTGGATCGTGCGCACGAGCTGACGCAGCCCGTCGATGTCCTCATCCTTTGAAAGGGACACCTGGCCGACGCTGGCCTGGCCTTCAAGAGAGACATAGCTGTGCTCCCCCACCACCAGGCCGAAGTACCCGCCGCGGGTCTTCTCGTCGTAGTACGCGATGAGCTCCGGGCTCACCTCGCCGGCGCCCTGCGACTTCTCGGTCGCCATAGGCGGCATCACCAAGCGGTTGTGCGTCGTGAACGTGCGCAACGTGAGCGGTTGATTGACTAGTGCCATGGATCGACTCCTTCAATGGGAGGTGTGCGTCATACTCAGGATAGCGTCTTGTGCGCGCGGCGCGATGCACACCGCGAAGATTCAGCACGGGAACGCGGAACGGCAGCACTGCCTCAACCCACGCGTGCGCCTGCCTCAAGTCCGCCGCAGCCGCGAACCGGCGCTCGCCCAGCGCCCCACACAACGAAAAGGGCCGTCCCGTGGGACGGCCCTCGCACAAAGCTAGCCGATGGTGCGGATGAGGTTCACCATCTCGATCGCGCTCGTCGCGCAATCGAAGCCCTTGTTGCCCGCCTTCGTGCCGGCGCGCTCGATCGCCTGCTCGATCGTGTCGGTGGTCACGACGCCGAACAGCACCGGAACCCCGGTCTTGAGGCCCACCTGAGCCACGCCCTTGGCACACTCGTTGCACACCAGGTCGTAGTGGGAGGTCGCGCCGCGGATCACCGCACCCAGGCAGATCACGGCGTCGTACGAGCCGGACTCGGCCATCTTCTGGGCGATCAGCGGGATCTCGAACGCGCCGGGAACCCACGCCACGTCGACGGCATCTTCCTTGACGTCATGACGGACGAGCCCGTCCATCGCGCCCGACAGCAGGCGGGAGGTGATGAACTCGTTGAAACGAGCGGCAACGATGCCGATCTTGAGGTCGTGAGAGACGAGCTTTCCTTCGAGGGTGTTCATGGAGCAATTCCTTTCTCAGAAAATAAATGACGGTATGTGAAGTTTTACGCGAGCGAGAGCAGGTGACCCATCTTTTCCTGCTTGGTCTTGAGGTAGAAGCGGTCGTGGTCGGTCGCGGGCATCTGGATCGGCACGCGATCGGTGATCTCGATGCCGAACTCGGAGAGCTGGTAGACCTTGTCCGGGTTGTTCGTCAGAAGGCGCATGGTCTTGACGCCGAGGTCGCGCAGGATCTGAGCGCCGATGAAGTACTCGCGCTCATCGCCCTTGAAGCCGAGCGCGAGGTTGGCCTCGAGCGTGTCCATGCCCTGGTCCTGCAGCTCATAGGCGCGCAGCTTGTTGACCAGGCCGATGCCGCGGCCTTCCTGGCGCATGTAGAGCACCACGCCGCGCCCTTCCTCGTTGACCGCGCGCATCGCGCTGGCGAACTGGTCGCCGCAGTCGCAGCGCAGGGAGCCAAAGGCATCGCCGGTCAGGCACTCGGAGTGCACGCGCACCAGCAGATCCTCGCCGTCGCCGATGTCGCCCTTGACCAGCGCGACATGATGCTCGCCATTGAGCAGGTTGACGTAGCAGTGTGCCTTGAAGTCGCCGTACTTCGTGGGCATCTTCGTCACCGCGACGCAGGAGACCAACTTGTCGTGCATCTTGCGGTACTCCTGCAGCTCCTTGACGGAGATGAACTTCAAATCCCACTTCTTCGCGAGCTCGATCAGCTCGGGCGTACGCATCATCGTGCCGTCGTCGCGCATGACCTCACAGCATAGGCCGCATTCCTTGAGGCCGGCAAGGCGCATGAGATCAACCGTCGCCTCGGTGTGGCCGTTGCGCTCGAGGACACCGTTCTTCTTGGCCATCAGCGGGAACATGTGGCCCGGACGGCGGAAGTCCTCGGGGCGCGCATCGTCGGCAACGCACTTGCGCGCCGTGTAGCCGCGCTCGGCGGCGGAGATGCCCGTCGTCGTGTCCACGTGGTCGACCGACACGGTGAACGCCGTCTCGTGGTTGTCGGTGTTCGTGGTGACCATCTGGGGGAACATGAGCTTGCGGGTCAGCTCGATGCTCATCGGCATGCAGATGAGGCCCTTGGCGTACTTCGCCATGAAGTTGACGTTCTCGGTCGTGGCGAACTCAGCGGCGCAGATGAAGTCGCCCTCGTTTTCGCGGTCCGGGTCGTCGGTGCAGAGGATGATCTTGCCCTGACGGAGGTCTTCGAGAGCCTCATCGATCGTGTTGAACTGAAACATTGCTACTCCTAAAAGCCGTTTTTGAAGAGGAAATCTTTGGTGATGGCCGATTGAGGTGCCGGCTCGCTCGCGGCGCCGAACGTCATGAGGCGCTCGATGTACTTGCCCACGACATCGCACTCGAGGTTGACGACGTCGCCGACGCGGCGCGCGGCGAGCGTGGTCTCGGCGCGGGTATGGGGGATGATCGACACGCGGAACGATCGGCCGTCCACGCTCGCCACCGTAAGGCTGATCCCGTCGATCGCGATCGGGCCCTTCTCGACGATATGGCGCAGGATCGCCGGCGCGGCCTCGATCGTGTACCAGACGGCGTTGTCGTCCGCCGCCACCGCGGACACCGTGCCGACGCCGTCGATATGACCCGAGACGATGTGCCCGCCGAAGCGACCGTTCGCCGGCAGGGCGCGCTCGAGGTTCACCGGGCTGCCCGGTTTGAGCGAGCCGAGGGAAGAGCGGTCGATCGTCTCGTGCATGACGTCGGCGGTGAATGCAGCCGACGTAAACGAGGTCACGGTCAAACAGACGCCATTTGTGGCGATGCTGTCGCCCACCGAGACGTCCTCCAAGACACGCGACGCCTCGATCGTCAGCACGCAGGAATGCGCGCCGCGGCGCAGGGACGCCACCCGTCCCACTTCTTCGATGATGCCGGTGAACATCAGCCCACCTCGCATTCGATCAGAAGGTCGTCGCCGAGGCGCGTCACTGCAGGCTTGCCGAGGGCCACGGCCTCGGCGGGTGCCGCAACGCCCACCCCGCCGATCGGCGTGGGGGCGCCAACGCCGCCGAAGAGCTTCGGCGCGACGTAGGCCTGCACGCGTGAGACGATATGAGCCTTAAGCGCTGCCCAGGCGAGCTGTGAGCCGCCCTCGATGATCACGCTGTCGAGACCGCAGGCACCCAGCTGCGCCATCAGATCGGCAAGGTCCACCCGGCCGTCGCGCGCAGGCGTGACGACCATGCGGCACCCGTGCGCAACGTAGGGCGCCTGCCGATCCTTATCGGCGACCGTCGTGGCCAGATAGGTGGTCACCTCGCCTGCCGTTTTCACGACACGAGCGTCAAGCGGCGTGCGCAGCTGCGAGTCGCACACGACGCGCACCGGGTTGTGGGGGCGCACCCATCCGTCTGCATAGGAGCCCTCGACGTCGGAGAACTCGTCAAGGCGGCAGGTCAAAAGTGGATCGTCGGCCAGCACCGTGCCGACGCCGACCATGATCGCCGCAGCGCGCTGGCGATCCTCATGCACGCGGCGGCGCGCCACGGCCCCCGTGATCCACTTCGATGCGCCCTGGACGGTTGCGATCTTGCCGTCGAGCGTCATCGCGTACTTCAGGGTCGCATAGGGCGTACCGGTCTGGATGTAGTGGAAAAACGCGTGGTTGACTTCCTGGCACTCGCGCTCGAGAACGCCGCGCACCACCTCGATTCCCGCGCGCTCCAGCTGAGCCACGCCGCCGCCTGCCACCTTGGGATTCGGGTCGGGCGCGCCCATGACGACGCGCGCGATCCCCGCCTCGATCAGCGCTTCAGTGCACGGTGGGGTCTTCCCGGTGTGGCAGCATGGCTCGAGCGTGACGTAGATCGTCGCGCCGCGCGCTCATCAGCGCGCGCCGCCGGCTTCGTTTCGCAAGAACTCACGTAGGGCACCTCCTTTCATCTCGTTCGTCTCACGCATACCATCTTGTGGGAGTGACGAACAGGAGCTGCCGAACACGAAAAAGCCCTGGAACGAATCATCGCTCCAGGGCTTCAAAAAACGCATCGGGCGCACAGCCACATGGCCATGCCCTTCATCATCTTCTTCCATCCGGACTGTAACCGTTGGCTCTGGATTGTCACCAGATCAGCCTCTTGCCGTGCAAGAGGGTCGCGGGCTTGCCGTCAGATCAGCTCATGCGAGCTAACCGATCGACCTACCGCCAGTGAGGAATTGCACCTCGCCCTGAAGATCGTATGTCTAACGAGTGACTATACCCCACCTGCGCGACGCGTCAAGCGAAAGTTTGCCAATGGCAACGCGCGCCGCCTACGTCCAGAACTCGAACGCCTCGATCACGTCCTGATACGCCCAGCCGTACACATCGGAATACCAGCCGGTCTCAGGGATGAGACAGACGAGCATGGAGTACAGAAGACTCAGGATCACCAGGACAGCGAGCACACGCAGGAACAGGCGGTGGATACGCATCTTGGCGATCGCGCCGTCCGGCACCGCCACGTCCTTCGAGAGCGCCGTCGAAGAAGGCGCCAGCGCGTCGTTGGCGATGAACGCCAAGAGGATCGCCGGTATGAGGAACAGGATGCTGAAGTCGGCCATATAGCGCTGCAGGATGCCTGCCATCTGCGCGTCAAGACAGGCGACGACGACGCCCGAGACGAGCATGACCATCACCACGCCGGCGATCGTATGGGTCGAGCGTACCGTGAAGCGATAGCTCAAGATGGGACGCGCGCAGACGATGATCCACAAAAGCGGCAGACAAGCGAAGATGCCGCCGAACGTCACTTCCTTGATGGTCTGTCCCAAATACGTGGTGTCGAAGAGCGCCGGTTGGAGCCAGGGGAAGACGCCGGTCGTGGTAGGCGGCTGCAGGAAGTAGGCGAAGAGCGCCGGCAAGAAGCGCCCGAAGTTCGTCCCGCGCTGCGTCATGTCGTTGACCGTCAGGTTGTAGTTGGCGCCGAAGTCCGTCAGCGAGCCGAAGCGCGCCTTGTTGTACCACATGATGCCCGCCGCCACGATCGCATAGGGCGCGATCAGGCAGAGGAACTCGCGGGCGCCCGTCTTCGTGAAGAGATGTTTCTCCGTGATGAAGCGCCGCCAAAAGAGCGGGAACGCCAGAAACGAGAACACGACGAACTGGGGGCGGCAGGCGACGACGAGCGTCATGCACAGCGAGCCCGCCAGATACCACCCCGCTGGTCGCTCCGACGAGCGCCCATGGAGCCAGAAGTACAGGCCCCACACGGTAAACGCGAGCGCGAGCGCGATCGGCAGGGAGTAAAACGTCGGGAACTTCGCCAGGTACAGCATGCCCGAGCAGCCTATCAGCGGCATCTGCAGCAAGAGGAACAGCCCCAAGCTCACCCGTTTGAAGTGGTGCCGCGCAAAGCGGTCCATGAGCGCCGTGATGCCGAGGATGAAGGCGATGCAGGCTATGAGCACGCCGATGGCCGTCGGGAAGTTGGCTCCCGTCAAAAGGTAGAACGGCAGGTAGAACAACAGCACCGGCAGCACGCCGAAGTACACGTAGTAGTGACCGTCGTAGTAGGCCACATCAAAGAGGTAGGCCTCGCCGGTCTGCTTCTGCAGCTCGTCGCGGGCACCCTTGTCGTAAGGGTGGTCCATCGTGCTCAGCCACTCGGGCGGCTCGACGTCGAGGTAGAGCTGGCCATGGGCCATCGCGCGGGCAAGCTCGGCGTACTGCTGGGCGTTGTCGCCCCCGACCTTGTAGGTGTTCACGATGCTGTGGCCGTCCCACGAACCGGAGTTGTAGGAAGACGTCGCGATGCCCACCTGGTTGGATCCGAAGAACAGGTAGATGCACAGCACCGCGATCTCGCACGCCGTGGCGCAGACGATCACCGCGCGGGAAAAGCGCGGATGCTCCCTCACCAGGCAGCGGTAGATGCTCGAGCGTGGGCGGAACACGTAAGCCAAGAGCAGCAGCGCGAACGTGACGAAGAAGCGCGCCCCGTTGAAATCGAAGGCCTGGTGATCGTTGAGGACCACCGTGTTCAAGATCACCGGATACGTCACATCATCGCCGGTGATCTCGATCTTTAGGTCGTTGATCGTCCCCGAGCTCTCCAAATAGAGGTACTGGCTCTGCTCGCTGTGGGTCGACACCGTGACCTCGGGCGGGCCGTAGGTGTATTCGGTCGTGGAGAAATACGTCTCGTGGGCCGCATCGGTGAAGCTGATCTTCACGTTCAGGTTTTGCGCGGCCTGAGAGTTGTCGAAGTCGAGGTGGATGCTGTGCACCGCCGTGTTGAGGTCATGGAACTCGACCGACGAGGAAGACTCGGTGAAGCGGAACTGGGTGTCCTTCCCCAGCCCATGATCGCTCGACCCCGGCTGCGCCACCTGATCGAGCGTGATGCGGTCCGACAGGTCGATCGGGTTGTAGCTGGCCGAGCGGAAGAAGTTCATGTTGAAGAGAAACACCTCAAGCGCCAAGGCGACCACGAGCAGCACGACTACGCGCACCGCGATGCGCCGAATGTCGGCCTTGCGTTCCTGGATGAGGGCTGCTCCCTCTTCCGCTATGTCTTCTACCGCCCTCATGACAGGTTATTTTATCAAGGATTAGCACAGCCGCGCATCCCACACGCAAAAAGCCCCGGTACGCATGGAGCGCACCGGGGCCAAAGTCGCACAGGAAAAGCGCTTAGGAAAGCTTCAGAGCCTTCTGGATGGCCTCGAAGACGACCTCAGGATCCTGGTCGCCGTCGATCTCGGTCAGAAGGTCGCAGCCGCGGTAGTAATCGATCAGCGGAGCCGTCGAGTTCTCGTAGACGTCGAGGCGGTTGCGCACCGTGGCCTCGTTGTCGTCGTCGCGCTGGTACATCTCGCCCTCGCACTTGGGGCACGACGCGTCGGCCTCAGAGCCGATGTAACCGCACTCGCGGCACTGGCGACGGGACGTCAGGCGCTTGATGATGACTTCCTTGTCGACGTCGACGAGCAGCGCGGAGTCAAGCGGGCGCTTGAGGGTGGCGAGCTCGGAGTCGAGCGCGACGGCCTGGGTGGACGTGCGCGGAAAGCCGTCGAGGATGAAGCCAGCCTTGGTGTCCTCGTCCTGGAGGCGCTCCTTGACCAGACCGATGACGACCTCGTCGGGAACCAGATCGCCAGCGTCCATGAATTTCTTTGCCTCCAGGCCAAGCGGGGTCTGGTTCTTGACGGCAGCGCGCAGCATGTCGCCCGTGGAGATGTGAGCGAAACCGTACTTCTCGACCAGCTTGGCAGCCTGGGTACCCTTACCGGCGCCTGGTGCGCCCAGCAAAACGATGTTCATGAAATAGTCCTTTCGACCTGGTGTCCGTATGAGGAATCGTTTAGGCAATTGTAACAAAGCCGCTCCGGCACGACTTGCCCGGCGCGGCGCATCCCATCAAATCCCACCAAATTGCCGCGTTTCATGGAAGCAAATCATCGGTGGGCGGCAGGGACGCCCCCGCACATGAAAAAAGCCGCCGAGCGGTTGCCCACTCAGCGGCTTTACCTGATGCGCTGTTTTCGGCTACTTGAAGAAGCCGTCGTAGTTGTACATCTTAAGCTGCGACTCGACCTTGTTCATCGTGTCAAGCGCAACACCGATCATGATCAGGATCGACGTGCCGCCGAAGGCCTGGATCAGGGTGTTGTTCGTGAAGTAGAACAGGATCGAAGGCACCACCGCGATGACCGCGATGAAAATGGCGCCGGGGAGCGTCACGCGATGCAGCACGTCTTTGATGTACTGCACGGTGTTCGCACCCGGGCGGATGCCGGGGATGAAGCCACCTTGTCGCTGCAGGTTCTCAGCCGTGTCCACCGGGTTGAAAACAACCGAAGTGTAGAAGTAAGCGAAGAACACGATCAGGACCGCCGTCAAGATCCAGTTCACCCAACCAGCGGAGATGGCATTGGACACCATCGTCAGCCAATCGACGTTGAACAGGGCAGCAAGCTGCGCCGGGAAGTAGATCAGGCAGCTGGCGAAGATGATCGGGATAACGCCGGCGGCGTTGATCTTGATCGGCAGATACGAGTTCTGGCCACCCATCATCCTACGACCCTGCACGCGCTTGGCGTAGCTGATCGGGATACGGCGCTGAGCGCGCTCGATGAAGATGATCGCGGGGATGCACACGAGCACCACCACGAGGATCATCACCGTGACCGCGATGCCCATGCCCGTGTCGGACTGCAGGTTGATCGACGAGAAGATCGCCGTCGGGACCGACGAGACGACCGACACGAAGATGATCAGCGACATGCCGTTGCCGACGCCGCGCTGGGTGATCAGCTCGCCCATCCACATGATGAGCGCAGTGCCGACGATCAGCGTGAAGACGACGATGACGTCCGTGACGATCTCAGGGACGGCGGGGTTGAAGACCACGCCGTATGCCTCGGACTTGAAGAGGAACAGGTAGCCGATCGCGTTGATCAAGCCCAGACCCAGCGTCAGGTAACGCGTGATCTGCGTGATGCGGCGACGGCCCGTCTCCCCCTCTTTCGCCCAGCGGCCAACGGCCGGGATGACGCCCTGCATCAGCTGCATGATGATCGATGCGGTGATGTAGGGCATGATGCCCAGGGCGAACACCGAGAAATTCGATAACGCGCCGCCGGTGAAGAGGTCGAGCATGACCATCGAGACGCCCTGAGTCGAGAACGAATCAGCGAACGCCCTGAAGGGAATGCCCGGCACCGGCAGGTACGCGCCGAAGCGGTAAAGCACCAGGATCCCGAGGGTGAACAGGATCTTGTTCCTGAGCTCCGGGACCTTGAACGCTTGTACGAGCGAACTTAGCAAGGCTCTTCGACCTTTCCTCCGGCAGCCTCGATCTTAGCCTTGGCGGACGCGGAGACCTTGTCGACCTTGACCGTGACGGCCTTGGTGATCTCGCCGTCGCCCAGGACCTTGACGAGGTCAGTGGACTTCTTGATGATGCCCTTGGCGACCAAAGACTCGCCATCGACGACGTCGCCGGCCTCAAAGTACTTCTCGATGCGGCTGACGTTGACCGGGAGATACTCAACACGGTTGATGTTGCGGAAGCCCGGCAGCTTAGGCAGACGACGTGCCAGAGGAGTCTGGCCGCCCTCAAAGCCCGTGCCCTTGCCGCCGCCAGCGCGGGACTTCTGGCCGTTCAGACCACGGCCGGCCGTCTTGCCGGTGCCGGAAGCGGGACCACGGCCGAGACGCTTGCGTGCCTTGCGGGATCCTTCTGCGGGGCGCAAATCCTTGAGTTCCATCTGTCTATTTCTCCTTAAACGCTCTACCCCTCCTCTGAGGGGGGTCGGCAGCTCGCCGCCGACTAACTTATCTGTGTGCATGGGTTCGGCCCGAACGAGTCGGGCCGATCCATAAGACTAAATCTCTTCAACCTCAACGAGGTGCTTGACCTTGAAGATCATGCCGCGGACGGCAGGGTTGTCCACCTGCTCGACCGAACGGCCGATCTTGCCGAGGCCGAGGGCCTTCAGGGTGCGAAGCTGATCGTACTTGTAGCCGATGGAGCTCTTCACCTGGGTGACTCGCAGAGTCTTCTTCGCGTCAGCCATTAGTTGTTCTCCTTCCAGCCGTAGATCTGGGCAACCGAGAGGCCGCGGCGCTTGGCGACGTCCTCGGGGCTCTGCATGTTCTGCAGGCCTGCGGCGGTAGCCTTGACGATGTTCATAGCGTTGTCGGTGCCCATGGACTTGGTCAGGCAGTCGGTAACGCCAGCCAGCTCCATGACGGCACGCACCGGGCCGCCGGCGATAACGCCGGTACCAGGGGCAGCAGGCTTGATCATGACATAGCCGGCACCGTACTCGCCGATGATGTCGTGAGGCAGGGTGCCCGCCTCGGTCAGAGGCACGGTGAACATGTTCTTCTTGGCATCCTCAACGCCCTTCTTGATGGCGGTGGGGACTTCCTGGGACTTGCCCATGCCGATGCCGACGCGACCCTGGCCGTCGCCCACGACGACGAGAGCCGTCAGAGCGAAGCGGCGGCCGCCCTTGACGACCTTGGACACGCGGTTGATGTAGACGACGCGTTCCTGGAGCTCGGGAACGCCTGCCTGGTTTTCTTGCTTACGAGCCATAAACCTATAACCCTTTCCTAGAACTTCAGGCCTGCGTCGCGGGCACCGTCGGCGACAGCCTTGATGCGACCGTGATACAGGTTGCCGCCGCGGTCGAAGACGACCTCGGTGACACCGTTTTCCTGTGCTTTCTTGCCGATCAGCTCACCGAGGGCTGCAGCGCCTTCGACGGTGCTGCCCTTCTTGTCGGTGGCCTTAAAATCGGGGCCCAGCGTAGAGACGGCGCACAGCGTCTTGCCGGCAACGTCATCGATGACCTGAGCATACATATTCGCGTTGGAGCGCGTGATGCACAAACGCGGACGAGCGGCCGTGCCAGAGATCTTGCCACGCACGCGACGATGGCGACGAGCGAGCCCAGCCTGCTTCTTTTGAAGTTTCTTCATGAGTTACTTCCCTTCGATTCTTCTCAACTGGGCTACTCGGACTTAGCGGCCTTGCCAAGCTTACGACGCACGTACTCGCCGTCGTAGCGGATGCCCTTGCCCTTGTAAGGTTCAGGCTTGCGCCATGCGCGGATGTCCGCGGCGACCTGGCCAACCTGCTCCTTGCTGATGCCCTTGACGATGATCTCGGTCTGGCTGGGAACCTCGAAGGAGATATTGTGCGGGGCCTTCACGATGACCGGATGGGAATAACCGAGCTGGATCTCCAGATCGCTGCCCTTGAGGGCGGCACGGTAGCCGACGCCGACCAGGACGAGCTTCTTGGAGAAGCCCTCGGACACGCCTTCGACCATGTGCTCGAGCAGCGTGCGGGTGAGACCGTGGAGGCTCTTGGCCTCGCGGGAGTCGTCCGGACGCTCGACGATGACGTGGCCGTCCTCGACCTTGATCGTCATCATTTCATTAAATTCGCGAACCAATTCGCCCTTGCTACCCTTAACGGTGACAATATGGCCGTCGACCTTGACGTCGACACCGGAAGGAATGGCAACAGGCATCTTACCGATACGGGACATTGGTGCTCCTTCCTTCCTACCAGATGTAAGCGATGACTTCGCCGCCGATGCCCGCCTTGCGCGCATCGCGGTCGGTCATAACGCCCTTGCTCGTCGAGATGACAGCCGTGCCCAGGCCGCCCAGAACGCGCGGAAGCTCGTCCTTGCCGGCATAGATGCGCAGACCAGGCTTGGAGATGCGCTTGATGCCGCGGATCGTGCGGGCCTTCTTCTCGCCGTACTTCAGCGTGATGGAGAGGATGTCGCGGGGCTCGGCGTCTTCGACGTCGTAGCCGTTGATGTAGCCCTCTTCCTGCATGATGCGGGCGATTTCGACAAGCTTCTTGCTCGACGGCATGGAGACCGTCTGCTTGCCAGCAGAGTTAGCGTTACGCACACGCGTAAGCATGTCTGCAATGGGATCGTTCATGCTCATTGTTGTGTTTCTCCTTTGTTCGTGATGAGCCGAAAAGCCGGTTCGCACGCACCCATGATGCGCACGCCTTGACTCTCGACACTCAACGACGTGCCGTTATCCGTTGCTTACCAGGAAGACTTGGTCACGCCGGGCAGTTCGCCTTTGTTGGCGAGCTCGCGAAGACAGACGCGGCACAGGCCGAACTTGCGGTAGTACGCACGGGGGCGACCACAGCGCGAGCAACGGTTGTGCTGACGCGTCGAGAACTTCGGCTCTCGCTTGGACTTGGCGATCATCGATTTCTTAGCCATTCAAGATCCTTCTTTCTATAACCAATTCTCGGAGTGCGAGAAATTAGTTCTCCTTTTTGAACGGGAAGCCAAGGTCGGCCATGAGGGCCTTGGCACCTTCGTTGGTCTGCGCGGTGGTCACGAACGTGATATCCATGCCGCGCGTGTGATCGATCTTGTCATACTCGATCTCGGGGAAAATGAGCTGCTCGGTCAGGCCCATGGTGTAGTTGCCACGGCCGTCGAAGCTGTGGGGGTTGCAGCCGCGGAAGTCACGGACGCGGGGCAGCGCCGTGGACACCAGGCGGTCGAAGAACTCCCACATGCGGTCGCCGCGCAGCGTGACCTTGCAGCCGATCGCCTGGCCCTCACGCAGATGGAAACCTGCGATGGACTTCTTAGCGCGAGTGACCATGGGCTGCTGACCCGTGATCGTGCGCATGTCGGCGATGGCGCCGTCGAGCAGCTTCTTGTCGCCAGCGGCACGGCCGACGCCCATGTTCACCACGATCTTCTCGAGGCGGGGAACCTGATTGACGTTGGCGCAGCCGAGCTCCTTGTAGAGCTTGTCAGCGACTTCGTTGATGTACTTTTCCTTCAGACGAGGAGTAGCCATTGTCCTACATTACCTTTCTCGATGAATTAAACGCAGGATTTCCGACCCTGCGTCCCTCGCGTCCTTCACGAGGGTCATAAAAAGTCCGATCAGATATTCTAATCGATATCCGCGCCGCACTTCTTGCAAACGCGAACTTTCTTGCCTTCTTCACGCTTGATGTTGACGCGCGTGGCCTGCTTGCAGGACGGGCAGATCAACATGACGTTGGAGACGTGGATGGGGGCCTCCATCGAGGAGATGCCGCCCTCGGGGTTAGCCTGGGTGGGGCGCATCGCCTTTTTGATGATGTTGACCTTTTCGACGGTGACGCGCTGAGCCTGGGGCTGAGCGGCGAGCACGACGCCTTCAGCGCCGCGATCCTTGCCGGACAGGACCTTGACCTTGTCACCCTTCTTGATGTTCATCTTTGCCATGGATTGTTCCTCCTACAGCGTTTCCGGTGCCAGGGAAACGATCTTCATGTACTTCTTGTCACGAAGCTCGCGGGCAACGGGGCCGAAGATACGCGTGCCACGGGGAGCGCCGTTGGCGTCGATCAGAACGGCGGCGTTCTGATCGAACTTGATGTAGCTACCGTCGTTGCGACGGACTTCCTTCTTCACACGCACGACGACGCAGCGGACGACTTCGCCCTTCTTGACGTTGCCGTTGGGCATTGCCTCCTTGACGCTGCAAACAATGACATCACCCAGGCCCGCATAACGGCGCTTGGAGCCGCCCAGGACCTTGATGCACTGCACCTTGCGAGCGCCGGAGTTGTCAGCGACGGCGAGCATGCTCTGCATTTGAATCATGTGCTTATCCCTTTCAGTGCTTCCAAGTGGGCAAACGCCTACTTGGCCTTCTCAACGATCTCGAGAAGGCGCCAGCGCTTCATCTTAGAAAGCGGGCGGGTTTCCATAACAGTGACGGTGTCACCCACGCCAGCCTCGTTGTTCTGGTCGTGAGCATGCAGCTTCTTGGTGGAGTTCACCATCTTGCCGTACACCGGATGAGGCTTGCGCTCGTGAATCTTCACGACGCAGGTCTTGTCACCCGAAATGCTGACAACGACACCCTGGCGCACCTTGCGAGAGTTACGTTCTTCACTCATTTATTCAAACCTTCCTCGTCGAGCGCTAAGCCTTGACGGCCTTGAGCTCGCGGTCGCGCATCTCGGTCTGGATGCGAGCGATGTCCTTCTTGACCTGCTTGATGCGAGCGGTGTTCTCCAGCTGACCCGTAGCCATCTGGAAGCGCAGGTTGAAAAGCTCTGCACGCGCTTCCTTGAGCTTTGCCTGCAGGTCTTCAGCCGAAAGATTCTGGATCTCTGCTGCTTTCATTTATTCCTGCCCTTCTGCCTCGCGCCTGACGATCTTGCACTTGATGGGCAACTTGTTGATGGCAAGGCGGAGCGCGTCGCGCGCCGTCTCTTCGTCAACGCCGTCGAGCTCGAACATGATGCGACCGGGCTTGACGACAGCCACCCAGCCCTCGGGGTTGCCCTTGCCCTTACCCATGCGGGTTTCGGCAGGCTTCTGAGTGATCGGCTTGTCAGGGAAGATCGTGATCCAAACGTTACCAGTACGGTTCATGCGACGCGTCATAGCGACACGAGCAGCCTCGATCTGGCGGTTGGTGATCCAATGGCGGTCGAGGGCCTGAATGCCCCAGGAGCCATGGTTCAGGGTGGTGCCACCCTTGGCGTTGCCCTTCATAGAGCCACGCTGCACCTTGCGGTGCTTCACACGCTTAGGTACCAGCATTACTTATCACCCCTATCGTTGTTGCGGCGGGAGCGGCGGTTCGGACGAGAAGAACCCTCGAGCGCAGGCTCCGGAGCCTTCTGACCCGGCAGAACCTCACCGTGATAGACCCACACCTGGATGCCGATGGAACCCATGGTGGTGGCAGCGGTGGCAAAGCCGTAGTCGATCTTGGCGCGCAGGGTGTGCAGCGGCACACGGCCTTCGCGGTACCACTCGCGGCGGCTCATCTCAGCGCCACCGAGACGACCGGCGCACTGGATGCGGATGCCCTTGGCACCGGACTTGCGGGCGGACTGGACGGCCTTGCGCATGGCACGACGGAACGCAACGCGGTTCTCGAGCTGCTCAGCGACGGACTGCGCGATCAGGTTGGCGTCGAGCTCGGGGCGCTTGACCTCGATGACCTCGACGGACACCGGGCCGGACGCGATCTGGTTCAGCTTCTTGCGAAGCGCGTCGACCTCCGCGCCCTTCTTGCCGATGACGACGCCGGGACGCGACGTGGTGATGATGACCTTGATCTTGTCGCCAGCGCGCTCGATCTCGACGCGGGAGACGGCGGCATGGGCCAGCTGCTTTTCCAGGTAGGTGCGAATAGCGAGATCGTTCTCAAGGTTCTTCGCATAGTCCTTGTCGG
>CAVCDZ010000099.1:28304-40639 GCA_963601095.1 Oscillibacter sp. MSJ-31 | reverse complement strand
GCGCGCCCCGCCGTCGATGAGGTCTCCCTGTCCGTCTCGTCGGGCGAGTGCGTCGGCGTGGTGGGGGAGAGCGGCTCGGGCAAGTCGACGCTGGCGCTCATGCTCATGGGCCTTGTCGCGCCGGATTCGGGGCGCGTGATGCTCGACGGGCGCGACATCTCGCATCTGCGGGGCCGCGAGCGTCGCGCGGTGGGCTCGCGCATCCAGATGGTGTTCCAAGACCATGCCGATTCGTTCGACCCGTTTTCGACGCTCGGGGGCTCGGCCGTGGAATTCGGCCGGCTTGCCGGGCTTGGCCGGGCAGAGGCGCGGGACAAGGCGCAGGCTCTGTTTGAGCGCGTCGGCCTCGACGAGCGCCTCTTTGATGCGCGTCCTGCGCAGGCAAGCGGCGGGCAGCGGCAGCGTGCCGCCATCGCCCGCGCCCTCATGCGCGATCCCGAGTTCTTGCTGTGTGACGAGATCACGAGCGCCCTTGACGTTTCGGTGCAGTCCGAGGTGCTCAAGGTGCTCGCAGACGTTCGCGGCGAGCGCGGCGTCGTGTTCGTCACGCACGACTTGTCCTTGGTCGAGCGCACGTGCGACCGCGTGGTCGTGATGTGCCGGGGTCGCATCGTCGAAGAGGGCACGCCGCACGACGTCGTCTCGCACCCTCAGCATCCCTACACCCAGCTGCTCGTGTCCTCCGTCCTTCCTCTGCCGGTGCCGCAGCGCGGCAAGGGGAGGCGCTGAGCATGGCAAGGGGCAGAAGACGATTCGGAGGCCGGCGCGCTGAGGCGCGCGCCTCCCGCGATTTGACGCAGGGCTCCATCGCGAAGAGCCTGACGCTGTTCGCCTTGCCGTTGCTCGGCACCAGCGTCATTCAGCAGCTGTACGGCACCGTCGACCTGCTGTTTGTGGGAAACGTCCTCGGCACCGACGCGATGGCGGCGCTTGGCATCAGCGTGCTGTTGATCACCTGCTTGATCGGGTTTTTCACGGGTCTTTCCGTCGGAGTGAACGTGGTGGTGGCGCGCCACGTCGGGTCGGGCAAGCTCGCTGATGCGGGCCGGGCGATCCACACGGCGGTGGCGATGGGCCTTGTGGGCGGCGTCGGCCTGGCTGTTATAGGGTTTGCGATCGCGCCTTCGTATCTGGCATGGATGGCAACGCCTCCTGAGCTGGTCGCGGACGCCCTCGCATATTTGCGCGTCTATTTCGTCAGCATGATCGCGGTCGTGCTGTACAACCAATGCGCCGGTGCGCTGCGCGGATTGGGTAACTCGCGCACGCCGTTTACCGCGCAGCTTGTCGGCGGCGTGTGCAATGTGGCTCTGAACGCGCTGTTCTTGATGGTGCTCGGTTTAGGGATCGCCGGGTCGGCTCTCGCCACCCTGTTTTCGCAAGGCATCGCAACTCTGTTGTGCCTGCGCGTCTTGGCTCGCGGCCCTGAGCCCTGCCGCCTGCGCGCAGGAGATTTGACCTTCCATGGCGACTCGCTGCGCGGCATCCTGGCGATCGGCGTTCCGACGGGCTTGCAGTCGCTCGTCATCACCCTGTCCAACGTCTTTGTCCAACATCAGATCAACCTGTTGGGCGCAGAGGCCATCGCAGCGTTTTCGGCCTACTTTAAAGTCGAGCTTCCGATTTACTATGCGCTCGTTTCTCTTGGCCAGGCTGTGACGACCTTCGTTGCGCAAAACCATGCCGCCGGTCTTGAGGGGCGTGCTCGCAAGGGCACCCGCGCGTGCTTGGGGATGGGCGTGGCGCTGTCCGTGGTCTTGGCGGCTATCCTCATCGGCTGCGGTCATGGGGCGTTTTGGATCTTCAGCCAGCAGACGAGCGTCATCGCCTACGGGCGCACCATCATCGGCATCACGTTTCCGCTCTACTGGCTCTATGCGTTTTTGGAGATCTACGCCGGCTCGATGAGGGGGCGCGGCAATTCTCTTGCCCCCATGGTCATCATCTTGCTCAACGTCTGCGTGGCAAGGACCGTGATCCTCTTCGCCCTCACCTCGTCGGTCGTCACGGTCGAAGCGGTCGCACTCGTCTATCCGATCACCTGGGCCGCGACGGCGCTGTGCATGACGGTGGGGTATCAGCTGCAGATCAGGAAACGCACGCGGCGAGACGCAGCGATCGCCGAAGCGGCGTAGGGGCTGTCGCGTGGCGGCGGGGCGGTGGCGCCGCGCCTCATCACGATGATCATGCTCCTCGGCGGCAGGGAGCCTGTCGCACGACGGCGGGGAGCCTGGGCGCTCAGAGCGCTCGCCCGCAGACCTCCCAAAACGCGATTGCGGCGGTCGCCGCCACGTTGAGCGAGTCCACCCCGTGGGCCATGGGCAGCATGACCGTGTGATCGCAGGCCGCAAGGGTGGTCTGCCTCAGCCCTGTGCCTTCGGTTCCCAACACGAGCGCGAGCTGCTCGGCGCCTGCGATGCGGGGATCTTGCAGACGGAGGGAATCCTCTTCGAGCGCTAACGCGCAGACGGAAAAGCCTGCCGCGCGGAGGATGGGCATGCCCTCGTCTGTCCAGTCGGCGTGCTCACCGATGCGGCTCCACGGCACCTGGAAGACCGTTCCCATCGACACGCGCGCGGCGCGCCGGTAGAGGGGATCGTGGCAGCCGGGCGTGACGAGCACCGCGTCGAGCCCGCGCGCGGCCGCCGAGCGAAAGATTGCGCCGAGGTTGGTGAAATTGGCGATGTCTTCCAGGATGGCGACGCGATGGGCCCCGCGCAGCAGCGATTCGGGTGAGCGGGGCTCGGGGCGGAAGAAGGCGACGAGCGGCCCGCGGGTGCGCTCGAAGCCGGTGAGCCGGCAGACGTCGGCGTGCGTTCCCACGAAAAGCGGCGCGGCCGTGCCGCACTCGGCGATGCGCTGTGCCAGGCTTTCGGCTTGGGCGACCCAACGCTCTTCGCTTATCAGGGCAAATGCCTTGCATCCAGCATCGAGCGCCCGTGCGGCGACGTTGTGGGACTCGGCGATGAAGAGGCCTTGCGCCACGCGCTCGTCGCGCGTTGCGCGCGCAAGCCCGATCAGCTGGCGCTCGTCCCGCAGCTCGGCATCGGTCATGCGTGAGAACACGGCAAGCCGTGCGTCGGTGGCGTCTGTGATCCGTATCGTTTCCATGGTTGACCAGTGTACTCGAAGGGGCCGAGGCGCGTCTGCCGCGCGGCGCTTGGCGTTGTCTGCTGCCCGCCGCCCGAGCACTTCGCGCTGCCCGCTCGGCTCCTAGGGGACAGCAGGCCCCGGTGCTCCTTCAAGGAGAAAAGGTGAATCGCCCAACGCTTCATAAGCCCCTTGTTCGGTGTGCTAAAATATCCCGCTGGATTATCTTTGTCGAAAGGTTCATGTATGTCAGGGCATTCAAAATGGGCAACCACCAAGCACCGCAAGGCAGCTCAGGACGCTAAGCGCTCCGCGCTGTTCTCCAAGCTTTCCCGTAACATCACCGTTGCGGCGAAGGAGGGCGGCGACCCCAATCCCGACAACAACGCTTCCCTGGCAGCTGCCATCGACAAGGCGAAGGGTTACTCCCTTCCTAAGGACAAGATCAAGACGGCCATCGACAAGGCCTTCGGCTCCGGCAAGGATGCGGCCAACTACGAGACCGTCGTCTACGAGGGCTATGGCCCGGCCGGCATCGCCATCTACTGCGAGGCTCTGACCGACAACCGCAACCGCACCGCCGCCGACGTGCGCGCTGCGTTCACCCACCATGGCGGCAGCCTGGGCACGTCCGGCTCCGTTGCGTTCCAGTTTGAGCGCAAGGGCCAGATCCTGGTCGAGAAAGAGATCGAGGGCGGCAAGAAAGAGGGCATGAAGCCCAACGGCGCCGCGGGCGATGAGGACGAGTTCATGATGGCCGTGGCTGAGGCCGGCGGCGACGATTACGAGGACGCGGGCGACGAATGGATCGTCTACACCGCTCCGGCCGACCTCCACAGCGTCAAGACCGCGCTTGAAGAGGCGGGCATCGTCACCAAGGGTGCCGAGTTCGTCATGCTCCCCACGACTCCGACCGAGGTGTCCGTTGCCGACGCCAAGAAGGTCATGCGTCTGATCGATCGCCTCGAAGAGCTCGAGGATCTGCAGAACGTGTACCATGCGATGGACATCACTGACGAGATCGCCGAGGCGCTCGAGGAGGAGTAACCCCTTCGCACAGCCACGGGACGCTGGTGCTTTGCGCTTCAGAAGACCAGGTTAATCAGCTGATTTGACAAGAAGAGGAGGTTGAGTGTTCAACCTCCTCTTCTTTTGCTTGAACCCGCCGGGAAGGGCGGCGGCTGTGGTATAGTCAGATCACTTTAGGCATTACTTCCACCACTTATTCGAACCACAATGCTCAAGGGGACATCTATCCGTGACGCGCCATGCGAACATCCTTTCTTTTGACGAGGTCAAAGCCTCCGATGTCGCGCATGCACGCCGGTCTCCGTCCCATGCTCCCGCTCATACCGCCGATCGCTCTCGCACCCGTGCCTCGCGCGGCGCTCACGTGCGCCCCGATGCGCCCGCGCGCCACGATCGCTACGAGGAGGCGATGGGCATTCCCTCCTCGTCTTATGCAGCGCCGGCGGGTTATCGCCCGTCGCATGCGACGGGGCATGCCGCGCCGTTGCGCTCGGGGATGAGGCAGCCGCGCCCGGTCGCCCCCTCTACTGCGGCACCTGCGCGCGGTGTGCGCGCATCCCAAGGCGATCCCCGCACCGCGCGCAGCGACGTGCGGCGCGCCGGTGCCGAGCGCAGGCCTTCTGCGCGCTCGCAACAGCATCAGAGCCGCACCCGCGCTTCCCACGACGAGGGATTCATCCGCGGACTTCAAAAGAAATTCCGTTCCGCCAAGGCGGAACGCGCCTTCGATCGAACGATCGGCGCGCGGGAGCGCTCCCAGGCCGAAGAGCAGACGAGCCGTGCGGCGGTGTACGACATGCGTATGGGTCAGTCCCAGCGTCGTTCGGCACGCCTTCAGGCATCCGACAAGGACAAAGGGGCGTTCGGCTTCTCGTTGCCGTTCTCTCTCCCTGGGTCGTTCTCGCTGTCAATGCACGCAGCGCGTGCCCTGGCGGTCGTCATGGTCTTGGCCTTCACGGTGTTCACCCTGTACCCGCCGTGCGCCAGCTATTACAACGAAACGCGTCAGCTCCAGCAGCTGCAGGCGGAATACGACGAGTTGTCCTCCTACAACCAGGAGACGCAAAGCCGCATCGATTACCTCAACACCGATGCGGGCATAGAAGACTATGCGCGTTCTGAGCTGGGGTGGATCCGCTCTGACGAGCAGATGGCCACCGTCGAGGGCGTCGAGCCCAGCGACACGACGGCCACTTCGGGCGGCACGATTCGCTATCCGGCTGCTTCGAGCAGCATAAAGGCTCCCGATACCTGGTATTCAGGCATCCTCGATGTGGTGTTCGGCTATGCCCATTAAGCGCATCGCCGCCATCGACATCGGCACGGTGACCTGCCGCCTTCTGGTGGCCGACGTCGACGGGCGCCAGCTTGTCGAGCTCGAGCGTCGCTGCGTCATCACCAACCTCGGCGTCGGGGTCGACCAGACCCATGTGTTGCGCGATGACGCGATCGAGCGCGTCATCGCGCAGGTCGCCGACTACGTCTCCGTCGTCGACTCGTATCGCAGCGAGGACCATCCTTCGATTCCCATCGTCGCGGTTGCCACGAGCGCTTCACGCGATGCGAAAAACGCCTCGGTGCTCATCGAGCGTCTGCGCGGCGTGGGCGTGGAGCTGTCGGTCATCCCTGGCGAGCGTGAGGCGGCGCTGTCGTTTCGCGGCGCGTCGCGCGGCTATGAGGGAGAGCCGCTTTTGGTCGTGGACATCGGCGGCGGATCGACTGAGACGGTGTTCGGCCAAGGCGGAGAGGCGCCGCACTTTGCTCATTCGTTCAACATCGGATGCCGGCGCGTCACCGAGCGCTTTCTCGCTTCCGATCCTCCCGCGACAGGCGAGCTTGAGGCTGCGCGTGCTTGGGTGCGCACCGCGTTTGCGCCGGTGTTCGCCGAGGCGCGCAGGGCGGGGTGCACGGTCGGGCGCATCGTCGCGGTTGCCGGGACGGCAACGAGCGTCGTGTCGGTCAACGAGCAGATGAAGGTCTACGATCCCGTGCGCGTCGACGGCACGGTCGTGACGCGTGCGGTGCTCGCCGCGATCTATGAGCGTCTCGCGGCGCTTCCGGTTGCTGAGCGTGCGCAGGTGATCGGCCTTGAGCCCAAACGCGCGCCGGTCATCGTGGCTGGCATGGCGATCCTTCTCGAGGTTCTCGACGCCCTGGGCGCGGAGTCGTTCACGGTGAGCGAATCCGACATCTTGCAGGGCCTCATTCTCGGTGCCGCCGACGCGTAGCGGCACCCTTCGGTCCGTACGGTGAGCGTAGGCGAGTTTTGCTATGATGGTAGCGCTTTCCTCGAGAGGCATCACAAGGGAGCGTGGCGGAATTGGCATACGCAGCGGACTTAAAATCCGCCGCCTTCGGGCTTGTGGGTTCGAACCCCACCGCTCCTACCACGCCGCTCGAGCAAGGCGCCTGTCTGCGCAGGGGATGTGAGGTTATGGCCGCGTCCTTGCCGGCATGGCTATGATAAAGAAAAACGCTCCATCCGAAAGTGTCTAACATGACAGACGTTGTCCCCTCTCTCAAAGCCCCCGAACTCGCTGGCATCTTCAAGGAATTCGAGGCCTTCTGCTCGTCGCCGAGCCAGCCGGGAGACGAAGAGTCCCCCGCTCTGTTCGAGCAGTACCTCGACCGTTACGCCGACAAAGCCGGGCGCATCATCAATTCCTTCATCCCTGAGGGGACGCATCCTGATATGGAGCGCTACCTGTACGGCCCGCTCATGAAGTACAGCCAAAACGGGGGCAAGCGCCATCGTCCTTTGATCTGCGTTGCCGCCTGCGCAGCCGTGGGAGGCAACTGTCGCCGCGCGTTCTCGAGCGCTGCGGCCATCGGGCACTTCCATACCGCTGCGCTGATCCACGACGACATCGCCGATGAGGCGGCCCTGCGGCGCGGCGAGCCTTGCATGCACCTGACCGAGGGGGAGGGGCTCGCGATCAACGCGGGCGATCTGGCCCTGTCCATCGTCAACGGCATCGTGATGCGCGATCCTCTGCTCGACGACTCGCTGAAGGTGCGCATCGCCATCGAGCTGGTCTCCATGGCGCAGAGCACGGTGGAAGGTCAGGCGCTCGACATCGGATGGGCGCGCGACGGCCGGTACGACATCACGCCTGAGGACTACCTCGTCATGGCGACGCACAAGACCGCCCACTATTCCGGCGCGGTGCCGCTGGCGGTCGGCGCGATGGCCGGTGGAGCCAGTGAGGACCAGGTCGAGGCGCTGCGCGCCTACGGCCTCGACACGGGGCTCGCCTTCCAGATCCAGGATGACCTGCTGAACCTTGTGGGCACCAAGGAAGCGAAGGAGAAGGACTTCCGCAGCGACATCACCGAGGGCAAGCGCACGCTCGTCGTCGTCCATGCGCTCAAGCACTCTCCCAAGCGCGAGCGCCTGATCGAGATCCTCTCGGGCAAGGTCACCGATCCGGCGACCCTCGAAGAGGCCGTGCGCATCATGAGCGAGGCGGGCAGCATCGACTACGCCCGTTCGTACGCAGAGCGTTTGACCGGCAACGCAAAGGGCCGCTTGGAGGGGGTTCTCGCGCCGACGCGTGCGCGTGACCTGCTCATCTCCATGGCCGATTGGTTCGTTGACCGACTGAAATAGTGAGGCTGACATGGATCCTATCAAACTCAACGATACGGGCGATGCCGTCGAGGACGTGCAGCGCCGTTTGGTGAAGGCGGGCTATCTTGCCGCCGATAAGGCCACGGGCATTTTCAACGTGGCGACTGAAGAGGCGATTGCCGCCCTGTGCCGCGCTTCCGACATCGAGGTGCGGCGTGAGGTCGACGACGCCGTGTGGTCGAAGCTCGTCGATGCGTCGTTCGAGCTGGGCGATCGCAATCTGTACCTGCGCGTTCCGTTCTATCATGGCCGTGACGTGCGCACGCTCCAGCAGGCGCTGTCTGCCCTCGGGTTTACCTGCGGCACCATCGACGGCATCTTCGGCGTCCATACCGAAGACGCCCTGCGTCGCTTCCAGCTGAACATGGGGCTGCCTGACGACGGCATCGCCGGCGCCTTCACGTTCCGCGCGCTGAACCATCTGCAGCATTCGTGGAAGGACAAGGATTCGCTGAGCCCGGTCGTGCCCCATCTGGGGTTCGCCCGCGCCGCTGAGGTCCTCGAGCCCAATCTCATCTGCCTGTTCGGTGTCGGCGACTTCACGCGCGCCGTGGCTGCCCGCATGTCCAACCTCGCCATGGCGACCAGCCCTGCTTCCAAGGTCACGAGCGCCGATTCGCTGCTCGTGACGCCCGATGAGGGCATGATCTTCGTGCAGATCCTCGTCGATGGGGAAGAGCCTGCCGGGCGCGTGCCGATCGTCGCGTTCGAGGAAGAGGCCACGCTGCCGGCACGCCTGAGCCAGGCTTTCGAGGCGGCGCAGGGTCACCCTCAGCGCATCGCTGTGCGCCTTCCGGGCGAGACGTGGGACGAGGCGGGCGCCGCTCGCTCGGCTCAGCATTACGCCATCGCCCTGCTCGATGCGCTCTGCTCTGCCCTTCAGATGCGCTAGGCCGAAAGACTGTGAGCCCATCGGCTTGACGGCGGCGCGGATGCCCAAACGTGGTGGCATCGCCGCTGGCACCGGCCGGCTGCGGCGCTGAGCCCACGGCGTGATCTGCCGGCTTGATGGCTGCGGCAGGGCTTTGGACGCTCTTTGGAGGGCGCGCCGCCGGTAGGCGCGGCGTGCTAGAATCTAAGCGTGTATGCATCCGAAGAGAAAGGCGTCCATGGAAGCTTCAGCTCTCGTATTGGCCGCAGGAGCGGGCACGCGAATGAAATCCGCGAAGCCCAAGGTCGCTCATGAGATCATGGGCAAGCCCTTGGTTCGCTGGGTCGTTGACGCGGCGCATAAAGCAGGCATTGAATCGGTGGTCGGCGTCGTTGGCCACGCTCGCGAGCAGGTGGCACCTTTGCTTGAGGATTGCCAGGTAGTCGAGCAGACCGAGCAGCTGGGCACGGCGCATGCGGTGCTCGCGGCTCGCGAGGCGCTTGCCGGCCGTTCCGGTTCGCTGGTGGTATTGACTGGCGACTCGCCGCTCGTGCGTGCGGAGACCATCGCCGAGCTCGTGCGTGTGCGCGAGGAAAACGACGCGGCGGTCGTGGTGTTCACGATGGTCGTTGACGATCCCACCGGCTATGGGCGCATCATCCGCGATGGTGCCGGCGACGTTCAAGAGATCGTCGAGCAGAAGGACTGCACGCCCGAACAGGCCGCCGTCACCGAATGCAATTCCGGTTTTTACTGCTTTGACCTCGAGCTGTTGTTCTCGGCGCTCGCAGAGGTGTCGACCGACAACGCCCAGGGCGAGTACTACCTTACCGATGTGCTGGGCATCGCTCGGGCGCGCGGCGAGCGCGTGCTGGCGCTCGTGGCCGATGATCCGTCCGAGTGCCTGGGTGTGAACTCGCGCCGTCAGCTGGCTGAGGCGACGAGTGCCCTGCAGGAGCGCATCAACGGCGAGCATATGGATGCCGGCGTGACCATCATGGATCCCAAGACCACCTGGATCGGTCCTGACGTCGTGCTCGAACCTGACGTCGAGATCCTTCCCATGAGCTTTTTGCTGGGTGCCACGTCGGTGGCGTCCGGAAGCGTCATCGGTCCCAACACCCGCCTGACCGACACCGTGGTGGGACGTGACTGCACCGTCGAGGAGACGGTGGCGATCGAGACCACGATGGAATCGGCCGTCACCTGCGGCCCGCGTGCGTATCTGCGCCCGGGCACGCGTCTGTGCGAGGGCTCGAAGGCCGGCACGCACGTCGAGATCAAGAAGTCTACGATCGGCCCCGGCTCCAAGGTGCCGCACCTGTCCTACATCGGCGATGCCACCCTGGGTCGTGACGTCAACATCGGCGCCGGCAGCATCACCTGCAACTACGACGGCGAGAAGAAGTGGCCCACCACCATCGGCGACAACTGCTTCGTGGGCAGCGACGTCATGATGGTTGCCCCGGTCACGCTGGGGGACAACTCCCTGATCGGCGCCGGATCGGTTATCACCAAAGACGTTTCCGCGGGAGCGCTCGGCCTGGGCCGCGCCCGCCAGACTGAGATCGAGCATTGGAACGAGAGGAACTAAGCAATGAGCAACATGACCAAGACGATGGCGATCTTCGCGGGCTCCACCTGCCCCGATCTTGCCGAAGAGATCGCCACGTCGCTGGGAACCACGCTGGGCAACGTCAAGCTTGAGAAGTTCTCCAACGGCGAGATCTACGCGCGCTACCTGGAGAGCGTCCGCGGCGCCGACGTGTTCATCGTCCAGTCCACGGCAACTCCCAACGTCAACGAGGCTCTGATGGAGCTGCTCATCATGGCTGATGCCGCCAAGCGCGCCTCGGCTCGTACGGTCAACGCCGTCGTTCCGTGCTATGGCTATGCGCGTCAGGATCGCAAGGCCGCCGCGCGTGAGCCCATCACCGCAAAGCTCGTCGCCAACCTGATGACGGTCGCGGGCATCAACCGCACGATCACGATCGATCTGCACCAGGGTCAGATCCAGGGCTTCTTCGACACCCCGGTCGACCATCTGACGGCGCTTCCGATCTTCGCCGATTACTTCAAGAAGAAGAATCTCGATCCCGACCGTCTCTGCGTCGTGAGCCCGGACGTGGGTCGCGCGAAGGCCGCCAAGAAGCTTTCCGACATGCTGTCGTCTGAGCTCGCCATCATGCACAAGGGCCGCCCGGGCCACAACAAGGCCGAGATCACTGCGCTGATCGGTGACGTTGCCGGCAAGGTCTGCATCGTCAACGACGACATGATCGACACGGCGGGTACCCTGTGCGCCGCGGTCGCCACGTTGAAGGAGAAGGGCGCCGACAAGGTCTACGTCTGCGCCAGCCACCCGGTGTTCTCGGGCCCGGCCTACGATCGCTTGGAAAAGTCCCAGATCGACGAGGTGGTCGTCTGCAACACGATCCCGGTTCCCCAGGATCGCCAGACGGGCAAGATCAAGGTCATCTCCGTTGCGCCGCTGCTCGCCCGCGCCATCCACAACGTCTACGACAACCAGTCGGTGGCATCCCTCTTCGATCCCGAGTTCGCCCTCTAAGCGATGCGCGTGGTCGTGGGGTTGGGCAACCCCGGAGAGGAATATGCCCACACGCGCCACAACTCGGGCTTCGAGGTCATTGACCTGTTGGCCAGGGAGTGGGGCGTGAGCTACTGGAAAAATGCCTGCGGAGCGCTCGTGGGCGAGGGCAAGATGCGCCATGGCGACGGGACGATCGAGAAGATCATCCTGGCCAAACCCCAGAGCTTCATGAACCTGTCGGGCGGGCCGGTCTCGCATCTGTGCCGTGACTACGAGTGCGATCCCGCTGAGCTCATTGTGATCCATGACGAGCTTGATATCCCGGCGGGCACGGTGAAGGTGAAGAAGGGCGGTGGCCACGCCGGCCACAACGGCCTGCGTTCGATCATCGAGAAGCTCGGCACGCGCGACTTCGAGCGCGTGCGCGTGGGCATCGGGCGTCCGCCGGGACGCATGAGCGTGGTCGATTTCGTGTTGGCGGTGCCGAAAAAGGATGCCGCCGACGATTTCGCCCAGGCCTGCCAGCGTGCGTCCGAGGCGGTCGAGTCTTTGCTCGAGCGCGGCCTTGCGCGTACGCAAGATGTGTTCAACCAGAGTTGATCGTCGGGCGGTGCGCTGAATCGATTCGGTGCGCTTGCGATTCTGAAGAGTGATTGATGCCCTCACGGGGCGCCGGCCAAACGGTCGGCGCCCCTTCTCGAGACCCAAGACCCCGCCAGAGAAAAATATTTCGCCTTTTTTGGCAACAACGAGCGGAGGTACGCAGCCTTGTCGGGGCGATGATCCCTCAAGGAAGGCGTTACGCAACATTAATGGACTAACTGTTGCGTAATTCTTCCTCTTTTTCGCTTTTGACAGCGGCAATCTCTCTCATGGGCGCATCGCGCTGCGTACGTCCGTCGGGTGTTGCCAAAAACCCGCCGATTTTTTTCTCTGGGGGGGATAGCCGGGAGGCACGATGGGGGCGGGAGGCCCGACGGGTAGCCGGGGGACGCGACGGGGCTAGGCATGCCTCGTTGCGCCGTCATGCACGTTTCGTATAGTACTCAAGCGGATACGCGTCGCCTTGTTTACCCTGGTGAACTAACGTGTTTGTTATTGACACAGGCGGGGGGGGGTAGATATAGTGATTTTCATAGAATCTCCACGAAGGGCATAGGTTT
>CAVCDZ010000099.1:22729-28294 GCA_963601095.1 Oscillibacter sp. MSJ-31 | reverse complement strand
CCTTGTTTACCCTGGTGAACTAACGTTTTTGTTATTGACACAGGCGGGGGGGGGGTAGATATAGTGATTTTCATAGAATCTCCACGAAGGGCATAGGTTTGTACACGGATAGGTATCGCATAGGAAAGATATAGCGCGGCTGGGATTGCCCCGATATTGGGGTAGGCGGCTTTCCCTTCGCTTCTTTTTCAATTCTTACCTCGATCGCTTCCGTTCTCGCCGATGGCTTCATGGGGTGAGGAGAAAGGAAGAAGGAGGAAAGAATGGGAAGGGAAAGAAGGCGATTCATTCCATTAGCCTTGATTGCGATTGCGTGTTCTGCATTGTTATCACTGGCCACGCTCTCCGGATGCAGCGATAGCTCGCAGAAGTCGGGAAACGCGCTGACGATGGATGACGTGGAGAACATTCAGGCGTTCACCGACGAGACTATGTACGGCACTGGTGTGGTGGAAGTCCAAGTTACGTACAAGGATGGGGTAGATGCGAGCGGCGTGGCTGCGGATAGCTATATCTTAGAAGACCGCGGTTCACTCAATCCAGATTTCGCGCAGATCACTCTTGATTCCGTTTCAGTGGATGGCCAGACGGCGACGCTTACTGTCAGCCAACAGCCTGAAGCAACGGAAAAGAACAGCCTGGTGTATACCGGCGAGGGAGACGACAAGGGGATTCGCGAGCGCAATGCTCTTGGCGTGTATTGCACCGGAGCTTGGTATCGAGATGTGAACGGCGTCATTTACTACGGTGACGATGACAACGATGCATACGAGAACAACACGACGAAGATGGGGTACCAGGCCAGGGAGAGCCTTGAGCTGAAGCTTCGCCATGCTGACGAGTCTGAGGATGCTGCTGCTTGTTTAGCTGATGACAAGGGGAAATACGACAAGAATGGCTTGTGGCTCGAAACGGTGAACCGACAGTTCGGCACGGGGGCATTCCAATCCTTTGCGGATGCGGGCATCCAGATCGAGAGCACTGCAAGCACCAAAGCCGTGACCGACGGCACCGGTGACGATTACGTGCGTGGTTATCTCTATGTCCCGGACAACTATGACCCGGCAAATGGCATCGTCTTCACGTTGCAAGGGCAGGGCATTTCCTATTGGAAGCTGTCTGATGGGACGGACGACAACGGAACCGGCATCATGTACGATTCCGCCACGACGTCGTGGGCTGATAAGGGCGCAATCGTTGTCAACATCCATGATCGTTCCAGCGCTGGCCCGGGCGCGTACTTCGATGTGTACGATTTCGTCGTTGACGACGCCAACGTCATGAAGTATCTGATAGATAAATACGAGGTCACGGGAACCGTCGTTCTTCAGGGGAATTCTCGTGGCACGATGGCCTCGTCGCTTTTGATTAAAGCCTTGGCAGGTCAACCGTACAATCCTAAGAATCAGAAGAACGGTGCTACGGAAGAAGAGACCAGCACCTTGCCGAACGACTATGGCTTCACGATCGACACGTTCGTTTGCCAGAATGGCAGCTTTGGCTATTCCTACGATGATGAAGACTGGGCGGCTGTAGCTGCGACTGGCTTGAAGGTTTGGGCGTTTGACGGCGAGCAGGATACCAACAACATCGATAGCATCGCCACCTACAAGAAGATCATGACGGATAAGAACGGTGCGGATTGGGTGAACGAGAACGTTCGCCTGACGGGATATCCGTCCGAACTTTACTTCCCGTGGGGAGAGAGCGATCATTCGACGACTCGCATGAACGGTTGGTATTTTGACGGGGAAGCCTATTATGGCCCAGATCTGACGATCGGCGGCAACGGAGAGATCGTGTATCAGACGAAGCTGTCCGATGGTGATACCTATGACCTTGAATGTCGTGGAAAGGCAGCTGACAGCAACAAGGTTGGTTATCAGTACACGATTTACGACGAGCTGTTCCAGGAGTGGGCGCTCAAGGCAGCATGACGGTTCACGCAGACGAGATGAGCATCTGATCCCCTAGCAGCAGGCACATCTCAACGGGGCGTCGGCCGCGCGGTCGGTGCCCCGTTTTTTTTGTGAGGGGGGCCGGCTGCGCCTTGGGGCGGTCGTACAGGGGAGCCGGGCGTGTGGCGCTTCCTATCCCGATGGCGCGCTAGCGGCCGCAGTGGTCCTGGCAGGTGATGGATACGGGACTGCCTGTCGGCGCTCTCCCCAAGACCCCGCCAGAGAAAAATAATTCGCCTTTTTTGGCAACAACGAGCGGAGGTACGCAGCCTTGTCGGGGCGATGATCCCTCAAGGAAAACGTTACGCAACATTAATGGACTAACTGTTGCGTAAATCAGCCTCATTTTCGTCTCCGGTGGCGTCAACCTCCCTTGTTCACGCATTGGGCTGCGTACGTCCGTCGGGTGTTGCCAAAAACCTGCTGATTTTTTTCTCTGGGGGCGGATAACCGGGAGGCGCGATGGGGACGGGCGGCCAGGAGCCTGTGAGGGAGACGGACGTGTCCGGCGACGGGAGTTGACGGCGGGGAGGCAGCGACGAGGGTTGACGGCGGGGAGGCGGCGACGGGGCGGGTCGCACGGAGTATCGAGGCGCAGCCGCCCCCGCGGACTGCACCTAAAAGGAGTGGTGCGGGTGCTTGTCCCCTTGACGAGAGCCACGAAGGCACCCCACCGGGAGGCGGTGGCTTGCGCTTCGGGGGCAGCCGTGCAGGGGATTCAGACGTTCGTGGCCAAAAATGACGGTTTTATACGTCGGCCGGCGAGTTCGTTTGCGTGCTCGAGTCGTGAGCCTCTTCCCATCAGGCAAAACGCAGCTGGTGGACGGCTTCGCCTGCCCACGTCGCCCCGCCAGCGTCAGCCAAGACGTATAGAACCGTCAAAAATGACCACTCAAGCCGGCAAATCGTGCATGGCGGTGCGCGCAGTTGCCGTATCGCCGTCTGGTTCGTCGCATCTGCCGCCCGGGGCGGCTCTGTTCACACAAACGCGATCTTTTGCGACAATAGCCTATGAGAAACGAAAACGAAGATAGGCTTACTATGAGTGCGCGAATTAATGTGATCGCGGCGGATCCCGTCGTGGCCGCGACCCTTGCCGATAAGCTCGAACTGCCCCATTTCATTGCGACGACGCTCGCTGCCAGGGGTATCACGACGCTTGAGGAGGCCGAGCGCTTCCTTCATCCGTCCTTGGAGCGCGATTGGGTCGAACCTTACGATTTGGAAGAGATGGATGCGGCGGTGGATCGCATCGTGCGTGCGGTGCGCGACGGCGAGCGCATCCTCGTGTTCGGCGACTTCGACCTTGATGGCGTGTCCGCCACGACGTTGATGACGCGTGGCCTGCGCGCCTGCGGCGGCAACGTGACGCCGTTCATCCCGCTGCGCTTTGAGGAGGGCTACGGCCTGACCGAAGCGGCCATCGACCGCTTTATGGCAGATGAGCCGAGCCTGGTGGTGACGGTCGACAACGGCATTGCTGCGAAAAACGAGGTCGAGCTGCTGCGCTCGCGCGGCATCGACGTGGTCATCACCGACCATCATGAGCTGGCCGACCTGGTGCCCGAGGGCGTTCCGGTGGTCGACCCGAAGCGCTCCGACAATCCGAGTTCGATCCTTGCCGGTGCCGGCGTTGCCTTGAAGGTGGTTCAAGCCGTCGGCGCGCGCTTCGGCCAGCCCAACTTGTGGCGCTCGCTGATCGACCTTGCCACGTTGGGCACGGTGGCCGACCTCATGCCGATGCGCGACCAGAACCGCGCGCTTGTTGCCGAGGGCGTGCGCATGATCAACGACGACACGCGCCCCTGCATCGCGGCGCTTCTGGGCGAGTCGGGATTCGCCGACAAGCCGGTGTCGTCCTCCAATTTGAGCTTCACGCTCATTCCGCGTCTCAACGCGGCAGGCCGCATGGGCAATGCCCAGTTGGCGCTTGACCTGCTGATGTCGGACGACTTCGCCGAGGCGGCGCATCTGTCAGCCGAGCTTGAGAAGACGAACACCCGCCGCCGCACGATCGAGTCTGAGCTTTCCGAGGTTGCTTCGGCCGAAGCCGAGCGCGTCTTCGACGGGCAGCGCGCGCTCATCGTGGCGGGCGAGGGATGGCACGAAGGCGTCAAGGGCATCGTCGTGTCCCGCCTGACGAACCGCTACGGCGTCCCGGCGATCCTGTTCACCATCGACGGCGATGAGGCCCATGGTTCGGGACGAAGCGTCGGCGACGTCAACCTCTTCGATGCGGTGTCGTCGTGCCAGGACCTGTTGATCCGCTACGGCGGCCACCATGCGGCCGTCGGCGTGACGCTCGACGCTGACAAGCTTCCCGAATTCACCGAGCGGCTCTGTGCCTACATGGACAAACTGCCGCCCGAGGACTTCATCCCGCGTTACGACGTCGATGCGACGGTCGACCTCGCCGAGCTCACGATCCCCAACGTCGAGAAGCTCGATCTGTTGGCACCCTTCGGCCAAGAAAACCCCAATCCGCGCTTTCTCGCCCATGGCGTCATGATCGCCGGTGGGCGAGCGGTGGGCGCCGACAAGAACCACCTGTCGTGCACGCTGACCGACGGCGCGAGCACGCTGTCGAGCATCATGTTCCGCTGCCCGGACGTCCACGGGCTTTTGACCTGCGGTGTGGCGCTTGATGCCGTCTTTGAGCTGCAGATCGACACTTGGAAGGGCCGTCGCACCGTGAAAGCGGTGCTCAAGTCGCTCAAGCCGCTGGCACCGTGCTTGGCGCTCGAGCAGTGCCTGGACGAGGTGGACAAGGACTTCGTCTCCGACCTGATCGCGTCGACCGCCTCCGACGACGAAGGCAAGCCGGACTCGCTGGGGTGGCAAGCCTCGTCTGCCGATCGCGATCTGTGGCAGGAGCGCGCTGCGACTGACGCCGACGCGTTTCGTGAGGATCTCGTTCACGCGTTTCTGGGCGAGGGCGGCTCTCTGCACGATTCGCAACGCGAGGTGCTGTCCCTGCTCGATTCCGGTGAATCGGTGTTCGCGGTCATGGGCACGGGGCGCGGCAAGTCGCTCATCTTCCACCTTCATGCGGCCAACCTCGCTCTGGCGCAGGGCCGGGCGAGCCTGTTCGTCTACCCGTTGCGCGCCCTCGTCGCTGACCAGGCCTTCCACTTGGAGCGCGCCTTGGGGTCGTTCGGCATCTGCGTCGAGACGCTCACGGGCGCTTCAACGCCCGAAGAGCGTGCGCAGGTGATGGCGGGCCTTGCGTCGCACGACGTCGACATCGTGCTCACGACGCCTGAGTACCTCGACTTCCATGCTGATGAGTTCGCCTCCACCGGCCGCATCGGCTTCGTCGTCGTGGACGAGGCTCATCATGTCAGCACGTCGAAGGCGGGTTTCCGCCCGTCGTATCGCAGCCTCGCCGATGCGGTCCGCCGCCTGGGCAACCCGCAGGTGCTCGCGCTCACCGCCACGGCTGACGAGGGCACGGTCGACGAGATGCGCACGTCGTTTGGCATCACGCGCACCGTCGTCGACCACACCGAGCGCGCGAACCTTGCGGTCGATGACCAGCGCAACAACAGGAAGCGCGAGCGGTACCTGGTGAGCCTCGTCGCCCAAGGGGAAAAGACGCTCATTTACG
>CAVCDZ010000099.1:0-22719 GCA_963601095.1 Oscillibacter sp. MSJ-31 | reverse complement strand
CATTTACGTGAACTCACGCCTGGAAACGGTGACGCTCGCGCGCAAGCTGCGCAAGCTCGAGCCTCACATCGCCTCGCTGATCGGCTTCTACAGCGCTGGCCTTTCGCGCGCCGAGCGCCATCGCGTCGAGGAGCTGTTCCGCGAGGGAGGCCTGCAGGTGCTTGTGGCGACGTCGGCCTTTGGCGAGGGGATCGACATCCCCGGCATCCGCCATGTGGTCCTGTACCATCTCCCGTTCAGCGAGGTGGAGTTCAACCAGATGAGCGGCCGTGCCGGACGCGATGGCGACCCGGCTCAGATCCATCTTCTGTTCGGACGCGGCGACGCGGCCGCCAACGCGTCGCTGCTCGATGAGAACGCGCCTAGCCACGACGGCATGGCGCAGATCTACCGCGGTCTGCGCACGCTGCAGCGCTCGGCTGGCGACGCGGCGTTTTCGCTTGACTGCGAGGAAGTGGCAAACCAGGCGAGCCGCCTGTTGGGTGCGGCGATCACTGCAGCGCAGGTTGCCTGCGGCGTGGCGGTGTTCGAGGAGCTCGGCTTGGTCAAAACCGAGCAGGCGGGCGACGACGCCGGGGCGGAGTGGCGCATATATGTCGTAGACTATAAGGGCAAGGTTGAGCTGGACGACAGCGTCAGGTACCGTGAAGGCACCGATGAGCGCGCGTCGTTTGCCGCTTTCAAGGACTGGGTGCTCTCGTGCCCTGCCGATCAGCTGCAGGATCGCATCCGCCACCCCTTGCTTCCGCAGAGCCAAAGCCGAAAGGAGTGATGACCCATGGCCGATCATGATCAGGCGCCCTTGGCGCCTCTGGTGACGTCTACGGTCGATCCCACCATCAAATCGGCTACCTCGGCACCGGTGGGCGCAAGCCCGGAAGACCGCTTCGCATCGCTCGTCGAGCTGGCTTCCACCTACCTCGGCCCTGACGACATCGCGCTGATGGAGCGCGCGTTCCGCTATGCCGCGAAGATGCATGCCGGCCAAAAGCGCAAGTCGGGCGAGGATTTCGTCATCCACCCGGTCGAGGTCGCCATCATCCTGGCCGATCTTCGTATGGACGTCGAGACGCTGTGCGCGGCGTTGCTCCACGACACGGTCGAAGACACCAAAGCCACGAAGGAAGAGGTCGCCAAGCTCTTCGGCGAGCCGATCGCCGACCTCGTCGACGGCGTCACCAAGATCACGAAGATCGAGGTCGAGACGCTCTCCGACGAGCAGGCGCAGACCTTCCGCAAGATGCTCATCGCCATGAGCAAGGACATCCGCGTCATGGTGATCAAGCTCGCCGACCGCCTGCACAACATGCGCACGCTGTCGGCCCTGCCCGAGGATCGCCGCATCTTCAAGGCGCGCGAAACCCTCGAGATCTATGCGCCGATCGCGCACCGCCTCGGCATCAGCTCCATCAAATGGGAGCTGGAGGACCTGGCGTTTTTCTACCTTGAGCCGACGAAGTTCAAGCAGGTCTCGCGCATGGTGGCCGAAACGCGCCACGAGCGCGAGGAGTACCTAGCCACCATCATCGACATCCTCCATGGCGAGATGGACAAGATCGGGGTTGAAGCCCAGATTATGGGCCGTCCGAAGCACTTGTATTCCATCTATCAGAAGATGACGAAGAAGGGCAAGGGCTTCTCGGAGATCTACGATCTGATCGCCGTGCGCATCATCACCGAGACGGTGAAGGACTGCTATTCGGCGCTTGGCGCCGTCCATAGCCTGTGGCATCCCATGCCGGGGCGCTTCAAGGACTACATCGCCATGCCGAAGTTCAACATGTACCAGAGCCTCCACACGACCGTCATCGGCCCGACGGGCCGCCCGCTCGAGGTGCAGACCCGCACCGAGGAAATGCACCGCATGAGCGAGTACGGCGTGGCGGCCCACTGGCGTTACAAGGAGAAGGGCGGCAAGGGCGCCGACACCGCCTTCGACAAGCAGATCGCTTGGCTGCGCGAGATGGTCGACTGGCAGGACGAGACCAAGGACTCGCGCGAGTTCTTGAAGTCGCTCAAGACCGACCTCGATCCCAAGGAAGTCTACGTCTTCACGCCGAAGGGCAAGGCGATGAGCCTGCGCTTCGGGTCGACGCCGGTCGACTTCGCCTATGCGATCCATACCGAGGTCGGCCATCACTGCGTCGGCGCGAAGGTCAACGGCGCCATCGTGCCCTTGAGCTACAAGCTGCAGATGGGCGATCGCGTCGAGATCCTGACGCAGAAGAGCGCCACGCCCTCGCGCGACTGGCTCAACATCGTCAAGACGCCGTCGGCTCGCTCGAAGATCCGCTCGTACTTCTCCAAGATGAGCCGCTCCGACGACCTGCAGAACGGTCGCGATGAGCTGCTGCGCGAGATGCGCAAGCACGGTCTGGGGATCTCTTCGGCGCAGAGCATGCGCGCGATGAAACAGGTCGCCGATGCCATGGGCTACAAGGACGCCGACGACATGCTGGTCAACATCGGCACGGGCAAGGAAAACGCCACGCATGTGTCGAACCGCATGTTGAAGATCCTCGTGGATTCCGGCACCGAGGCCGCCGAGCGCCCCTTGCCGGGCATGTCGACGTCGTCGACGGGCAAGATGCCGCCGATGCTCACGAGCATCAAGCGCCCGAAGCGCCACGAGACCCACAGCTCCAACGGCGTGGTCGTGCGCGGCGTCGACGACGTGCTCGTGCGCCTGTCGCGCTGCTGTAATCCAGTGCCGGGCGACAAGATCGTCGGTTTCGTGACGCGCGGACGCGGGGTGTCGGTCCATCGCGACGACTGCCCCAACGCGGCCAAGCTCAAGGAGCATCCTGAGCGCATCATCGAGGTGTTCTGGGAGGCCGACGGCCCCTCGGGCGACACGTCGTTCAACGTGGAGATCTTCGTCGAGGCGCTCGATCGCTTGAACCTGCTGATCGACGTCGCCTCGGTGCTGTCCGAGCACGGCGCCAACGTGCTGTCGGTCACCTCGACGACGCATCGCGACGGCATGGTTGAGATGCGCTTCTTGTTCCAGATATCCGACACGGCCGTCATCGAGCGCATCTTGAATAAGATCCGCGCGGTTGAGGGCGTGTTCGACGCGCGGCGCATGATGCCGGGCGCAACCATATCCAAGAAATAACGGGAAAGGGGAAACCGTGAACATTCAGCTTCATCGTGAGGGGCGCGGCTACCGGGTGACCGGAGCCTGCGTCGACATCGACTTCCAGGTACTGGGGCCGGTTGAGAACAACGTGTACGTCATTTCCGACGGCACGGCCACCTTCGTGGTCGACCCGGCAGCCAACGTCGACGCCATCCTGGCGCAGCTCGGCGATCGCACGCTCGACGCGATCGTCATCACGCATTGCCACAACGACCACATCGGTGCCTTGCGCGCGCTGCACGAACGCACCGGCGCTCCCGTGTACGCGCCGGCCATCGACACGCCCAAGATCGTGAACCTCGACAAGGACTACCCGCCGGCGGAAGGCTGCGCAGTCGACGTCGAGGTCAAGGAAAAGGACATCGTCAAGATCGGCAACATGCGCTGGCGCGTCATCGAGACGCCGGGCCATACGCCGGGCAGCATCTGCTTGTTCCTCTCGTCCGAAGACGGCAGCCATATCGAGGGTGCCAATGTGCTGATCTCGGGCGACACGCTGTTCTGCGGGTCGATCGGCCGCACCGACTTCGCCGGCGGCGACGACCGCGCGATGCGCGCCTCGTTGCGCCGCCTATCCCAGCTGCCCAACGACACGCTCGTGTTGCCGGGCCACAACTCTTTGACGACGATCGCCGACGAGCAGCGTCGCGTGTTCGCCTATTTCTGCTAGCGTTAGCTCGTTGACGGTTCAAGGATTGATTGAGGTGCGGGGGAGACCATGGCTCATTTGGTGAAGAAGGACAAGAGCAAGAAAAAGAAGCGCAAGTTCGATTACTACGACGCGTTCGAGGCCCAGACGGCCATCGCCTTGAAAGAGGCGAAGCTTTTGCGCTCGATCGTCGACGAGTTCGAGAGCGCCGACGCGCTGAAGGACAGCCTCGCGCGCGCCCATGCCCTCGAGCGAGAGGCCGACGGCGTGTGCCACAGCGTCTTCGAGGCGCTGATGCCCGACTTCGTCACGCCGATCGACCGCGAGGACATCATCTCGCTCGCCGAGAACCTCGACGAGATCGTGGACAAGACCGAGGAGATCATCCAGCGCTTCTACATCTACGACATCCACTTCATGCACGATGAGGCCAAGCCCTTCGTCAAGCTGATCGTGAAGTCGATCGAGGCGCTCGCCGAGGCGATGGCGGACTTCCGCAACTGCAAGAAATCCAGCACGTTCATGTCCTACATCGTGCGCGTCAACGACCTCGAGGATGAGGCCGACCAGCTGTACATGAAGGTCATCCGCAGCCTGTACACGACCGATCGCGAGAACCCCATGCGCGTGATGGTGTGGACGGCGCTCTTCGACTCGATGGAAGACCTCGTCGACCAGTGCGAGATCGTCGCCAACATGATGAACACCGTTTTGGTGAAGTACGCGTAAACACGTTTTCTCAAGGGTCGCCGCGCCTGGTCTCGGGTGCGGCGACTCCTCGTTTCAGGTGCGTAAAGCACCTCGGCGGACGTGCGGGTTTTTGATAAGATGTAAAAGTTAATCCCGCGAGGAAAGAAGACGATGTCCTTAATAGTTTCGAAGTTCGGCGGCACCTCGGTCGCGTCGCCTGAACGCATCAAGAACGTGGCCAAGCGTCTCATCGCCATGAAGCAGGGCGGCAACGACGTCGTTGCCGTTGTCTCTGCGATGGGCAAGACCACCGACGAGCTGGTCGGCCTGGCTGCTGCTTTGAACACCCATCCCACCAAGCGCGAGATGGACATGCTGCTCTCCACCGGCGAGCAGGTCAGCATGGCCCTGCTCGCGATGGCCATCCAGGCGCTCGGCTACAACGCCGTCAGCTTCACCGGTTGGCAGGCGGGCATCACCACCGACGACATGTTCTCAAGCGCCAAGATCGAGGACATCAAGGCCGACCGCATTCGCGACGCGCTCGACACGGGTGCCATCGTGGTGGTGGCAGGCTTCCAGGGCATTTCCGAGGGCGGCGACATCACGACGCTCGGCCGCGGCGGTTCCGACACCACGGCAGTCGCCTTGGCCTGCGGCATCGGGGCGGACGTCTGCGAGATCTATTCCGACGTCGAGGGCATCTACACGGCCGATCCGCGCGTGGCGCCGCGCGCCCGCAAGCTCGACGCCATCTCCTATGACGACATGCTGGAGCTCTCCAGCGGCGGCGCAGGCGTCCTGCAGTCGCGCGCGGTCGAGTTCGCCCGCAAATACAAAGTGGTAATCCATTCTCGCTCCGCGTTCTCCGACGCGCCGGGCACGCTGATCAAGGAGGTCGTTCCTTCCATGGAGCAGGCAGTCATTTCCGGTATCGCACACGACACGTCCGAGATGAGGATCACGCTGCGCGGCCTGCCCGACGAGCTTGGTATGGCGGCTCAGCTGTTCTCGATCCTGGCCAGCAACAACGTCTCGGTCGACATGATCATCCAGAACGTCACCAACGACGGCAAGGCCAACATCTCGTTCACTTTCCCCGGCTCCCAGAAGGAGCAGGCGTTAGAGGCGGTCGAGCGCGTCAAGCAGCGCTTCGGCGTCGACAAGGTCCTGATCGACGACAACATCGCCAAGGTGTCGCTCGTGGGCACCGGCATGAAGTCGAGCCCCGGCGTCGCCGCATGCGCGTTCACGGCGCTGGCTGAGAATCACATCAACATCCTCATGATCTCGACGAGCCCGATCCGCATCTCGGTCGTCGTCGAGAAGAGCCAGGTGGAAGCCGCGGTGCGCTGTCTCCATACCGCTTTTGGCCTCGACTCCGACTCCGTGTTCGAGGAGACGCAGCTCTCTCCTGAGGAGATCGCTGCCAAGATGGCGAAGGGCCGTTAGGCTCTGCGCCGCAGTGGTCGACCCGAGGGCGTCGGCCGCACCCCAGCTATTCCGAAACGATCGAGGGAGGGTTCGCGCATAGGGCGCGGATCCTCCCTTTTTCGTGGTCGTGTTCTGGTGCGCGATGGCGGCGCGTGGACAGCTGGCGTTGCGCGGCTGCCACCCCGCATGCAGCAGACATTGCGCGGCTGCCGCCCTTCGTGCGGCTGGCATTGCGAGCCGCCACCCCGCGCGCGGCAAGGCGAAACGACCGTTTGCGGCAGAGCGGCAACTTCAGCGAGGGTGCGCGGGCAGGCGTAGTATCATGGGGCTATTGATCCCAACGCGAAGGAGCTTTCTATGTCTTGGACCAAGGAGATGCCCGCCAATCCGGTCGTCGCGGTGGCAGGCGCTACCGGTGCTGTCGGCCATGAATTTCTCGAGGTCTTGCACGATCTCGACTTCCCGGCGAGCGAGGTGCGCGCGCTCGCGTCGGCGCGCTCCGCGGGCAAGAAGCTTCCCTTCAAGGGCGCAGGCCAGGTCCCGGCAGGCGAGCTCACGGTCCAGGAGATGACGCCCGAGGCGTTCGAGGGCGTCGACATCGCCCTGTTCAGCGCCGGCGCCGGCGTGTCAAAGCAGATGCGCGAGGCTGTCACGGCGGCGGGTGCCGTCATGGTGGACAACTCGAGCGCGTTTCGCATGGACGAGGACGTGCCGCTGGTCGTCCCCGAGGTGAACCCGCAGGACATCGGCTGGCACAACGGCGTGATCGCCAACCCCAACTGCTCCACGATCCAGATGGTGGCGGCCTTGAAGCCCCTGTACGACCTGTCGCCGATCAAGCGCGTCGTCGTATCCACCTACCAGGCGGCTTCCGGCGCCGGTGCCAAGGCCATGGACGAGCTGTACGAGCAGACCCGCCAGTTCCTCAACGGCGAGGAGCTGACGATCGACGCGTTCGCGCATCAGATCGCCTTCAACTGCATTCCCCATATCGACGTCTTCCTCGAGGACGATTCCACCAAGGAAGAGTGGAAGATGGTCGTCGAGACCAAGAAGATCATGGGCGACGACAACATCCAGGTCGCCGCGACCTGCGTGCGCGTGCCGGTGCTGCGCTGCCATGGCGAGGCCATCAACGTCGAGTTCGAAGGCCCGGTTACGGTGGAAGAGGCGCGTGCTGCCCTCGAGGCTGCGCCGGGCATCACGATGATGGACGACGTCGCCCACAACGTTTACCCGATGCCGGGCTTGCTCGCCGGCACCGACGGCGCGTATGTCGGCCGCCTGCGCAAGGATCCTTCAGTCGAAAACGGCTTGGCGTTCTGGGACGTCGCCGACCAGATCCGCAAAGGTGCTGCGCTGAATGCCGTTCAGATCGCCCAGCTTTTGCTGCCGTAAGGCGTAACATCGCAGAGAGCCGAGTAACCTGCTGGTGAGAGCCGCGGGGCTTATGGAGGGCGGAAGGGGAAACCTTCCGCCCTCTTTGCTCTTGGATGGGCGATGCGGTATCCTGAAAGGCACTTGTTTCATGCTCGTCAGTTGGCGAGCGCTCATAACCTGCGGCTCGTGTCCCGATCTCGATTGCCGCAAAGAACGGATTATCTCTCTATGACTACAACTGAATGCCCGACTGCAACGGTCGAGCCGACGGCTGCCCAGAGCGCGGCCGAATCAGCGCCAGCCTCCTTTGAGGGCTTGGGCTTGGACGATGCGGTGCTCGAAGCCGTGCACGACCTGGGCTACAAGGCCCCGACGCCGGTGCAGGAACGTTCGATTCCTGAGGTTTTGGCAGGTCGTGACCTGCTGGCAGCCGCCCAGACCGGCACCGGCAAGACCGCCGCGTTCCTGCTGCCGACGATGAACGATCTCGGCCATGTCGAGCGCGTCAAGACCCGCGGACGCGCCGCCGGCTGCGGCCCGCTCATGCTCGTCGTCACCCCGACGCGCGAGCTCGCTCAGCAGATCGAGCACGTCTGCCGCACGATCGCGAAGCGCACGCACCACTTCTCGGTCACGGTCGTGGGCGGTGTGGGGTACAACCCCCAGCGTAATGCCCTCAAGCGCGGGTGCGACATCCTGATCGCCACGCCGGGCCGCCTGCTCGACCTCATGGATCAGGGCTCGTGTTCGCTCGACCAGGTCGAGGTGCTCGTGCTCGATGAGGCCGACCGCATGCTCGACATGGGCTTTCTCCCGGCTATCCGCAAGATCGTCGCCGCCACGCGCGAGGATCGCCAAACGCTGCTCTTCTCGGCGACGCTCGACGAGAGCGCGGTGGGCTCGGTGACCGATCTGGTCCACGACCCGGCACGCGTCGAGATCGCCCCGTCCACGTCGACGGCCGACACCGTTGACCAGTACGTCCTTCCGGTGTCGCTCGACGCCAAGAACGCGCTGTTGGCTCAGGTACTGAAGAAGGCCGGCCCTGAGCGCGCCATCGTGTTCACGCGCACCAAGCGCCGCGCCGACACCTGCTGCCGCCGCCTGAAGCGCGCCGGCATCTCGTGCGAGGCCATTCATGGCGATCGCAGTCAGAACCAGCGTGAGCGCGCCCTCAAGGACTTCCGCAAGGGCAAGGTCGACGTGCTGGTGGCGACCGACGTGTTGGCGCGCGGCATCGACATCTCGGGCGTGCGCTACGTCGTCAACTTCGACGTCCCGGAGGAGCCGGCCGACTACATCCATCGCATCGGCCGCACGGGCCGCGCCGGTGACATCGGCTGGTCGCTGACGATCGTGACCGAACAGGACATCGACGAGTTCTTCGACATCGAGGCGCTGACGGGCAAGACGGCCGATCTCTACGATCCTGAGGGTCTTGAGCTGGGCGAGGACCCGGTGGCGATCGACCCGGATCGCGTGCCGGCGGCCAAGGTCATCGGCAAGAAGGCCAAGAAGCGCCGCAACCAGGCCAAAAAGCGCGCGGCTGCCTCCCGAGCCTCGCGTCCGCGCGGCGCCAAGCCCCGCCCGAACGCCGAGGGCGATGGGCTTTCCCATGCCAAGCGCGTGAAGGTTGGCGTGGACGGCGATCGCGAAGGCGCCGACGCCGAGGGTCTGACCCACAAGAGGCGCAGCTCCCATCAGGCGGGCAGGGCCGGCAAGCCGGGTCGTGCCGAGGGCGGACGTTCCGGTGTGCCTCGTCGTCGCGGCTCGTCCGAGGCGCAGCCCAAGCGCAGTAAGAACGGCCAGCCCAAGCGCGGCGAGCGCCGCGGTGGACCCAAGAAGTCAGGCGGCCGTCGCGACCAGATGGGCTCGCGTCCGAAGCGCAGCTCCGGCAGCCCGATTCGCACGCGCAACGCCAAAGGTAAGGGCTATTCCTGATCCGCTCTCGCCGAATCGCGTGAGAAACGCCTCTGAGCGCACATCTCGTTGAAACGACCAGCGCCCCGTCGATCATCCGGCGGGGCGCTTTTTTGTTCAGTGGTGGTGGGGAGTGGCGGCTATGCGATGATGTGTTCTCGCAAGTACGCGTTGGCGCTTGCGAGCGTTTTCTCGTCGAGCAGGTGCTGGCCGTGGCGCGCGGCGAACTCGCTCGGATCGAGTCCCAGGTCGACGATGAAGGTGTGGATGGTGCGCTCGAGCAGGCGGGGGATGTCGATCGCGCGCCCCTGCTTCAGGTGATGATGGATCAGCTCGTAGGCGCCGCCGACGGAGAGCAGCACCGCATCGGTGATCGTCTCATCGTCGAGCCCGTCGAGCTCGGGATAGCGGCGCTGCCAAGCGGTCATCTCGGCGATCGCCACTGCCGAGTGATCCCGCGTCGCGATCATGTCGCGCGTCAGCGGCAGCAGCTCAGCGTTGCGCAAGAGGAACGAGAAGTGTATATAGCCGGTCGTGTAGAAGTCGATGAAGCACGATCCGGTCTTCAGGCCATGATCGCAGGCGTACTGCTCGCCCAGCTCAAGCGCACGCTGCATGAAATCGACCATCAGCTGGTCCTTCTTGGGGAAGTAGTACTGCACCAGGGCGCGCGTGCAGTCGCTTACGCGGGCGATATCGGTGTAGCTGGTGCGCGAGAACCCCCTTTCCATCATGAGGGAAAAGGCTGCAGCGCGGATGAGGTCGCGTTTGTCGGTGTCGGTCGGCGTGGGCGAGGCCATGGATGCTCCTTGTGGGCGGCACGAGCCGTCGGGCTGTGGATCGTGGTGGTAGGTGTCAGTATAGGGCTGAAACGAACGAGCGCGCGTCGGCCTGCGGCTGACACGCGCTCGATTACATTGAAAGCCCAGCGAAGGCGCTTACCAGATCGTCTTCTTGCCGTCGAGGTACTTGGGCTTAGGCGGCAGCTGCTTGAACACGATGTAGACGTTCTTGATCGCATAGCACACCGAGACGACGCCCATCAGGTAGAACAGCGGCGTGTCGAACACGTTGGGGTAGAGGGTGGTCCACCATCCCAGGCCGACCGGCAAGAAAGTGTTGATCGTGCCGATCAGGATCACGATGGCGAGCAGCTTGGACGCGCCGCGGCAGGTCTTGTTGCGCGTCCAATAGTAGCCGGTGCAGACGGCGATCAGGATGTTCGTGATCATGAACCATTTGATGAAGGTGGGATCGTTCATGAGCACGATCATCAACAGGATGAAGACGGTGAACGCGATGGTCTCGCAGACGAGCTCGGCGATGCACTTGCCCGCGGTCAGCTCGCCGAAGAACATGCCGCGGAACGTCTCCTCGCGGTTGTGCTTGACGTAGTCGTACATGTCGTAGACCTCGGTGAAGTTCCAGATGAACATGCCGATGCCGAGGACCATGAAGATCCAGAACCAGCTGTTCATGAAGCCGAGGATCAAGAAGATGACGCCGGTCAAGAAGTCGTGCGCCAGGTAGAACGTGTTGAGCGGCATGGGGAACGACCCGTGCTTTTCCTGCTTGATCATGATGATGGACAGGAACTGCTCGACGTAGCCGATCAGAAACGCGATCAGCGCGGCGACCAAGATGCCGACGAACTCGGGGTTGTCGGGCGTGAAGCCCCACATGTACTGCTTGACCATGTCAGAATACATGAGCGTATCCATAAGCGTCGTGCCTTGCATGATCATCCTCCTCCTTCTCTCCTGCGTAAAAGCTATACGCATATAGTGACTATATGCGTATAATATGCGGTGGAAACGCGGGGCGCAAGGGGGGAATGGAAAAATGAGCGAACGTGGTGAGTACGAAAGCTGCAGCGTGGCGGATGAAGAGGTCAGAAGTGCGGCGCACCGGGCAAAGCACCTGGGCATCGCAGCGCTTATCTGCGGTGTCGTGGTGCCGCCCGTCGGCGTGATCCTCGGTATCGCGGCGCTCGTGTGCGCGGTGCGCACGGTTGACGCGTCCGTCCCGGGAGTGAGCGCAAAGCCGGGCGTGGTGATGGGCTTGCTCGGCATCGTGGTGGGCTTCAAGGTAGGCTTGCTCGAAGCGCTCTTGTTCCTTTCCCAAGGCATGTGAGATGTGTCGTGGGGCGGTGAGGCGGATGGCGCAGGAGGGCCAGCGCCGATCTCGATTTGTGGGTCCATCGTCTGATCGCGCTGAGCGTAGGGGAAAGGTGGGGCACCAGTAAGGTTTTCTTAAGGTCTGTTCGCTACGATTGAGACAGACGGCGCGGCGAGCGCGCCTGGGGCGTATGAGCGAGGAGACGAGAAGATGTCCGGGTTCCTATTGAGCTATTCCGACAAGTTCATGGTGGCACTGGGACTGTGGCCGTTCGCCTCGTTCTTCCTGACGCTCCCGATCCTGGCGTTCCTCTATCACCGTGAAGGCCGCGTACGTGCCTGGTCGGCCGTGGGCGCATATCTCACGGTGCTGTATTTCTTGGGGCTGGGTTGCTTTACGCTCTATCCGCTGCCGAGTGGGGATACGGGCCTCGGCATCACCTACGGCATCCCGCCGCAACTCGACCCGCTTGCCTTCATCGGCGACATCAGGAAAGACGGCCTCGCTGCGGTACTGCAGATCGTCGCCAACGTCGCGTTCTTCGTCCCGCTCGGATTCATCGCGGGGCGCGCCTTCCATATGCGCCTGGTGACATCTGCCCTCTTGGGACTTGCCGTGTCGCTGGTGGTCGAGACGGCACAGCTCACCGGCTTCTTTTTCCTCTACCCGTACGCGTACCGCACGTTTGACGTGAACGATCTGATGTGGAACACCTCCGGCGCCCTCATCGGTTGGGCCTGCTCATGGGCTTTGGGACGCATCATGCCGCCAGGGGAGCGCGAGGAGATGGCGGTTACGGCAGCGCCGGGTTTCATCCGCCGCTGCACCGCGTTCTGCCTCGACATGACGCTTGCCGCGGTGGTCGTGATCTTCGTCATCGCTGTGGCCTCGCTCATCCGGGCGGCGTGGGACATCGATGTTACGTCGGAAAGCGGCGATCTGTCGTTCTACCTGCTGTTGGTCTTGGTTGCGATCCTTGAGGTGGCCATCCCGTGGTGGCGAGATGGGCGCACGCTCGGGGGCGGGTTCGTGCGCATGACCTGCGAGACGCGCGAGCGCACAACGGCGCGCCGGGCGGCGTTCTATGCGGCGCGGTTCGCGACCCTCGTAGCGGCGGTGCTGTTCTCGCCGATCGTGGTTCCGCTTCTGGGCCTGTACTTTCTGGTCAAGCGCCGCATGCCATACGACGCGCTGTGACTGTGTGCCCTTCGCAGGATAGATCGTACGCTCCTCGCAGGATCGACCGTATATTCCTCGCAGGATCATCCAGAGAAAAATAAATCGCCTTTTTTGGCAACATCGAACGGAGGTACGCAGCTCCACTGACGCAATGGCGCTCTGAAGAGAGCGTTATGCAACAGATAAGATCAAACTGTTGCGTAATTCGACCTCATTTTCGTCAACGACGGCGGCAATCGCCCTTGTTGACGCATCGCGCTGCGTACCTCCGTCGGGTGTTGCCAAAAACCCGCTGCTTTTTTCTCTGGGGTGGGCGAATGGGAGAGGAGCCGGCGAAACGGATTGCCGGGAGTCGGCGACGGAGGTGTGCGGCCAGAAGGCAGCGATGGCGCGCGTAGGGGTGGCCCCCCTCGTCACAAGCTCTCTTTAAGAACCTGCATGACCTCGTCGCGGGAGAGGCGGTGGTAGCCGCCCTCGCAGATGAAGGTGCCGTCGGCGATCTCGCCGAGCATATCTTCGGTGACGCCGAGCTCCGACAGGCTCATGACGCACCCCAGCTCGCGCATCCACCGCTCGAGGGCATCCAGCCCCTCTTCGGCGAGCTCGGTCTCGGTCTTGCCTTTCGCATCGACGTGCCAGACGTTACGGGCGAACTTCGCGAATTGGGCGGTCCCGTACGGCAGGATCGTCCGGTAGTAGGGGAGCGTGACCGCGGAAAGCGCCATGCCGTGTGTGGCATCCGTGACGGCGCCGACGGCGTGGCCGATCATGTGTATCTCCCAGTCTTCGGGTTTCCCGCAGGCAAGGAAGGTGTTGAGCGCCCAGGTCGCCGCCCACATCAGGTTGCTGCGCGACTCGTAGTCCTTGAGATCGGCCACGGCGATGGTGCCCGAGTGGATCACCGAGCGCATTAGCCCTTCCATCAGGTAGTCGTTTGCGCAGTCGTCGGTGCCGCTGAAGTACTGCTCCATGATGTGGTTCAGGATGTCGTAGGTGCCGGCGATCACGTGATAGCGGGGAACCGTGAACGTGAACTCGGGATTGAGTATCGCGAATTTCGGGTGGACCTCAGGGCCGAAGAGGTGATCGACCTTGAGGTGCTCCTCCTCGTTGGTGATGACGGCGCTGCCGTTCATCTCCGATCCGGTTCCTGCCATGGTCAGCACCGCGCCGACGGGAACGATCGGGCAGGTGGGCTCTTCCATCTGTCGCCAGTACTTATCCCAGAGGTCTTCACCAGCATCGCAGTTGACCGACACCGACACCGCTTTGGCATAATCGATGCACGAGCCGCCGCCTACGGCCAAGAGAAGGTCGACGTGGTTCTCGCGCGCCCGCTGTACCCCTTCGCGCACGCGGTCGATCGTAGGGTTGGGCATGACTCCGGCATCCTCCACGATCGTTTTGCCCGCCGCGGCAAGGATGTTCGTCACGTGGTCGTAGACGCCGGTTCTCTTGATCGAGCCTGCACCGTAGATCAGCTGAACCGTGGGGCCGAACGAGGACAGCTCCGCCCTCAATCGATCGAGGGCGTGCCTGCCGAAGTCGAGGCGGGTGGGATTGCAGAAGGTGAAATCGCCGAGCATGGTACGTCCTTTCAACCGTGAAGCGTCCGGTGCGGATACGACACGGTCGACTCTACCCCGCAAGGCTTGGCAAGCGGTGGGTCGGCGCGGGTTTTTACGGCATCGAAAGGGCGCCGCAATGCGGGCGAAACGCGCTCGACATGTCGCGCGCCCCCTGCCGCGCAAGGGCCTGCGTCGCTTGGCCTTACAGGTAGCGGCCGGTGATGCTTTCAGGCGTCGTGGCGATCGTGGCCGGGGCGCCCTGCGCCACGATGCGACCGTCTGCCGCGCCTCCGCCGGGCCCAAGGTCGATCAGGTAATCGGCATGGGCGATGACGTCGAGGTCGTGCTCGATCACGACGACGGTGGCTCCCTTGTCGATCAGACGGGCGAACACGTCGAGCAGGGTGCGCACATCGAGCGGGTGCAGGCCGATCGTGGGCTCGTCGAAGACGAACACGGCGTGCGCCTGCCCCTTCTTCATCTCGCTGGCGAGCTTCAAGCGCTGCGCCTCGCCGCCTGAGAGCGCAGGCGTCGCCTCGCCGAGGGTCAGGTAGCCCAGGCCCAGATCGTGAAGGGTCGCAAGCTTGCGCTGCACCTTCTTCAGCCCTTCGGTGGCGCACAAGGCCTCATCGACGCTCAAACCCATGAGCTCCGGCAACGAAAGCCCCGTGTGCCCGTCTTCGCCCGCAAGGCGATAGCGGCCCGCCTCGGCGCCGTAGCGCGATCCGCGGCAGGCGGGGCAGGTGACGGTGACGTCGGGGAGGAACTGGACGTCGAGCGAGATCGAGCCGGTTCCGTCGCAGGTGGCGCACCGCAGCGAGCCGGTGCTGTAGGAAAACGCGCCTGCGCTTAATCCCGCCGTGCGTGCAGCCTCGGTCTTCGCGAAGGCCCGGCGCAGCTCGTCGTGCACGCCGACGTAGGTCGCCACTGTCGAGCGCACGTTCGTTCCGATGGGGGAGGCGTCGATGAGGTTGACACGCTCGATGCCGTCGGCCTCGAGTGCGCGCACGGAGGCGGGCAGTGGGCTTCCCTGTGCCCGCGCTTCGAGGGCCGGCACCAGCTCTTCGAGCACGAGCGTCGTCTTACCCGATCCTGACACGCCGCATACCACGGTCAGCCGCCCCTTGGGCAGCCGCGCCGAGAGCGCGCCGACGGTATGGAGCGGGTTCGTCTCGAGGCGGATCTCCCCTTCGGCGAACAGGTCGTCGGGCGTGCGCGGCGCAGGCCGCTCGGGCGTCGTGCGGCGCAAGAACGGTCCGATACGGCTTTGCGAGTTGGCCTCTATCTCCGCGACGCTGCCTTGGGCGATCACGTGTCCGCCGTCTGCGCCCGCGCCCGGCCCCAATTCGATCAGGTGGTCGGTTTGGCGCAGGATCGTGGTGTCGTGGTCGACCATGACCACCGAGTTGCCGTCGGCGATCAGGTCGCGCACCACACCGATAAGCCCCTCGATGTTGGAAGGGTGCAGCCCGATGGAGGGCTCGTCGAGCACGTAGAGCACGCCGGTGGTGCGGTTGCGCACGGCGCGCGCGAGCTGGGTGCGCTGGCGCTCCCCGGTCGAGAGCGTCGAGGCGGCGCGGTCGAGGCTCAGGTATCCCAACCCCAGGTCGACGAGGCGTTGCGCGGTGCGCTGAAACGATGCGCAGATGCTTTGCGCCATCGGCTGCATCGCTTCGGGAAGGGTGGCGGGGACCTGGGCGACCCAGGCGCGCGCCTCGTCTAAGGTGAGCGCGGTGGCCTGCGCCAAGGTGAGCCCACTCACGGTCAGGGCACGCGCGGCGGCGGAGAGGCGGGTGCCGCCGCAGTCGGGGCAGGGCCCGGTGGTGAGGAAACGCTCCACGCGGCGCATCCCCTTCTCGTCTTTGACCTTGGCCAGGGCGTTTTCCACGGTGTAGACAGCATTGTAGTAGGTGAAGTCCAACTCGGCGAAGCTGTCTCCCTTCTTTGCCTGGTAGAGGATGTGGCGCTTTTCGGGCGGGCCGTTGAAGACGATGTCGCGCTCGTGGGCCGAAAGCTCGCGGAAGGGAACGTCGGTGCGCACGCCCATCTCGCGGGCGACCTGCTTCATCAGATCCCACATCAGGGTTCCCCAGGGCGCCACCGCCCCCTCGTCGATCGACAGGTTCTCGTCGGGGACGAGCGACGCCCGGTTCACGGTGCGCACCTCGCCGGTGCCGCCGCAGGTGGGGCAGGCTCCCTCGCTGTTGAACGACAGCTGCTCGGCGCCGGGGCCGTAAAACTGCGTCTTGCAGTGCGGGCAGGCGATCGGCCGCTCGGCGGCGACGTCGAGGGTGGGGCCGACAAGGGCGCCACAGTGCGGGCAGGGGTGGCTTGAGACGCGGGAAAAGAGGAGCCGCAGGCTGTTCAAGAGCTCGGTCTGCGTGCCGAAGGTCGAGCGGATGCCCGGCACGGCGGGCCGCTGGTGAAGGGCGAGCGCGGCCGGCACGTAGCGCACGCTGTCGACCTGGGCTTGGGTTGCCTGCGTGAGGCGCCTGCGGGTGTAGGCGGAAAGCGCCTCGAGGTAGCGGCGCGACCCCTCGGCGTAGAGCACGCCCAGGGCAAGGGAGCTTTTGCCTGAACCCGACACGCCGGCGATCCCCACGAGGCGGTTGAGGGGGATGTCGACGTCGATGCCCTTGAGGGTGTGAACGCGCGCGCCGCGGACCTCGATGTGGTCGGGGCGCGGCGATGAGGAGGAATCGGTTGACATGAGTGCGTGCCTTTCTGATGTGGACGTGCGCGGCGCCACTGAAAAAGGGACCTCCCGGTGGGGAGGTCCCTTCGCGTTGCTCGTACGATGCGGCTTACAGCTTGCCGGTGAAGAGGAACTTGATGCGTGCCCACAGGCTGGGCTTCTTGGGCACCAGCTGGATGGCTTCGGGGGCGGCGGACTGCTCTTCGAGCGGCGGCAGCACCTCGGCTTTGGGTGTGGGCACGGCGGCCTCGGCGCTCGGCGCCGGCTCGGGCGCGGCGGTCGGGCCTGCCACCCCCGGTTCGGTCTCGACGATGCCGGGAGCGACCAGGTCATCGAAGCCGGCGTGGGACTTGCGTGCCGAGGTGGTGCCGGGCGTGTGCTCGATGGGCTCCGGCTCGTCGTCTGCCATCATGCCGCCGCCGACGCGATCGTCGAAGCCGGCCGGCTCGGGCGCGTCGGATGCGGGCTGTTCGGCCTGCGCCTCAGGTGCGGCAGCGGGCGTCTCGGCAGGTGCCGCAGCGGGTGTGCTCGCTGCAGGCTCTGCCGGCACTTCGGCGACCTCGGCAACGGGTGCCGGCGTCTCAGCGGGTGCGGCATCCTCGGCAGGTGCGGCGACCTCAACAACGGGCGCGGCATCCTCGGCAACGGGTGCTGGCGCTTCGGCGGTCGCCTGCCCAGACGTCTCGGCGGCCACCTGCGCAGCCGATGCCGCTGCGGCCTCAGCCGCCTTCGCCGCTGCAGCAGCGGCAGCCTCGGCGTCGGCGGCCGCGCGCGCGGCTTCTTCCTCAGCGGCCTGCTTCGCGGCAGCCAGGACGTCGCGGTCGCGCACGCGCTGGGCACGTGCCGTCGCGCTGCGCTGGGCAGCCTCTTCCTCGCGCTGCGTGATCGACAGCTCGTAGTCGGCGCGCGCCTTCTTGATCAGGTAGGCCTGGGCGTCGAACGACTCGAGCGCGCCATCGGTGCCGGTGGCCGAGAAGAACTCGAGCGGCGTGAAGTCGAGGTCGGGCTTGATCATGCGCAGTTTTGCCGTGTCGGACAGGCAGATATCCAGGTAATCGTTGACCTGCTGCTTGATGGACGGGTCGGTGAGCGGCCAGGCGATCTCGACGCGCTTTTCCATGTTGCGGGTCATGAGGTCGGCGCTCGACAGGAACATCTCGCGGTTCTCCCGCTCGCCGAACGCGTAGATGCGGCTGTGCTCAAGCAGGCGACCGACGATCGAGACCACCTCGACGTTGTCGGTGTAGCCTTCGATGCCCGGCACGATGCACGAGATGCCGCGCACGAACAGCGTCGTCTTGATGCCGGCCTGCGAGGCCTCGGCGATCTTGACGATGATGTCCTTGTCGGTCACGGAATTGGTCTTGAACAGCAGACCGCACGGCTTGCCCTCGCGGGCCAGCGCGATCTGCTCGTCGATCTTGCGCAGGATCATCGGCTTGATCTGGAGCGGCGCGACCGAGAGCTTCTGGTAGCTGTCGGAAGCGTTTTCCAAGCTCATGTTGCGGAAGAACTCGGCGGCGTCCTTGCCGATGCCCTCATCGGCCGTGATGAACGAGAAGTCGGTGTAGAGCTTCGAGGTCTTCTCGTTGTAGTTGCCGGTGCCGAGCTGCGTGATGTGCTGCAGGCCCTTGTCGGTGTGGCGCGTGATCGCGCAGATCTTCGAATGCACCTTGAAGTCGTGGAACCCGTAGATGACGTTGGCGCCGGCTTCCTCGAAGCGTTGCGACCACTCGATGTTGTTCGACTCGTCGAAGCGGGCGCGCAGCTCGAAGAGCGCGGTGACCTCCTTGCCGTTCTCGGCGGCGTTGAGCAGGGCCTCGGCGAGATGCGACTGGCTGGCCAGACGGTAGAGCGTGATCTTGATCGAGATCACGCTCGGGTCGTTGGCAGCCTCGCGCAAGAGGTTGACGAACGGGTCCATGCTCTCGTACGGGTAGGACAGGATGACGTCGCGCTCGCACACCTGCTCCATGATCGGGCGGCGCTTGTCGAGGCACGCGGGCCACGACGGCGAGAACGGCTCGTTGGTGATTTGCGGCGCAAACTCCGGGTCGACCATGCCGGCGAGCCCCCAGGCATAGCTCATGTCGAGCGGGACGCTGGTGATGTAGACCTGGTACGGCTTGAGGTTGAGGCGCTTGAGCAGGAACTTCTCGGTGACGGCCGACAGCGGCGTGTCCGACTCGAGGCGCACCGGCGCCAGGCGCCCGCGCTTCTTCAGGATGCGCTTCATGTGCTCGCGGTAGTCGTAGTCAATGTCGTCTTCGGTGCCGTCGTTGGGGTCGATGTCGGCGTTGCGCGTGACGCAGATGACGCTGGCGCGCTTGGTCGTGTACATCGAGAAGACCTCGTCGACGATGGTCTTCAGGGCGTTTTCGAGCAGGATGAACTGCGTGCCCTCGCCGGGCAGCTCGATGACGCGCTTGGCCTGGCGCGGCAGCGGGATCAGGCCGAACGTGGCATCTTCGGCGCCGAGGTTCTTGCCCTTCTTCTTGTCGCCCTTCTCGCCGTCTTTGGGACCTTGCTCCTCGTCGAGGCGCAGCAGCACGTAGAGGGCGCCGTTTTCCAGGTGAGGGAAGGGGTGGCGCGAATTGATGATCTGGGGCGACAGGTAGGGAACCACCTTGGCCTCGAGGTAGTCGTGCAGATACTCGCTCTGTTCGTCGGAAAGCTCGCCCGGCAGGAGCTGGCGGATGCCGTACTCGGCGAGCTGACCCTGGAGCTGCTTGAAGATGCGCTCCTGCTCGGGGTAGAGGTCGTGGCACCGCTCGTAGATGGCGAGCAGCTGCTCGTCGGGCGTCATCTGGGTCTTGTTGTCGCGCAGCTCCTTCTTCACGAGCGACAGGTCGGTCAAGCTGCCGACGCGCACCATGAAGAACTCCTGCAAGTTGCTGGAGAAGATGGAGACGAACGTCACGCGCTCGAGCAGAGGCACGTTGCGGTCCTCGCCTTGGTCGAGGACGCGCTTGTTGAACGTGAGCCAGGAAAGCTCACGGTTTTGCATATAGGGCAGGACGGCAGGCCTTTCGCGTTTGGCCTTCTGGCCTTTGGCCTCGGAAGACGATGCGTCCGGTTGCTTCTTTTCTTTTGCTTCCATGATGATCGACATCCCCTCGTGTTTGGTCGTGATAAGAAGCAGTCGTTCTTTTGAGGATATTGTAAACGTTTATTTTAACTGAACAGGTCGGATGGGTGAACGGGCATCAGGGCCGCACGCCGATGGGCGTGACCAGGATGCGTTCGGCCAGATAGCCCTCGCGCACGCCGAACTTGCAGATGTCCAAGCGCGAGCCCTGACACAGATCGAACACCTCGCGGATGATGATGCAGCCGGGAATGAAGGTGTGGATGCGGTCGGGCACCGTGCGCAGGGCGCGGTGGGCGAACCGGTCGGGATCGTCTTCGTAGAGCGCCAGGATGGCGTCGAGGTGCTCGGGCGTGAGGTAGTCGAATCGATCGCCCTCGTTGCACAGGTCGCCGTAGACCTTGGCGGCCGAGCGGATGGAGCCGCCGATGCCGTAGAGCTGCTCGGAGGTGAACGCCTCGGGGCACATCTGGTCGGCGAGCCCCTTGAAGCGGTCGCGGATCTCCGCCATCTCCTTGGCGGTGGGCATCAGGCCCGCCACGCAGGTGGCAAACGAGGAGAGCGACCCCTGCGGGATGCTGATCTTGTCGAGATCGAGCCCGTCTTCGATGTGCGTGAGCTCGGTGGAGCCGCCGCCGATGTCGACCATCGTGCCGGCCTGGAGATCGCGGTCGAGGCGCGCGCCCAAGAACCCGAGATGGGCCTCTTCCTCGTTGGAGAGGATGGAGATGCGCTTGCCGATGCCCGCCTCGATGAAGGCGGTCGCCTCATGCGAGTTCGTGCAGTTGCGCAGCACCGCCGTGGCGAAGATGTCGATGCGCTCGCAGGAGAAGTGGGAGGCGCGCTTGAGGTGGGCGTTGATGGTCTTGATGGCCTTCTGGACGCCGGCGTCGGTCATGGCGCCGTCCTTGACGTGCGAGGCCAAGCCGGCCATGACCTTGTAATTCAGGAGCGTGTCGATGTCTTTTTTCTGCAGCGGCCGATGCTGGGAGCGGTCCACCTCATAGATGCAGAGGCGAATGGTGTTTGATCCGAGGTCGATAATGCCGTAGCGGGACATGGACTGGTGACTCCTTGCATGGTTGCGTAGTTACTGAAAGGTTAAACGATTTGGCCATACTCGCCCAGGCAAAGTGGGGTAGCATCCCAGGAGGACACATTTATTTAACTTTTGCCAACGCCGCAAGGGGCACGCGAGCAGATCTCGCAACCTGTCAGGGCGCTCTTTTGCGGGCGTGAGGAGGACAGCATGCTGGAATCGATTCGGATGGATGGCCAAAAGGTCAGCAAGAGTGAGTATAAGGCGCGTTTCAAGCAGTTGGTCAACCGCTTGGTGGTGCTGCAGCAGGAGGCGAAGAAGCGCGAGATCGGCGTCGTCGTCCTGTTCGAGGGATGGAAGGGCGCCGGCAAGGGCAGCCGCATCTCCGATCTGCTCTATCATCTTGACGCGCGCGACACGAGCGTGTACGTGACCGAGGACTTCGATGAGGACGAGGCGGAGCTCGTCACCGACAGCGAGTTCGGCGCGACCGGCTATTACCCGGTCATGCAGCAGTTCTGGCGCGCGCTCGGCGAGCGCGGCTCGATGACCTTCTACGATCGCGGATGGTACTCGGTCGTCGCACAGCACGTGATCAACCACCTTCCCAAGAAGGGGAAGATGTCGAAGAAGGACCGCCTGTCCATCGAATCGCGCGCCTCGCACGTCATGCCCACGATCGAGGACTTCGAGACCCAGCTGCGCAACGACGGCTACCTGGTGCTCAAGTTCTTCCTCCATATCACCGAGAAGACCCAGCGCGAGCGCTTGGTCGGGCTGTACAGCGACCCGTCTACGAAGTGGCGCGTGAGCCGCCGCGACCTGCGCCAGCTCGACCTCTACGAGCAGTCCTACGAGGTGTACGACGAGATGCTCAAGCGCTCTAACTTCAAGGGATCACCGTGGATCCTGCTCGACGCCGAGGACCATCGCCGCGTCAACCTGAGCGTGGTGACGGCGCTCGTCAACGCGCTTGAAAAGGCGATCAACCGTCCCGTCGACGCGGCCGCCGAGGCCGCCGAGGCCAAGGCGCGCGAGAATTCGGCAGCTGCTGAGGCGCTCGCCGCCTCAGGCGATGAGCGCGTGCGCACGCCCGAGGAGAACCAGGCGCTCTACGCCCATGCCGTCGAGGAGGCCGCCGAGTCGCAGCGCCATACGCCGCTGATGACGCGCTTCGCGCCCAGCGACGTGATGCCGTCGCTCGATGCGGTCGACCACAGCCTCAAGCTCTCCCATTCCGACTACAAGCCGCAGCTGCAGGCCGAGCAAGAGCGCCTGCGCCGCATCGAGCTCGAGATGTACGTGCGCCGCGTCCCGATGATGATCATGTACGAGGGCTGGGATGCCGCGGGCAAGGGCGGCAGCATCAAGCGCGTCGCCCAGGCCCTCGATGCCCGCTCCTACACGATCTTCCCGAGCCCGGCGCCCACCAAGCCCGAGCTTTTGCACCCGTTTTTGTGGCGCTACTGGACGCGCCTGCCCAAGGCGGGGCACGTGGGCATCTACGACCGCAGCTGGTACGGCCGCGTGCTCGTCGAGCGCGTGGAGGGCTTCGCGAGCCCCGCGCAGTGGTCGCGCGCCTACGAGGAGATCAACGAGTTCGAGCGCGACATGATCGAATGGGGCGCGATCCTGCTCAAGTTCTGGGTCGACGTGTCGCCCGAGACGCAGCTGGCCCGCTTCGAGGCGCGCGAGGCGAATCCCGACAAGCAGTGGAAGATCACGGCCGAGGATTGGCGCAACCGCGACAAGTACCCGCAGTACCGTGCCGCGGTCGACGACATGTTCCGCCTGACCTCGACCAAGAACGCCCCTTG
>CAVCDZ010000098.1:0-3672 GCA_963601095.1 Oscillibacter sp. MSJ-31 | reverse complement strand
GGCGCCTTCATCGGAGAAGTACTCGGTGTAGGGGCGCTCGGTGCGGCCGTCCATGTAGGCGCGCGTGACGTCGTCGACCGGGAAGAGACCGGCCTTGCCGCCCGCCTCGATCGCCATGTTGGAGATCGAGAGGCGCTGGTCCATCGACAGGCTCGCGATCGCGGTGCCGGCGAACTCCATCGCCTTGTAGAGCGCGCCGTCGACGCCGATCATGCCGATGATGTAGAGAATGACGTCCTTGCCGCTGACGCCGGGCTGGAACTCGCCGTCGATCTTGAAGAGCAGGCTCTCGGGGACCTTGAACCAGGCGCGACCGGTGGCGAAGCCGACAGCGGCGTCGGTGGAGCCCACGCCCGTGGAGAACGCGCCGAGCGCGCCGTAGGTGCAGGTGTGGCTGTCTGCGCCGATGATGAGGTCGCCGGCGCCGACGACGCCCTGCTCGGGCAGGAGCGCGTGCTCGACGCCCATGCAGCCGACCTCATAATAATGTGTGATGCCTTGCTCGCGGGCAAAGTCGCGCGTCTGCTTGACCTGCAGGGCGCTCTTGATGTCCTTTGCCGGGGAGTAGTGGTCGGGGACGAGCGCGATCTTCGTCGGGTCGAAGACCTTGTCCACCCCGATTTCCTTGAAATTGCGAATGGCGATAGGGGCGGTGATGTCGTTGGCGAGCACCAGATCGAGATCGCACTCGATCAGTTGCCCAGGCACCACTTCTTCAAGCCCCGCATGGGCAGCGAGGATCTTCTCGGCCATGGTCATAGGACGTGCCATACTCTCTCCTTCATCATGCTTTGGTGTGAAACGCCGCTCATTATAGCACCGTGCGCAAGGGCTTTTTCCCTGTACGACGCGAATATGAGCGCTGCACATCGATGGCGCGGCACGGCATGCAGGAAGGCGGTGGTGCGGTGGGGCGCGACGAGGTGCGGAGTGAGCGCGTGGGCGCGTGCGCCGCGGGTTGAGCCTGACGCGCCCGCGGCTCAACTGCCCGTTCCCATCTCCTCGATGATCTGGCGATAGAGCGCATCGAGGCGGCGCGAAGCGTCGATGCCGAAGCGGTCGATCAGCGCGCGGCGACAGCCGAGGAACGTCGCGATCGCGCCGGCCGACTGGCCGAGCTGCTTTTGCAGCACCATCACGGTGTAACAGACGTCCTCGCGCGCCGGCTCGATGGCGTAGGCGAACAGGGCGAAGTGGAGGGCGCGGCGCACCTCGCCCTGGGAGGCGAGAAGGGCGATGCCGCTCATCAGCGCGTCGAGCACCCGGGCCTCGTAGGAGGCGCGGTAGGTGTCGAGCTGCGCGTTCTCGAGCCCCGGCAGCAGAGGCCCGCGGTAGACGAGCTCGATCTGGCGCAGGACGGCATCGACCTCCCATGCCTCCTCGGCGCGGGCGGCGGCCACCGTGAGCCCGTCGATCGAGATGACGTCGCTTTCCAGCCGCATGCCGCGAAACGAGATCGTGTCTCGGGAGCGGTAGCGCCTCAGGGCGCCGGCGTCGTGAGGCTCGAGCGCGCGGCAGAGGTAGCTCCACAGGTTGTAGAAGCTCGAACGCGCCTTGGCTTGCGGAACGCCTGGCCACATCGCGCTTTCGATCCACGAGCGTGGCAGCTCCTTGTTGTGGTTCACCGTCAGGAGCGCCACGAGGATCTTGGCCTTGCGGCGCAGGCTGCCGGTCGGTGGGACGGGTCGCCCGTCGCAGGTCATCTCGAACCGGCCGAACAGGCGGATGTCGAGCGGCACGCCTTCGAATGATGAGGGCAGCGAGGGTGCTGAAGGCGCCGAAGCTGTGCCCTCGCCGTTCGCGGAGTTCGGCGACGCGGAGGTTTCCGCTTCAGCGTCGTGCGTCGGCTCGGCAACAGGGCGCACCTCCCCTGCCTCGCTGCGCAGCAACGCGGCGGCCGCCTCGTCGCCGATCGCCTCGAGCGATGCGCAGAGCGCCTCGAGGAACGCGGCCTCATCGACGAAATGGCCGGATACGGCAAGGCTCGCGGCATGGCGATGCGCGAGGCGGCTTCGCTCGGCCTCGGTCAGCGGGAAGGCCTCGAAGCGCGCGTGGCTGGCATGGATGCCCGCATAAGGAAAACGGCGGGTGATTTCAGGCGCGACGGCGTGCACCTCGACTGCTGCGAGGGAGTCGAGCAGGCGCACGGGGCCACGTCCCAGCAGCAGGGCCGCAAGCGCGATGCGCTCGAGGTCCGAGGCAGGGGTGCGAGCGGCCAGCTGTGCGACGAAGCGCGTGCGGCCTTGGGGACGGTCCAGCAGCACGACTGGCGGCCCGAGGCGCGCTTCGAGCACGGGTGCGGCAGGTGCAGCCAGTGAGGAGGGAAGCTCGTCGGGAGTCATCTGAAGATCGGCGGCGGTGATTTCAATGCATGCTTCAAGGGAGGCGGCTAGGGTGATATCGCTCGTCGTGACCACGACCTCGCAGCCTGCTGCGCAGACCGAGGAAAGCAACAGGTCAAACGCACGCTTGCGCTCCGTGGAGAGTGCGGCTAACTCGTCGATGACCAGCAGTTTCGTCTCATCATCGAGATACGCTCCAAGGGCACCCGCGTCCAAATCGCGCAGGAAGCGCGGATCGGCAGCGTTGACCCACAGCACGCGGTCGCCCTCGAACATGATCTGCGCGTACTGCAAGGCGAGCACGCTTTTCCCATACAGAGGAGGCGCGCAGACGACACGCGAAATCGAGCGATCGGCGAGCAGCAGGAGCAGCGCCTCACCGCGCTCGTGAAGATCGGATGCCGCTAGATGCGGGAACAGCACGCGAAAGGTGGGATCATGCATAAGATAGCGGGACATGAGGATCTCCTCTCCATCGGGAACAAAGGCGGAGAAAAGCGTATCCAACTGGGGATTCACGCGCCTAGCAGCAAGGTCGTTTACCCGCTCTTTACCGTCTAACGGCAGAAAACGGGGTGACGAGCGGCAGACTAAATCGCGATGTGAAGACGATGTCAGAAACGTTGCGGGAGGGCGTACGCTCGGGATGCGCGTGGTTTCAGGACGGATTCCGAGAGGCATGAGCGGAGTTTCCAAAGAGCGCACACGAGCACCACGCTCCCCTCTCCTGCAACGTCGCCACGCGCCGCACTCCCCTCTCGCAACGTCGCCACGCGCCGCACTCCCCTCATCTGCAATGTCGCCCGCGCCGCACTCCCCTTGCCCGCAAAGCGCGAGATACCGCGCGGTTTCTTCCCTAAGGCTTCCGCCCTTTGTTAGTATGGATGCGACGTTTTTCAGATTAATCGGCGCGCTCTGCAGAGGGGCGCGCAAGCGCAGGAGGCATCCATGGCAACCACCGCTGTCGACCAGAAGGTCATCGTTCTCGATTTTGGCGCCCAGTACGGCCAGCTCATCGCTCGCCGCGTACGCGACCTGGGCGTGTACTCCGAGATCGTCCCGTGCGACGAGGATGCCGACAAGATCGCTGCGCTGCATCCGAGCGCGATCATCCTGTCCGGCGGCCCGGCGAGCGTCTATGCCGAGGATGCGCCGTCGGTCGACCCCGCCGTGTTCGAGCTGGGCGTACCGGTGCTCGGCTTTTGTTATGGCCAGCAGATCATGGCCACGACGCTCGACGGCCATGTGGGCCATACCGAGAAGGGCGAGTACGGCCCGGCGCCGCTTACCCGCTGCGATGAGGGGTCGGCCCTCTTCGGCGACACGCCGG
>CAVCDZ010000097.1:0-3779 GCA_963601095.1 Oscillibacter sp. MSJ-31 | reverse complement strand
CGCAGTCGATGATGCTGCCGCCGCCGACGGCCAAGATCAAGTCGATGTCGTTCTCGCGCGCGATGCGGACGCCTTCGCGCACGCTGGCGATCTCGGGGTTGGGGCGCACGCCGCCCAGCTCGCACTGGGCGATGCCCGCGGCGGCGAGCGAATCCTGGACGCGCTTGAGGGTGCCGGAGCGCACCACCGAGCCCTTGCCGTACACGATGAGAACCGTGCGATAGCCCTTTTCGGCGAGCTGTTCGCCCACCTTGTCGGTGGCGCCCTTGCCGAAGATGAACTCGGTCGGTGAATAGAAGGTGAAGTCGTTCATAGGAGGCCCTTTCTAGACCGGAAGCCCTTCCCCACCCAACGATTCGGCGGGATTCGCTGCTTCAATGAGCGTGAAACGCTCACCATCGAAATCATAAACGAGCACTTCACAATTGGGAAATGGATACGGAATTTCGGCCTGGGCGCCCTCCAGCCACTGATGGGCGAACGCTTTACACGCGGCACCCCGCCTTGATGAACCGATTGACCACGTCCAGGTCCTCCTGAACCGGCTTGTAGCGCTCGGGATGAGCGATGATAACGGTGTAACCCTTGCTGCGAAGTTCGAACACGATCCTCTCCCAATCGGGAGGAAGGTAGCTCGTAGGCAGTTCCAGCAGGAACTCCCCCGTCTCAAACCCCAGGTAATCGGCCCAATCCATGCCCAGCTCAACAAGCTTTTTGTAGTTGACTTCAAAGCCCATCGTCAGACGCGGCGCCATCGGCTTCTTTTCCACCTCGGCCTTAAGGGCGGCAAACCCCGCCCGCATGGCCTCGTAGTCGAACCACGGATCGCGACAGTGAGGCGTGCACACGATCGACGTGACGCCGACCTTCTGCGCCTCCTCGATCATGGCAAGCGATTCTTCCATACTGCGCGACCCGTCGTCAACGCCGGGAATGATATGGCAGTGCACATCGCGCATGGACTATCGGCGCCCCGTCTTGACCGGGTTGGTGCCCATGGTTTTGCCGGGAGGCGTCTCCATCTCGCTGCGGCGCGGCGTGCGCCCACGCGGTGCCGTCGCCGGTCCCTTGGGGATGTCCATCGCCTCGCCCTGATGAGCTTTCGCCCGATCGGCAGAGCCCGAATAGGAACGCTCTGACCTGCTGTTATCCCGCACGGGATCAACGCGCTGGTTATCCTTGTTGTAGTACGCGTAGTAATACTCGCTGCTCGTGTCTTCGCAGTACGTTGCGCACGCACCCAAGATGTTTGCCTCGGCCTTTTGCAGCTGGTCGTACGCCGCAAGGATGTCCTCGCGCTTCGCCCCGCCGACCTTGACCACCATGATCGTGCCGTCCACCAAACGCGACAGGATGGCCGCATCGACGAACGTGCCCACGGGCGACGTATCGAAGATCACGTAATCGAAGCTGTTGCACACATCCGTCACCAGACGCTGGTACGACTTCGAAGAAAGAAGATCGGCAGGATTGGGGATGTTCGGCTCGACGTCAAGAAGGTACAGGTTCTGAACCTTGGTGGGAGCGACCGCTTCCTCAAGCGTTGCGGTGCGCGCCATCACGGCATACGCCCCGACGCGCGGAGACACTCCCAGCGCCGAGGAAAGCGTGCGGCGGCGCATATCTGCCTCGACGATAAGGGTGCTCTTGCCCGAACCGGCGATAGCCATCGCAAGGTTGATCGCCGTCGTGGTTTTGCCCTCGTTAGGAACCGCCGAGGTGACCACGATACTTTGGACGGGATAGTCGACCGATGCGAACTGGATGTTCGCAAAGAGCGTCTTTGAAGCGTTCTGGATCTCGAGCGCGTTGGACGCGCGCTTCTTCTTGTTAGCCACGAGGCACCTCCCTAACCCTTAATGACCGGGATGCGCCCGATGACGGGAACACCCAGCAGCTCTTCGATTTCTTCCGGCTTGCGCACACGTGTGTTGACCATGTCGGCGATGACGACGACCGCAACGGCGATGAACAGGCCGGCCAAAAGCCCGACGGCGGTGTAGAGCAAGCGCGGCGGGCCGGACGGCTTATCGGGCACCGACGCTTGATCGATGACGTTGACCGCCTGGACAGCCATGATGTCTTTCGCGACCTTGTTCGTCGCATTGGCAACGCCGTTGGCGATGGCAGAAGCCGAATACGGGGTGTCGCCCGTGACGTCGATCGTGATGAGACGCGTCGTGGTCGAGCTCGTGACGTTAATGTCGCATCCTCGCAGCTCATCCTCACCCATGTTCAGGTCGGAGGCGGTTTGAGAGATGATGCGGTCGCTCTTGATGAGCTGCGCCACGTCGTTGGTCAGCATCTGAGACGCGTTGAGGTCGCTGTACTGCAACGAAGAAGACGAGCCGCTTTGGCTGTTGCCGCTCGACGACAGCACGTACATCGACACGCTCGCCGTGTACGTGTTGGGCAAAAACAGCCAGCTCACCGCCGCCGTAAGAGCCGCGCAGAGCAGTGGAAGAGCGATCACGGGCTTCAGATGCTTGCGCATGAGTTGCAAAAGTTCAAGAAGCGTCATTGGTCAGTGCTCTCCTCTGCCTTCGTTCCGTTGGTCGAAACGGAAGCGGCGCTCGGATCCTTGCCGGCGTCGACAAGCTCCATCATCTGCTTCCATTCATCTTCAAGCGTGATCGTGTACGACACGCCGCCGATCGTCTCAGTCGTTGAAGGCGTCATGCACGAGTAGAACGACACGTACGGATAGGCCTTTTGGAATGCCTGGGCGAGGCCGATCAGGTCGTTCACGTCATAGTCGGTCGAAATGCTGCCGGCGAGCGACTGCACCGTTCCGGGAACCTGAGCAGGAGACATCGTCATCACCTTGTTGGCGATGCCCTGCACCACCAAGCGCTGGTTCTCAGCGCGCTGGAAGTCACCTTCCGCATAGCCGTATCGCTCACGGGCAAACGACAGCGCAGTCGCGCCGTCCATGAGCTGCTCGCCCGAGCGAATGCTCATGCCGGTGTTCGAAGCACCGGTTTGATCGTTGGACACGGGGACGTTGACCCAGATACCGCCCAGATCGTCGACGACCTTCTCGAGCTCGTCGAAGTGGATCTCGGCGTAGTGGGAGATCTTGACGCCGGCGAACTCGGATACCGCATCGACCGCGCCCGAAGCGCCACCGAACGCGTACGCCGCGTTGATCTTCTGCGTGCCATGGCCGGGAATCTCAACCTTGGTATCGCGCGGGATAGACACCAGAGTCACGCGGCCCTTCGACGGGTCGACGCGCGTCAAGATGATGGTGTCAGAACGCGAAGTGGTGTCGGTTGCGCGGGCATCGGAGCCCAACAGCAAAGCGTAGTAGGGTTCATCTCCCGACGTCTGAGTAAGCGACTCCTGGAGTTCCTGCTTCTCGCCGTCGTCAAGCGACATGGACTGGTTGAGGGAGTTGATGTACAGCGCAAGCGCGATGCCGATCCCGGCGCACAACACCAACAAAACCACAAGAATGATGAGCACGACTTTACGTGCCCGATGCTTCTTTCGCTTCTTTTGCGACGTTCGAGCGTCTCGCCCGAATGGTTGGGTATCGGAGGAATCTCTGCCATGCTAGATGCACGCGCCCGTCAGGCTCGGTACGGTGCGACCGCGCAGCGAATTGAGAGCATAAGGCACCCTGCAGAGAAGAGACATTCACTCGTCCTAACTTCGAAACTTGGCCTTTATCAGGCAGAACTGACGACATCGATAACCAGAGGTTCGTATCGAATCTGTACAGCAAGTTTAGCGGTGGCGGAAGCTTCGAAATAGCCCCCCCCCCCCCACCATTT
>CAVCDZ010000096.1:0-9800 GCA_963601095.1 Oscillibacter sp. MSJ-31 | reverse complement strand
AAAGCGATGTGCGGGTCAGGCGGCGCACCGGGGCAGAGAGTCGGCAGCGGCGCCGAGGGGCGTGCGCACGAGACGCCCACACGCACGTCTGCCCCGCACGCATTGCGCACGGGGCAGACCGGTTGAATCGTATGTCGCATCGCGCGGCGCAGACGCCGCGAGCGCGTCTAGTGGTTGACGGGGCGCTTGAAGCCCGGCTCAGTGGTCAGTACGATCGGGCCGTCTTCGGTGATCGCGATCGTCTTCTCGAAGTGAGCCGACGGCTTGCCGTCGCGGGTGCACACGAGCCAACCGTCATCGCCTTGGCGGGTCTTGTGCGTGCCGATGTTGATCATCGGCTCGATGGCCAGCACCATGCCCACCTCAAGCTTGAGGCCGTGATGCTTGTGGCCGTAGTTCGGGACGTTGGGGTCCTCGTGCAGGTTGCGCCCAACGCCGTGGCCCACGTACTCGCGCACCACGCCATAGCCCGCCGCCTCAGCGACCGACTGCACCGCGTGGCCGATGTCGCCGAGGTGGTTGCCCGGACGGGCGGCCTCGATGCCGGCCCACATGGACTTCTCGGTGACCTCGAGCAGCTGCTGCTTTTCGGGAGAGATCTTGCCCACCGGGAACGTCCACGCGTTGTCGCCGTACCAGCCGTCGACGATGGCGCCCGTGTCGACGGACAGGATGTCGCCCTCCTGCAGGATGACCGACTTGGAGGGAATGCCATGGACGATCTGCTCGTTGACCGAAGCGCAGATCGTACCCGGGAACCCGCCGTAGCCCTTGAAGGCCGGCACGCCGCCTTCCATCCTGATCAGCATCTCGGCGATGCGGTCGAGCTCAGCCGTGGAAATGCCCGGCTGCACGCGCGCCCCCACTTCACGCAGCACCTTGGCGGACAGCTCGCCCGCGCGCTTCATGGCCTCGATCTGTTGAGGCGTCTTCTTTATGACATTCATGCAGTGGCCTTTCTCTTTATTATCGAAGCAAGAATACACCTGATGAAACTTATTCGAAAGTCAGATAGTCCTGGTATGCCGGCAAAGACGAGGCCGCGCCCGAGCTGAACGCTGACAGCCACGCGCTTTGCAGGGTGGCGCCCTCGTCGGAGGAGAACCCGTACGCGTCGGCGTGCTGGCGCTCGGCCTGCCAGTCGTAGCACGACAGGCCGACGCGGTAGTACTGATCGGGCTCGAGCGGGGCAGTCTGCTCGCGCCCCTCGTTCGCTGTCGTCGTGTTCTGCCCACCTTGTGCGTCGGCCGGCCCCGATTGGGTGATGCGCGCGATGGATTTCAGGGTGAAGCCCTCGTCGGTTTCCTCGACGACGATGTGCAGCCCGGCCACGACCGGCAGCTCGTAGACGCTTTTCGCCGACGAGACGCAGGCGGACACGAATTGCTCCACCTGAGACCCCGAAAGGTTGGCGGAGGTAAGCGGCGTCGGCGCGACCGGGTAGGCCAGCTCGTCTTCGGTCTTGTCGCCGGCATAGAGCGGGCACCGCGCGACGAGCGGCGTCACAACCGCGAAGTCGTACCCGCGCTCAGCGGCCACGACCTGCGCGATGTCGGAGGCGGCCACGTTGCCCTTCTGGTAATCGAACAGGTAGCTCACACCCTCGGCGAGCGAGGCGACGACCTTCTTCGACTTGCTCTGCTGGCCCTGCAGCAGGTTCATCGCCTCGGTCGTGGCCTGGTCGCGCGGGGTCTCGCCGTGCACGACGTCCTGCATCGTGGCGCCCACGGAATGCGAGACGGCGCGGTGCGGAAGGTAGAGGCGCACCCGCCCCTCCTCGAGGCAGGCCTGGAGCGGCTTGAGGACGTTGGGCAAATCGACGGCGCCGCCCTCGGCGCTCACCACCTCGTCGGCCCCCGTCAAGCTCAGGTACTTCGCCTGCGCCTCCTCGCTCATGATGCTCGAGAGCACCGCCACCGCCGGCGCATGGATCTCCTCTGTGCTGGCCGTCGACGCCTTCACGCCCGCGCTCTTCACGTCGCTTACCGCGCCGACGAACGTCGGCTCGACGAACGCCCAGCTCGTGTCCTGGCCGAAGAAGGGAATCGCGCGCACCGTCATGTTGTGGCGCTCGCCGAAGGTCGAGGCCTCGCCGTCGGAGATGAACAGCATCGCCGCGTTACCGGCGACGAAGGTGTCTTCGGCCTGGCTCTCGGACAGCGTCATGTCGTCGGGCTGGATGACCTTCTGGTCGACCAGCCCCTCCACGTAGTCGAGCGCGCCGTCGAACGCACCGGGATCGACCGTGACCGTGCCGGTCTTGAGGTTGAGCGCCTGGCTGACCACGTTTTCGGTGTCGCTCACCAGCGACGCGTCGGCAAAGCCCTGCATCACTTCGTAGCAGGTCTCGGGATCGCCCATGCCCGCGACGAAGCCCTTGATGCCGGCATCGGAAAACGCCAGGCACGCCTGGAGAAACGACGCGCGGTCGGTGGGCACCGGCACCTGGTAGAGGTTGAAGAGGTACTCGTTTATGAGGATCCCCTCGAAATCGCTGGCGCCGGGGATGTAAGTGACGCGATCTCCGTTGCCCGGCACCTGGCTCAGGTAGTCGGCGCTGCGCGCGCTCGCGAGGTCCGTGCCGGACAGGTCGTAGAGGGAATCGGCAAGGGTGTTGGCCGTAACGTGGTTGAAGTCCTTGGTCAGGATGACGTCGGGAAGCGAGCCCTGCTCAGCCTGGTACTCGTAAAAGTCGAGCGAGTCGTCGCCGACGATCCACTCGATGTCGTAGCCGGGGTTCAGGGAGTCGATGTAGTCGGCAAAGCCGGACGAGATGACCGAATCGTCCCACACCCCTACGGTGACATGGGTCTTTTGATCGGAGGAATCGCAGCCGGCAAGAAAGAGCGGCGAGACGATCAGGACGACGGCGACGAGCGCGGCGGTGAGGCGGTGAAGTGCCCTCGATGCCGTCTGTGCCATACGCGCCTTCTTCCTGCCGCCGCCCGCTGTGTGCTTCGTTTCTTAGTATAGGGGGCGCGCGAGGCCCTTCACGCAAACTGTGCAAAACCAGACGGCTTGCGCCCCCGTCGGCGGAAAACGCGTCTATCCGTGCGGCGGCTCGCCGCGCACCGCCCGTCGAGGGAAAGCGCCCCGTCGTGCAACTACCGCGCCGCACACCGCCCCGTCCATCGCCCTGTGCGCGCCGCCGGCACGCACAGGGCGCGCCCCTCGTCGCCCCTCGCCGCCTTACCAGCGTGATTTGCTAGTATGGTCTCGAATCAAAGGAGCACCATGGACGATCGCAGCCCCCAACCTCCCCGCCGACCCTACCGCCCTCGCCAGGGCGGCAACCGCGAGCGCATCGACGGCAGGCCGACGCCGCGCCGCAGCGCGCAGGCGCCTGAAACCTCCGCGGCCGACCTGCGCCGAGAGCAGGCCCGCACCGGCGGCAGGCACGCCGCGCCGAGCAGCCAGCCCGCGGCAGGCAGCCGCCCTGTCCCGTCAAACCGCCCTGTCCCGTCAAACCGCCCCACCACGTCCGGCCGCCCCACGCCCGCTTCGCAAGCGGCACGCCCCCACGCGCGCCGCGCGCCCGAGGGGCGCAGCGGCCAGGTGCCGTCGTGGTACGATCCCGCCGCCAGCGCGCGCACCTCACGCACCCCGCGTGCCACGCTCGACGCGAGCCTCGACGAGACCCGCTGGCACTCCGACCGATCGCGCGACGTCTATGCCGGACGCGCACCCAAGCGGCGCCCCAGCCGCCTGACCTTCATCCTGGGCGGGGGCATCGCGGCTATCATCCTCGTGGTCATCATCGTTAACGTCGGCATCGCGCTGACGGCGCCACCCGCCGACGAGGGCGCCGACCAGAGCCTTACCGTCGCCGACGCGGCCTCACAAACCACCTCGCTCACGATCTCGTTCGCGGGCGACTGCACGCTCGGCACGGACGCGGCCTTCGACCAGAGCCGCAGCTTCAACGCCAAGTACGACGAGGTCGGCGACCCCTCCTACTTCTTCGCCAACGTCGCCGACATCTTTGCCCAAGACGACCTGAGCGTCGTCAACATGGAGGGCACCCTGACCGAGCAGACCGCCCGTGCCGACAAGACCTACGCGTTCAAGGGGCCGGCCGATTACGCGCAGATCCTGGTCAAGGGCAACGTCGAGACCGCCGACCTCGCCAATAACCACTCGCATGACTATGGCGATGCGAGCTATACCGACACGATCGCCGCCCTCGATGCCGCCGGCATCGGCTCGTTTGGCTACGACCGCATCGACTATCGAGACGTCAACGGCGTGAAGGTGGCGCTGATCGGCACCTACGAGCTGGCTGACGGCATCGCCTGCCAAGACGAGATGAAGCAGAACATCCAGACCGCCAAGGATCAGGGCGCCCAGATCACGATCGTGTTCTTCCACTGGGGCAACGAGAAGGACACCGTTCCCGACGACACGCAGATCCAGCTCGGCCACATCGCCGTCGATGCCGGCGCCGACCTGGTGGTGGGATCGCACCCGCACGTCATCCAGGGCTACGAGAAGTACAACGGGCGCTACATCGTCTACAGCCTGGGCAACTTCTGCTTCGGCGGCAACGCCAACCCGTCTGACAAGGACTGCATGATCTTCCAGCAGACCTTCTCCGTGACCGGCAGCGACGTGGCCACCGACGACGCCATCAACGTCATCCCCTGCTCGATCTCCTCGTCGTCGAGCTCTAACAACTATCAGCCGACCCCGGCCGAAGGCGACGAGAAGACGCGCATCGAGGCGAAGATCAAAGAGAGCACCGACGCGATCGCCACGCGCTCCTCGTCCCTCCAGGGGCAGGGCGACACGGGTCAGGCATAGAGGAGCGGCGCTATGGGATTGGAACGGTTGCCGCGCACGATCGAGCTTGCGCCCGACGGGCGCGCCGTGCGCATCGTTGATCAGACGCGCCTGCCGCGCGAGCTCGTCATCGACGAGATAACCGACTGGCGGCGCCTCGTCGACGCGATCAAGACGCTTGAGGTGCGCGGGGCGCCGGCCCTCGGCATCGCAGGCGCAGCAGCGCTTGCGCTCTTCGCCGCGACCTGTCCCGTCGCCGCCCCCGACGCGTTCGAGCGCGAGCTTGCGGCGGCCGCAGACATCGTCGCGACCGCACGCCCCACCGCCGTCAACCTGTCGTGGGGCGCGCGTGCTGCCGAACGCGCCGCCCGCGAGGCGCTTGCGCAGACAGGATCGGTCGACGAGGCGCGCCGGGCGCTGGTGCGCACGACCCGCGAGCTGCGCGACGCCGATGAGGCGTCCTGCCGCGCGATCGGCCGCACAGGCGCCGCCCTCCTCCCTCGCCCCGCCCGCATCCTCACGCACTGCAACGCCGGCTCGCTTGCCTGCGCCTTCTTCGGCACCGCGCTCGGCGTGGTCTACGCAGGCTATGAGCAGGGCATCGTCGAGCACGTCTTCGCCGACGAGACGCGCCCGGTCGGCCAGGGCGCGCGCCTGACGGCCTGGGAGCTGGGGCGCGTCGGCGTGCCCACGACGCTCATCTGCGACGACATGGCCGCCAGCCTCATGGCGCAGGGCAAGATCAACGCCGTCGTGGTCGGCGCCGACCGCATCTGCGCCAACGGCGATGCGGCCAACAAGATCGGCACCTACGGCGTCGCCGTGCTCGCGCAGTACCACCGTATCCCGTTCTATATCGCCGCCCCGCTCTCGACGATCGACTGGGATTGCGCGCGCGGCTCCCTCATCCCGATCGAGGAGCGCGCCGCCGCCGAGGTCACCGATTGCATCCCCGAGGGCGCCGACGTCTACAACCCCGCCTTCGACGTCACGCCGGCATCGCTCATTACTGCTATCATCACCGAGAGGGGCGCGGCAGCTCCGGCCGACCTCGCCTCGCTCAGAAACTGACGAAAAGGAAAGCCATGGACACTCAGGTTTGGTTCATCACCGGCGCAAGCCGCGGATTCGGAAGCGCGTTCGCGCGCACGGCGCTCGCGCACGGTGCGCGCGTCGTCGCCACCGCCCGCAAGCCCGAGGTCGTGACCGAGACGCTGGGCGTATCCGACAACCTCTTGCCCGTCGCTCTCGACGTCACCGACGAGGCGTCCATCGCGCGTGCGGTGGAGCAGGCGATCGCCGCCTTCGGCCGCATCGACGTGCTGGTCAACAACGCCGGCTACGGCATCTTCGGCGCCCTCGAGGAGCTTTCCGACGCCGAGGCGCGCGCCATCTTCGACACGAACGTCTTCGGCATGATGAGCGTCACGCGCGCCGTCCTGCCCCACATGCGCGCCCATAAGTCCGGGCGCATCGTGAACATCGGCTCGATGGCGAGCTTCTCCTGCGATCCCGGCGGGACGCTCTACGACGCCACCAAGTTCGCCGTCGCCGCCGTGAGCGAGGCGCTCGCGCTTGAGATGCGCCCGTTCGGCATCGAGAGCATGGTCGTCGAACCTGGCATGTTTCGCACCAACTTCTTCGACGGCTCGTCGATCCGCACGCCCGTCCACCCGCTTGCGGCCTACGATGGCACCCCGGCGCGCGGCGCCGAGGACTTCTGCCTCGGCCACAACTACCAGCAGCACGGCGACCCTGACAAGGCGGCGGCCTTCGTCTACCGCGTCGCCAGCTCGCCCGAGCCGCTGCCGCTGTGGCTGCCCGTCGGCAAAGACGCCGTTAAGAAGTTCGAGAAGAAGCTCACGCGGATGGTCGAGTCGATCCAGCCCTACAAAGACGAGGCATCGGACCTCTTCATCGACGAGGACTGAGGCCGCACAACCGTCAGGAGCGCAAGCGCCCCTGCGTCCGCGCCCGCCAGAATAAGCGCGCCCTAGCGCTCCTCTTCGTCGAGGGGCACCTCATCGAGCGGCAAATCGTCGATCTTCATGCGCAGCTTCTGAGTCGTGCCCGCCAGGTGGTCGTAGCGCTCGCGCTTGATGTCCGAGTTCAGGAAGACGATCGCGTGGGCCGCGTCCATGGCAAACTGATAGTTCGCCTCGATCAGACGCTCCACCTCGCAGGCCATGTCGCGGTCGACCTGCCCCGCAAGCCCATTGAGCATCTGAGCGTTCATATGCAGGTAGTACAGAAGCTGGATCGAGCGATCGTTGCGCGCCTCGCCCTTGTCCATGTCGATGCGCAGCTGAGACAGCAAGCGCTCGTCGACGCGCTCCATCTCGCGCATCTTGTGGGCGATCGCCATCGAGCGGCGCGAGCACAGCAGCACGTAGAGGATGCTCACCGCCACGAGCGTTCCGGTGAGCACGAAGAGCAGGCGCGTGAGCAGGGTGTCGCCGAGCGACGCCGTCGGGTAGAAGGCCGTCAGCGCCAGCTGGGTGCCGGCCGCCATCGAGACCATCGGCCCGAAGTTCAGGATGATGACGCCGTACCCCACGATCAGCACGACCAGCATGCGGGCCGACTCCGGGATGAAGTGGACGACGGCAACGAACAGCGCCATGCCGATGAGCATGCCGAGGGTCTGCTGGCCCATCGTGCGCATCGACTCATCGCGGTACGTCTGCAGCATCAAAAACGACGCGAGCGGAACCCACACGCCGAAGCGGGTGTTGAAGTAGGTCAGCATAATCTCGGAGACGAAGAACGACGCGCCCACGATCACCCCGAGCTGGATGGCGAAGCGCACCTGGGTGTTCTGCAGCGAGAAGTTCTCGCGGATGTACTTCAAGCGATAGCGCAGCCCCCACCAAAACGGCGTCGAGTTATCGCGCGATTTGAGCGAGTCGCGCAGCGTCATGACCAGCGCCTCGAGGGTGGCGCGCCAGGCGGTGTCGTGCTCGATCGAAACGAGGCGGTGCGTCGCCAAGAAGTCCTCGAGCGACGAGACCATCGCGCGCACCTGGGTGATGCGCCCCTGGCCGAACCCTAGAAACACCTCGGAGAGCTCGAGGAGGTAGGTGCGCTCGTTCTCCCCCATGTCCTCGGCGTTGCGCGCCGCGGCATGGATCATATCGGCGATCTGCTCGGCGCACACCAGAAGCAAGAACGTGTAGCGCTGCCGGCCGCTCAAGACGCCGCCCTGGCGAAACACGTTGCCGTACTCCGTCGTGCAGTACTCCTGGGTGATGCGATAGACGCGGTGGGGATCGAGGTTGGACACGTCGGCGTGCGAGACGTCGATCAGCTGAAAGCCAATGTCGTCGAAGGCGCGCATGACAAAGCCCCTGTCGCGCGTGATCTCGCGCCCGGGACGGGTGGCGCGCATCGCGTAGATGAACGCCGTGGTGCAGGCGATCGCGAACAGCGTCGCCACCAGGCGCATCGGGATCTCGTGCGCTTGGAGCGGGTAGATCTCGAGCAGCAGAAAGCCCATCCCCAGCATGAAGAAGTTGCGCGGCAGGTAGTCGTCCGAGTTCATCAGCGTGATACAGAACATGTAGAGGGCGCTGCCAACGATCAACAGCACCGGATGGAGCCCTGCTACCGACGAGCAGAGGCTCATGATCAAGAAGAGCGAGGCATGCTTGAGGTAGTTCGCAAACGACAGCCCGGCCGACTCCACCATCGTGCGGGCAAACGACTGGAACACGATGCCCAGCAGCGCGTCCTCGACGCCGAAGAGGTTGTACTCGACGAAGAAGAGGGCGACCAGAAACGCGACGTACGGGATTATGTCGACGATGCGCCGCAGCACGCCAGCGCCCTACTCGCGCGCCCCGGCGTCGCCTTTGAGCGCCTCGGCGTCGAGCGTGCCCGTCGTGCCGTCCCACTCCATCGACGAAGCCAGCGTGATCATGTTCTCGACCGCGCGCGTCTTATGCGCGTTCTTGCGGTAGATCAGGTAGATCGGATGCAGGCCATGGGGCACGTCGGAGAGAGGGATGCGCCGCAGCTGCTCGAACGGGGCAAGCCCCAGCGTGTCGAGCGAGATGCCCACCATGTGCGGCTCGACGGCCACCACGCTGCCGAGCGTGATCTCGTCGTCGCACCACTGCTCGACGGTCAGCCCATGGTCGTCGACGAGCTTCTTGACCTCGCGCCCGATCGGCGTCTCAGGGCGATAGGTGACGATCTGGGTCTGCGCCAGATCAGCGAACGATAGGCTCGCCCGCGTCGAAAACGGGTTGTTCTCATGCACGATGGCCACGAGGTCCTGCGCGAGGACTTGAACGAACTCGAGGTCGGGACGGTTCTCGACATACGCGCCGATCACGATGTCATAGGTCCCGTCTTCAAGGTTCTCGACCAGCCCCTGCGTGAGGCCCTGGTACAAGCGCACGTCGACGTGCGTCCCGTAGATGCTGCGATAGCGGCGCAGAAGCGCCGGCAGGTAGTCGGACTGCACCGTGAAGATCGTGCCGATGTCGATCGAGCCCGACAGGTTGTTGGCATGCTCGCGCTCGATCTGGATGCCCTTGTCGATGGCATCGAGCCCCTCGGTCACGTATTCGTTGAACTCGCGTCCATACTTGGTCAGCCTGACGTTGCGGCCCTGCTGCTCGAACATCGGCACGCCGAGCTCGTTTTCCAACTGCTTGATCGAGTTGGACAGGGCCGGCTGGGTGATGAACAGCTCCTCGGCCGCACGGGTGAAGTGCTGCACCTGGGCAAGTTTTCTGGAATAGCGTAACTGGGACAGATTCATAGGGCCTCTTCGCTTGAGCATATCCGCAGCCCGCCACATATAGAAAGCGGGCCTCCGTCCAGTGTAATGGACGAAGACCCGCTGGTGCGCAACTCTTATGAATTACGCATGCAATGCCTAGTACAGGTAGTCGATGCGACCGCCATGCTTCTCGCACTCGCGAGCGATGGTGATGCGCTGAACCGTCGGGGCACCTTCCTCGAGCCACATAGCGCGGCAGTCGCGGTAGAGGCGCTCGGTCGGGCCGTACGGG
>CAVCDZ010000095.1:0-49615 GCA_963601095.1 Oscillibacter sp. MSJ-31 | reverse complement strand
CATCCGCTACCTCGACGACGGCGAGCACGACTCTTTTCGGGCGCGCCAATTCGCCGGCAGCCACTTCTTCGAGGCCTGCGGATTGCCGCTCGGCTCGCGCGATGAGGAGGACAACGAGCTCGTCGATGCGCTCCTGCGCGGTGATGAGCGCCTATAATGCAGGTTAGGGGCATGAAGTGAGGAGAACACCACAGCGTCCGGTTTGCAAGGCGCACCTATCAGAGGGGGAACAACCATGAAGTATTTGATCGTCGTCGACATGCAAAACGACTTCATCTCAGGATCGCTCGGCACCGCCGAGGCACGCGCCATCGTCGATCTGGTGGCGACGCGCGCGCGGGACTTCGACGGAGAGGTGGTCTTCACGCTCGACACGCACGACGTGGACTACCTGTCCACTCAAGAAGGATCGATGCTGCCGGTCCCGCATTGCATCAAGGGCACCGACGGCTGGCGCCTGGCCGACAAAATCGACGCGGTGCGCATCGAGCGCGAGGCGCCGCTCTTCGAGAAGAGGTCGTTCGGAAGCGTTGACCTGGCCTCGCACCTGGCGAACATCAGCCATGTCGAGACCATCGAATCGATCGAGCTCGTGGGGCTGTGCACCGACATCTGCGTCGTGAGCAACGCGCTTCTGTTCAAGGCCTTCATGCCCGAAGTTCCCATCATCGTGGACGCCGCCTGCTGCGCCGGCGTGACGCCGGAGTCGCATCGCGCCGCGCTCAAGACCATGAAGAGCTGCCAGGTCGTCCTCAAGCACGCCGACCGCATCTAGGAGGCGAAGGCCTACGCAGGCAGGCCGACCTGCCTGCGTCCGTCCGTCAGCGCGGGTGGAGTCCTGCCGCCCGTTGCGCCCCTGCCGCCCGTTGCGCCCCCAACGCCGTCAGCGCGCGGCGTTCACCTGACCGTGCGTCAGGGCATTGGGGAACCGATAGGCCGCCATGAAGTCGATGAAGTCCGACACCACCCGCGGGTGCATCTCGTGGCGGCTGAACAGGTACACCTTCTGAAAGTCCACCGGCACGCCGTCGATCCGCACGCACACGACATCGGGAAACGCCTCGATCAAAAACGAGTAGCACAGGATCGCCATCCTCGCAGGGTCCGACGTCACCAGACCGCAGAGGGTGATCTCGTCGTTGTGCTCGCGCAGCAACGTGAATTGGCCTTTCGGCAGATGCTCGTCGAGCGCGAACGACACGGGCGACTGTCGGGAATAGGTCAGGTACTCGCCACCGGCAAGATCGGCCAGCGACACCGACGTGCGCTTGGCAAGCGGGTGGGCCTTGTTCACGCACAGTACGAGGGGCTGCGACCACACGAGCACGCGATCGAGGTTCTCGGAGCCTGGCACGCGGCCGGCAAACGCGACGTCCAAATCGCCCGCGACCAGACGTTTCACCAGCTCATACGAGTACGCCTGGTCGATCGACACATGAGCCGGCGTCCCTTGCGAGTCGGAAAACGCCTGCATCGCCTGCGACCAGATGCGCCCCTGCATCGCGTAGATCGTCCCGACGCGCAGCGACGAGTTGAGCTCGCCTTGGGTCTCGAGCGCAAGGCGCAGCCCCGCGTCGAAGGTCTTGAGCGCTTGGGAGACGTGCTCGTGGAGCACCTCGCCGGCAGCGGTGAGCTCGACGCGCGACATCCCCTCGCCCCGCCTGAACAGCGTGACGCCAAGCTCCTTTTCCAGGCGCTTGATGGCCGTCGAGAGCGTCGGCTGAGCGAGGTAAAGGTCCTCGGCGGCGCGCGTGAAGCTCAGCACGTCGGCCAAATGATCAAAATAGCGCAGATACTCCAGGCGCATGCCCACCCCTCACTCCGGATGCCTTGGCTATCAGTGTACCATCGTAGGCACAGGGAGGCGGGACAGCCGCACGCCGCCCCGCCTCGCTTGCGCCGGGTTATCCCTTAGAAGTATTCCTTTTCGATGAAGTCCATCGGCATATCGACGTCGAACCAGATCTTCTCCGCCAGCGCCGCCTGCTGCATCAGCATCTCGATGCCGGGCATCGTGGGCAGGCCATGCTCTTTGGCCATGCGGATCAGCTTCGCCTCGCGCGGGTCGTAGACCGTGTCGGAGACGAACAGGTCGTCGTGCAGCATGTCCTCGTCGATGGCGCAGGCGTCCTCGAGCGGGTGCATGCCCACGCGCGTCGCGTTGACGAAGAGCTGGGAGTTTTTGAGGGCGCGGGCCAGCTGCTCTTTGTTGTCCAGGTCGTTCAACACCATGGGCACGCCGGTCTTGCTGGCCAGATCAGCGATGCGCGCCTGGGTGGCGTCCCAGAAATCGTCGCGCAGGTTGAAGACGTTGATGCAGGCCACCGACTCGAGCGCGAGCTGGGTGAAGATCGCCGACCCTGCGCCGCCGGCACCGACGATCGTGACGACCTTCCCTTCCGGCTCGAAGCCATGGCGACGCAGGCCCTCGACGAACCCAGCGCCGTCGGTGTTGTCGCCGCGCGCCTTGCCGTCCTTGAACGACACGGTGTTGACCGCGCCCATCAGCTCGGCAGCCGGGCTCAGCTCATCGAGATAAGCGCCCACCGACGTCTTGCACGGCATCGTGACGTTGCAGCCGACGATGCCCATCTTCTCCATGCCGCGGACGACGTCTTCAAGACGATCGGGTGTCACGTCGAAGGCGACGTACACCGCATCCACGCCCAGCTTCTGAAACGACGCCGTGTGCATGACCGGCGACATCGAGTGCTCAACGGGCGAGCCCAGCAGGCCCACCAGCTTGGTGGCGCCCGAGATAGTCAGATCGATTCCCATGGTTATTCCCTCTCCTTCTGCCGCGCCGGGTCCTTCTCCCCGAGCGCGGTTCCTTGCAGGCGCGCATGCGCCGCCCGCATCGTCGGCAGCGCGCAAGAGCGCCGCCCTTGGTATGCGAGGGCAGCCCGCCCAGCCGGGCCGCCCGACGCCCTCGCGTCTACAGGCGAACCGCTTCGCCGGTCGCCGCAGATTCCTTGATGGCATTGATCACCTTGAGCGTGTCGAGGCCGTTTTCGCCCGAGCAGCGCGGCACCGTCTCGCGGCCCTTCACCAGATCGACCAGGTGGGCGAGCTCAGAGACGTACGGGTCGATCTTCTCGTACTCGAAGTGCTCGTGCAGCATCGGCGACCACCAGCCGAAGTCGTTCTCGTCGTAGTAGTACAGGTCCATGTTGGGGAACCCGAACGAGCCCTTCGTGCCGAAGACGTGCATGCTGTTCTCGCCCGGAGCCATGGTCAGAAACGGGTTCTCGAACGCGGCGAGGTCGTAGTTCCACGGGCTCGGCGTGCCGTCCGAGATGAAGTAGCCCGCCGTGACGCCGTTGTCGTACTCGACGATGACCTGCGCGGAATCCTCTACCGGATTGTGGCGGATCGTGTTGCGCGTCGTGGCGTAGACCTTGACCGGGTGAGCACCCGTGACGTAGTTGAGATCGTCGAAGTCGTGGATCGCGTTGATGAGCAGAGGACCGCCGCCCTCGGTCACGCGCCACTCGACGTCGAAGTAGGAATGGGCCTTGGCGATGGCGAAGCTGGACTGGATGCCCACGACGTCGCCCAGACGGCCCGAGTCGATGATCTCGCGCAGCAGCAGATACTTGCTCGAGGAACGGCGATGGTGGCCGATGAGCAGCGTCGCACCCGCGTCGTTGCAGACCTTGATGATGGCCTCGGCGTCCTCGACGGTATCGGCGATCGGCTTGTCGAGCAGGATGAACTTGATGCCCGCCGCAACCGCGTTCTCGGTCGCGATGCGATGGAGCTGGTTGGGCAGGGAGATCCACACGGCATCGAGATCTTCCTGCTTGAGCAGAAGCTCGTAGTCGTCGTAGATCGGCACGCCCAGCTCGGCCGCGATCTCGCGGTCCTGCTCGTCGCGGCCGGCAACGGCCACCAGATCGACCTCGGGGTTGGCCACCGCGTCACGCGCGGTCTTGGACCCCTGGTTCATTCCCAATACTGCCATCTTGATCTGTTCCATGGTGCGCATCCCCTTGCATGCTCTTCGCGACCGTCCCTTACGGCCGAACCCTCTTAGTCCCTCCGCGGCCGCCTCGTGCGGCCCCTTCATCGGTGAACTCCGCAGCCGCCTCGTGCGGCCCCTTCGTTGGTTTTGATTATGGGAAGAGAGGGCAACAGAATCCAATAGCTAAGATTCCCAAACGAGGAGAAAACATAACACAATGATATGTTCCGAGGTGAAATACGGCATTTTTGTACCGTATGACGACGCAATCGACGGAAATCACCAGGAAGAAGGAGCGGCGACGTTATTGACGGCACGTATAAGAGCAGGAAGACGGAACACCTGCCGCAAGCAGGGCTGACGCAGCGCAACGAAAAAGGGCGAGCCCGACAGGCCCGCCCTTCTCATGCAGCGTACAGGGAGCGATGGGAAGAATCAGCCCTGCGCGAAGTCGGCCGGGTCGCACGGCTCGACCGGCGCGAACATGAAGTCGGCGGACAGCTTGACGCGATGGGTGCACCCGCCCAACGCGCGCAGCGGATCGGCGACGCGCAGGTTCTCGAGCTGGGTGCGCGGGAACAGGATGGAGTAGGCGCACTCAGGCGCATCGGCGGCAGGATCGAGGGCACCAAAGCCGGAGACCAGGACGCGATGGATGCCCTTGTTGAGGTTGCAGACGTTGGCCGCGACGAAGAACGCCAGGCCAAGCACGCAGGTAGCGTAGTCTTGGCGCGCCTGGGCCGCCGTCTTCTCGACGATCTTCACCTCGCCGTGAGGCAGCTTCTTGACCGCCGTCTTGGGCAGGTCGTCGATCGTCGGCAGGTCGATGTCGATACAGGCGAGCCCGCCAAAGCAGGCGACCTGCGCCGTCAGGCCAACGGGCAGCGTCAGATCGGACAGCCAGCCAACCACGCGCTCCTGCGGGCTGCCGCCCTGCAAGAACAGCTCGAGCTCGTGCTCGCGCGTGTGGTCCTCAGCGTTGATGACGCGATGGGCGAACACCGTCTCGTCGGCCGCGTCGAAGGAATCGGCGGGCACAACCGGCGGCGTCAGGCGATAGATGTCGACGAGCTCGCGGCCCATGTCCACCATCTCCATGCACACCTCATCCCAGACGCGCTCCTGCTCGTGCTTCAGCACGAGCAGCGCGGCCTTGACCTGGGGTAGCTGCTTGATTCCCTGGATCAGGGCAGGATCGGTGATGGCCTCGTCGGTATCGGGGCGACGAAAGACGGTGCGTCCCGTGACCGACACCTCGACGGTGAGCTCGAGGCTCTGGCCATCGGACGACCAGGCGCGCAGCGCTTCGGCAGCTGCCTGCGCCTCGCTCGACGGCTCAGAGACCAGGCCGGCTGCCAGGCCGTCCATCGCCAGGCGCGACACCACCGCGCGCGACGACAGGCCCGTGCCCAGCACGTCGACGTTGAGAAAGGTCTCGTTCTTGCCGATCGCAGCCGACCCGCCCTTGAAGCCCAGGCCCGGCACCGGACCGGCCTTCCTGAAGTGGATGCGCGAACCCACGCCCAACCTCACCGTTTCCTCAAAGCGCTTTGCCATGGTTTCCCCCTCGCATGCCGGGCGACGCGCGCGCCGCGTCCGAGGGCGATCCCCTCATGACCTGCGACGAGCGGCCTTGCCATCCCGGCTCGTTATCTCTCATGTTCGCTTCGATATTACAACGTCGAGGGCCGATTCACGCCGACGTTAACCAGCTCGTAAGCTCTTTTTGAGAAGAGGGGACGTACGAGGGGCCCCTCGATGCGGCGCCGCCCTCACGACGCGGCGTCGGTGAGCAGGTAGCAGAAGTGGATGCGCGGGTTGCGGGCGAAGTCCTCGGGGATCGTGGCGGCGGTGAGATCCTCCACGTCAAGCCCCATATCCTCAAGCGCCGCACGGTCGAGCTTGAACGAGCGCAGGTTGCCCGAGAACACGATCGAGCCGCCCGGTGCGAGCAGCGCGCGGACATGCGCGAGCAGCGCGGCGTGGTCGCGCTGGATGTCCCAGGTGCGCTCCCCCATCGTCTTGGAATTGGAAAACGTGGGCGGATCGACGAACACCAGATCGAAGCGCTCGCCGGCATCCGCGGCCTGCTCGACCCACGACAGCACATCGGCGCAGATGAAGCGATGGGCACGACCGCGAAACCCGGAGCGCTCCATGTTGCGGCGCGCCCAATCGAGATACGTCTTGCTCATGTCCACGGTCGTCGTGGATGCGGCCCCACCGGCTGCTGCGTACACCGTCGCCGTGCCCGTGTAGGCGAATAAGTTAAGGAAGGCGGTGTTCGCCGCGCGCTCGCCGACCAGCGCGCGCGTGATGCGGTGGTCGAGGAACAGCCCCGTGTCCAGATAGCCCGACAAGTCGAGCTCGAAGGGATGGCCGGCCTCCTCGACGATCACGGTATGCGAGCGATGATCGTCCTGGCGATACTGGGAGCCGCCGCGGTCCTGACGGCGCACGCGCGTGAAGACGTGCTCTTCCGGCACGTCGAGCAGCGCGCGTGCCACGGCCACCGCATCGCGAAAGCGCCGGGCGGCCTTGTTCGGGTCGATGTCCCGCGGCGCCTGGTACTCAGAGACGAGAAGAGAGGGCACCCCCGTGCCCTCTTCCAAGAACAGATCGACCGAGACCGCGTAATCAGGCAGGTCGGCATCGTAGATGCGATACGCGTTGATGGCGTGCTTGCGCGCCCACTTGCGTCGCTCACGCGCCATCTTGCGCAGGCGGCCGGCGAACTGGGCAGCGTGATCGGAGGTGACGGACACCGTGCGTTCTGCGCCTTCGAGCGTGACGACGGGGATATCGATCATGAACGACGTGCCCAGCCGATAGCTGCGCAGCTCGGCATCGACGTTGCCGTTGTAGACCGCAAGCGTCCGCTCGGCCTCATAGCCCAGCGACGTGTCCACGCTCGCATCCGAGGCGAGCACGACCATGCTCCACGCCTCGGTCAGCCCTTCGAGGCTGTGTGACAGGCCCTCGTAAAACGACGATCCGCCGCGCGCGAACAGCAGCAGGCCCGAGGGGGCGGAAAAGGCGATGAAGCCGGGAGCGTCTGCCTCGATGCCCGCATCGGCGAGCACGTCGGGCAAAGCATCGGTGTGAGCGCAGACGAACTGCACGTGCGCGGCCAGCCCCAAGCGGCGGGCTTGAGCGCGCGCTGTCTCGAGCGCCGCCTCATCGGTCGCGCAGCCCACCATGACAGGCAGCGTCTCCAAGCCCGTCTCAAAGCGCTCGTCGGCTTCCGCCAGCACCTCGTCGAACGCGTCGGCATCGAAATCGGCGCAGCCCTCGAAGCCCCAGTAGTCGCGCGACAGGCCCGGCGCGCGATCCGCCGCCATCATGGCCGCCTCGAGCACGATCACGCCGTCTGCGCACGACGGGTCGACGAAGGCGGGAGCGGGAGCGGTGCCCTCGGCGCCAGCGCGCTTCGCGGCCCCGCGGCGCACACCCGGCGATGCCACGCGATCCCAGCCGCCCCAGACGAGCATCCCGGCTGCCAGGCCCTCCTTGACGGTGCCTGCCGGCAGCTTGCCCGGCGCGCGGTACCCGCGGTGATGTAGGGATTCGCCGGCGAAGTCGATCGACACCGTGGCCTTCTTGCCGTGCACGGTGACCCACACGGGCACGTCGGGTCGGTACGGCGCCACATCGGGGCGGGCTCCCTGCATCGTGCGAAGGCGATCGCAGAGCGCGTCTTTCACCTTGAGTGCCGTGAACTGGGAGTTGCGCAGGGCATCGTTCACGCCGTGGGCCGACACCGCGATCGTGGCGCCCGGCGCGACGAAGTTCTCCCACGCGATGGCGCGTGCGCCGTCGTAGAGCGCCTCGGCGCTGTGGGCGTCGACGCGCGCGAGCACCCGCGTCACGCGCGAAGCGATGCGCGCCCACAGGCAGGCACGATAGCCGCACGCCAGGTCGCCGAAGAACGCCACGCCGCCCTTGAGCGGGCGCACCCGCTGCGCGCGCAGGCGCTTGAGCTCGCCCGCCGCCAACTCCTCAAACCCTTTCGGGCAGGTGGCGAAGTATTCCAGCAACGACGTTTCCATAGGGATCCTCTCAGGTGGCAAGGCGCCTTGCGGCCGCGCTTGCTCTAGCGATAATGCGATCCGCCTGATTGTCTCATGAAACCGCCCGGCAGCCCGCACGCGATTCCCAAAACGAACGCGCTGCCGCATGCGTTTTCCTCCCGCACGATCCCACGGCGCCGCCACAGGACTACGCGCCACGCGATGCTGCGGGCGCCCCCTCTTGCGCGGATCATGCCTCAACGCAACAAGGCCCCGACAGCACATGCTGCCGGGGCCTTGCGTCATGACGATGATCAGCCGCTAGTCTTCCAGGTAGTCCTTCAGCTTCTGGGAGCGGGAAGGATGGCGCAGCTTGGCGAGCGTCTTGCTCTCGATCTGGCGGATGCGCTCACGCGTGACGCCAAACTCGCGTCCGACCTCTTCGAGCGTGCGCGGATGGCCGTCTTCCAAGCCGAAGCGCAGGCTGATGACCTTGCGCTCGCGCTCGGCCAAGCCCTCGAGCGTCTTGGACAGCTGCTCCTGCAGCATGCTGAAGCTCGCCGCATCGGGCGGCACGACCGCAGCGTCGTCCTCGATGAAGTCGCCGAGCTGGGAATCCTCTTCCTCGCCGATCGGCGTCTCGAGGCTCACCGGCTCCTGGCTGATCTTCTGGATTTCGCGCACGCGCTCGGGCGTCAGGCCCATCTCCTCGGCGATCTCCTCCGGAGTAGGTTCGCGGCCGAGCGTCTGCAGCAGCTGGCGCTGGATGCGGACGAGCTTGTTGATGGTCTCGACCATATGCACCGGGATGCGGATCGTGCGCGCCTGGTCGGCGATCGCGCGGGTGATGGCCTGGCGAATCCACCACGTGGCGTACGTGGAGAACTTGAAGCCCTTGGTGTAGTCGAACTTCTCGACCGCGCGGATGAGGCCGAGGTTGCCCTCCTGGATCAGGTCGAGGAAGAGCATCCCGCGACCGACGTAGCGCTTGGCGATCGAGACGACCAGGCGAAGGTTCGCCTCGATGAGCTGCTGCTTGGCATCCAGGCCCACCTGCTCGACGCGCGTCAGGCGACGGCGCTCGCGACGCTCGAGCTGAACGCCGTCCTCTTCGGCCTTCTCAAGCTCCTCGGTGGCGGCGACGCCGGCCTCGATCTTCATGGCAAGGTCGATCTCCTCTGCAGCGGTGAGCAGGGACACCTTGCCGATTTCCTTCAGGTACATGCGCACCGGGTCGCCGGTGAGCAGCGCAACCGACGAATCGCCGGAAGATTTACGAGCGCGCGAGCGCTTGGTCTTGGCCTTGTTGGAGACCTTGGGAACGGCGATCTCGGTCGTGGCCTTCAGCTCCTCCTCGGGAATGCCCTCGAGCAGGTTGTCGTCGGTGAGATCGCCCTCCTTCACGTCCTCATCGTTGTCGTCGTCGGACGCGTCGTCGGTGAGGTCAGGCTCGACCGAATCGGATTCGAGGATGTCCTCGACCTCTTCGTCTTCCTGCTCGTCGGCAGCTGCCGCCTTGGCCTCTTCGGCAGCCTTGTTCGAAGCGGCCGCGCTCTTGGCCTTCGCGGTCTCCTTCTTCGGGGCAGCTTTCTTGGCAGGGGCCTTCTTGGCCGCGGTCGTGCCGGACGCCTTCTTGGCAGCGGACGCCTTCGCGGACGTCTTGGCTGCAGCCTTCTTCGGCTGCGCCTGCGATTCCTCTTTCGTTGTCTTTGCTTTGGATTCAGACGATTGCGAGGAAGCTTTTGCCACGTCGTTTCCTTTCAACGTTTCTACACACATGGGGACACTACCCCATGAAAACATCATGCCATTATAACGCCGAATGCGCACTGCGGCCCAAAAGCATCAGCTCTACACCAAAGCGTAGAAATCGGTCGCCGCACAAGGCGCGAAGGGCGGATGAGGAGCGCGCCGCGAGGCGCATAGAGCGCCTGTTGAGCAAGATGCGAGGCCCACAGAGCGCATGCGCCCGTCGAGCAAAGCGGCTTTCACCTGCGGAAAAGCGCGACCGCGCTACAGCAGGCTCGTCGGGTCGACGTCGATCGAGACGCGCACGTCGCGCTCGATCGCGCGCTCGCGGAAGTAGCGCCCCAAACGATGCGCGATGTCGTCTCCCTCCGGCGCCTTCACCACGATATGGTAGCGCCACGCGCCCTTGAGCCGCTCGAGCACGCAGGCCGTCGGCGGCAGGACGGTCCACCCCGCGTCCTGCAGCACCATCGACGTCACATCCGCGTACAGGCTCTGGGCCACGGCGCGCACGCGCACCTCGTTCTTGCCCCAGACGAGCACGTTGGCCAAGCGCACGAACGGCGGGTACCCCAGCCCGCGCCGCAGCCGCAGCTCCTCATCCAAGAAGCGCGCGCGGTCGTAGCGGGCGGCCGCCTTGATCACCACGTCAGAGGCGCTGTAAGTCTGCACGATGACGCGCCCGGGCAGATCGGCGCGTCCCGAGCGGCCGGCGACCTGCTCGATCAGGTCGAACGTGCGCTCCGAGCTGCGGAAATCAGGCAGCTTGAGCATCGTGTCAGCGTTGATGACGCCGACGAGCGTCACCTCGTCGAAGTCGAGCCCCTTGGCGATCATCTGGGTGCCCAGCAGCACCGCAGCCCCCGCGCCGGCGAACCGCTCGAGCAAGCGCTGGTGGTCGCCCTTGTGCGAGGTGGTGTCGGCGTCCATGCGCACCACCTCGCACGTCCGCCCGGCGACGAGTGAGGTGAGCTCGGCCTCGACGCGCTGGGTGCCGGCACCGAAGCGCTTCAGGTAGGGGCTGCCGCACTCGGGGCAGACCGCGGGCACCGGCTCCTCATGGCCGCAGTGATGGCAGATCAAGCGGCCGGCGCGCTCATGGTAGGTCAGCGACGTCGAGCACGCGTCGCAGGTGGACACAAAGCCGCAGTCGCGGCAGAGCAGGAACTGGGCGAACCCGCGCTGGTTGAGCATGAGCACGGCCTTTTCGCCCTTGTCGATCGTCTCGAAGAGCGCCTCGCGCAGCGCGCGCGAGAACATCGAGCGGTTTCCGCCGCCGAACTCGCGCGCCATGTCCACCACCTGGATGGTCGGCAGCGGCTTGCCGTTGGCGCGCGTCGGCATCTCCACACGATGCCACCGCGCATCGGTCTCGCAGCGATGGAGGGCCTCGATCGAGGGCGTGGCCGACCCCAGCACGAGCACGCCGTGCGTCTCGCGCGCCATCCACTCCGCCACATCGCGCGTGACGTAGCGCGGCGCCTGGTCCTGCTTGTAGCTGGACTCGTGCTCCTCGTCGACGATCACGATGCCGACGTCGGGCACCGGGGCGAACAGCGCGCTGCGAGCGCCCACGACCACCCGCGCCGCGCCCGTGCGGATCAGATCCCACTGATCGTAGCGCTCGCCCTGCGACATGCGCGAATGCAAGACGGCCACCGTGTCGCCGAAGCGACCGCGGAAACGCGCGAGGGTCTGGGGCGTGAGCGAGATCTCGGGGACGAGCACGATGGCGCCCTTGCCCTGCGCCAGCGCGCGCTCGATCGCGCAAAGGTAGACCTCGGTCTTGCCCGAGCCGGTCACGCCGTCCACAACGACGACCTCGCCGTCGGCGGCGTTGGCTGCCGCCTCGATCATCTCAAGCGCGCGGGCTTGGTCAGAGGTGAGCTCGGGACGCGGGCGCAGGCGCGCGGTAAAGGCAGGAGATTCCGCGCCGGGGGCGCGCAGGCGCCGGCGGGTCTCCAAGGCGATGACGCCCTTTTTCTCCAGCGACTTCAGCGTGGAGGACAGGTTGCCGTACTCGGCGGTGAGCTCGGCTGTGCGCAGATCGCCCTGGGCGAGCGCGGCCATCACCAGCTCCTGCTTGACGGCGCCCTTGCGCGGGGTGAACCCGTCGGCAGCCGGCAGGCGGCGCACCCAGCGCTCGTCGGCCTCCTGCACCACCGGGCGCGTCAGCTCCCAGCGCCCGTCGACCTTTTCCATCTTGGGAACGCCTCCGGGCGGCATGAACAGGCGAATGCACGACGCGAACGGCGCGATGTAGCGCTGCGCCAGAAAAGCGGCGCAGCGGGCACCGACCTCGTTGAAGTAGGGGCGGCTCACCGCGCGATCTATGGCCTTGAGCTTGGCCGGATCGACTCCGGCGGGCCACGACGGGGAGCCGGGCTCGCCCGCCTCGACGAGCGCCGTCACGAAACCCACTGCCTGGCGGTGGCCGAACGGCACCAGCACCGCGCAGCCCACCTCGATCGGCTGCCGCGCGCCGTCCGCGCTGCCCGCCGCGCCACGCCCAGGAGCAGCGAGCAGCTCGTCGAGTGAGACCTGCTCAGAGGCAGGCGGAGCCAGCTGCGCGAGGTCGGAAGCGCGCACAGCGTAGGTATAGGGCGTATCGAGGGAAGCCGTCGGTATGTCGAGGATCACAGAGGCAAGTTGCATGTCTGCGAGTATAGCGCACCGCCCGCGCGGGCCCGCGCCGCCCCCTTTAAGCCTGCACCAGGCGATCTGCCGCCTGTTTGAGCGCGAGCGCCTTGTCGGTCTTTTCCCACGTGAACTCGGGGAGCTCACGGCCGAAGTGGCCGTACGCCGCCGTCTTGCGATAGATCGGGCGACGCAGGTCGAGCTCGTCGATGATCGCGCCGGGGCGCAGGTCGAAGACTTCTGCCACCGCCGCCTCGATGATCTCCTCGGGCACCGTCGCCGTGCCGAACGTGTCGACCATCAAAGACACCGGGCGCGCCACGCCGATGGCGTAGGCCACCTGCACCTCGCAGCGGTTCGCCAGCCCCGAGGCCACCACGTTCTTGGCCACCCAGCGCGCCGCGTAGGCAGCCGAGCGGTCGACCTTCGTGCAGTCCTTGCCGGAGAACGCGCCGCCGCCGTGACGGCCCATGCCGCCGTAGGTGTCGACGATGATCTTGCGGCCGGTAAGGCCCGCGTCGCCCATGGGGCCGCCGATGACGAAGCGGCCCGTCGGGTTCACGTACAGCTCGAGATCGTCGGCGACCGTGACGCCCTCTTCCTTGAACACCGGGTCGATCACGTTGGCGATCAGCTCGCGACGCAACAGCTCGGGCTCGACCTCCTCGGAGTGCTGGGTCGACACGACGACCTTCTCCACCTGCGTCGGCACATCGTCGATGTAGCGGACGCTCACCTGCGTCTTGCCGTCGGGGCGCAGATACGGCATCGTGCCGTCCTTGCGCACCGCAGACAGGCGCTCGGACAGGCGATGCGCCAGGTAGATGGGCATCGGCATGAGCGTCTTGGTCTCGTTGCAGGCATAGCCGAACATCATGCCCTGGTCGCCGGCGCCGATGCAGTCGTACGAATCGCCCGCCACGCCGCTCTGCGCCTCATACGACTCGTCGACGCCTTGGGCGATGTCGGGCGACTGGTCGTGAATCGCGTTGAGCACCCCGCAGGTGTCGCAGTCGAACCCGTACTTGGCGCGATCGTAGCCGATGTCGCGCAGCACGCTGCGCACGATGCCGGTCACGTCGACGTAGGCCTGGGTGCGGATCTCGCCGGTGACGACGATCATGCCGGTCGTCGCCATGGTCTCGCAGGCGCAGCGCACCTGGCTCGGATCGGCCGGATGCCCGCCCGGCGCCACATAGCCCGTGGCGGCCAGCTCGATCTCCTTGGCGAGGATGGCATCGAGGATGGCGTCCGAGATCTGATCGCAGATCTTGTCGGGATGGCCTTCGGTCACCGACTCGCTCGTGAACAGATACGAATGCTTCTTGTCGTGCATATCGTGTTTCCTTTCAGAAAGACGGCGGGGCGCCGCTAGAGCGCCTCGCCGTCTCAAAACATTATCAGGAGGATGGTACCATCGCCGCCGGCGCATCGTGCACGCGGCGGCGAAATGATCGGTTTATGCACAGGCGGCGTCGCGCTGCGGCTCCTCGTCCTTGAAGGGCTCGCGCTCACGGCCCAAGCGCTCGAACTTGGTCATGTCGGTGTCGGACATGCCCTGCTTCGGATCATGGCGCTTCTCAAAGAGCGGGTCGGTCGGATCGTTCCACATGCGCTCGGCGACCGGAGCCCATTGCGCGGCTGCAGGAGCGGTCTTCTCACGCAGCTGCTCAGGGGTTTCCTGGGACACCAAGTCGGTGCAGTGGGCGCCCGATTCCTTGACGATCCTCGGCAGGATGTCGGAGTTCTCGAGCATCGGGCAGGGCATGAGGCCGTTGTCGTTGAACGGCTGACCCTCGTAGTACTTCATGAACAGGGGCGAGCGCAGCGCATCGAGCAAGCTGACCTCGCGGATGTTCGCGTTGGAGTAGTGGATGAACACGCACGGCTCCACGTCGCCCGCCGCGTTGATGTGCAGGTAGCGGCGCCCGCCGGCGATGCAGCCGCCCACGAACTCGCCGTCGTTTTGGAAGTCGAGCGTGAAGAGCGGCTTCTTCTCGCGCATGTCGCGCACGAAGTGGCACATGCGCTCGCGCTGCTCGGGCGTCGGGATGAGCTCAGGCGACGCGTCGCGGCCGACCGGCATGAAGTGGAAGTACCAGCAGAATAGCGCGCCCTTCTCGATCATCCAGTCGACGTTCTCCTCGGTGGCAACCGCATCGGCGTTCTGGCTCGTCCAGCAGCACGAGATGCCGAACGGGAGATGGTGCTTGCGCAGCAGGTCCATCGCACGCTCGATCTTGAAGTAGACGCCTTCGCTGCGGCGGGCATCGGTCGTGTGCTCGTTGCCCTCGGCGCTGATGGCGGGGATGAAGTTCTTGACGCGGATCATCTCCTGGCAGAACTCCTCGTCGATCAGCGTGGAGTTGGTGAAGCACAGGAAGGCACAGTCGGGGTGCATCTCGCAGATCTTGATGAGGTCGCGCTTGCGCACCAGCGGCTCGCCGCCCGTGTAGATGTAGACATGCGTGCCGAGCTCTTTGCCCTGGGTGATGATCGAGTCGATCTCTTCCAAAGAGAGGTTCAGCTTGTGACCGTAGTCAGCCGCCCAGCAGCCCTTGCAGTGCAGGTTGCAGGCGCTCGTCGGGTCGAGCAGGATGGCCCACGGGATGTTGCACTGGTACTTCTCGCGATTGGCTTCCTGCTGGGGCCACGCCATGAGGTTGCCGTCGATTATGAACGTCTTCAGCAGATCGTTGCGCACTTCGGGGTTCATGTCGTTGACCGTATGCAGGATCAGCTGATACCAGTTGCTCTTGTTGTCGATAGCGCTGCGGAACGCCTCTCTCTGGGTCGGGAAGAGGTTTGCCGGCGCCGCTTTGTCGAGCAGGCCCATGATCTTCGGGATGTTGGTCTCGGGATCGGCGAGGAAGTAGTCCATCGCCTTATCGAAGGCGATGCGTTTGATTTGGTCGGTAGCTTTCATTTGTCCCCCTCTACACATATCTTCATACGTTGTTTTTTCTACATTTGTGGATTATATTATCCACGCAGGCGAAATAAGCTCAATGACCAAAAGTGATCATTTTGTTGCTTTTTGCGGGTTTTATCAGGCTTTATTACCCGAGTTAAGCAACGAAAACGGCGATGTGCCCAATAGGCCACATCGCTTGTCATATGCGGTACAAGAGAGGGAGACAGCATGGCAACCACCGAAGCCAAAAAGACGGACCGCCGCGTCGTCCGCACGCGCAACGCCATCCGCGCGGCATTCTACGATCTGATCAAAACGACCGATTACAAGAAGATCACGATCACGTCCCTAGCGCACAAGGCCAACATCGACCGCAAGACCTTCTACACCCATTACTCGTCGATCGACGATCTGCTCGAAGACGTCATCCGCACGCAGATGGCCGAGGTGGTGGAGCCCCTCAGCGTGCCCGAGATCTTCAACGACCCGGGGATCTACGTCAAAAAGATCCTAGTCGCCTTCGAGTCTCCGCTCCCCTTCTCCGTCGAGGAGCGCGCCTCGGTGATGAAGAACCTCCCTCCCAACGAGCTGCTGCGCTGCTGGATCTCGGTGACCAAAGAGCGCATCCGCAGCCAAACCGGCCCCCTGCCGCCGGCCTCCGAGGAGCGCATCGACCTTTTGCTCGACTTCTATCTGGGCGGCATCTTCCACTCCTACATGTGCTGGCTGCAGTCGGATGAGAAGCTTCCCATCGAGGAAGTGACCGATCTTCTGAGCGAGGGCATGGCCACCGGCCTCGGCGGCATCATGAAGCGCCGCATGCTGGTGTGGCCCAGCCTGAACGCCTAGCCGCACAGCGCCATCCGACGGGGTGCCGCAAGCCGTCAAATGAGCGTGGTACACTTCAAGCCATGATCGCCATGACCTGAGGAGGACCACCTCATGAAAAGCAACGCCGCCTTGACCGAAGAGTACTTCGCCGCCGCCGAATCGCTGGGGGGCGACATCGCAGGCCGGCGCGCCGCCTATGCCTATATGCAGGCATCCACTGCCATCGTGCACGAGAAGGTCGTGGCCTCCTCCTTCATCCCCCGGCTGTTCAACGACGCGTCGTGGGACACGCTGCGCGACATCGCCGAGACCTGCCATCGCATCCTGTGCAAGATCATCGAGCGTTACCAGGCCGACCCTGACTACCGCGACGTGTTCTCCTTCGACGAGCGCCTGCGCGAGCTGGTGCTCCTGCCGCGCGGCTACGTCGACCCCCTGCCCTTCGCGCGCATCGACGTGTTCCTGAACGAGGATGACCTGAGCTGCGGGTTCTGCGAGTTCAACGGCGACGGCTCGGCCGGCATGAACGAGAACCGCGAGATCACCCACAGCCTTGAGGTGACCGACACCTACAAGCTCTTCGCTTCCCAGCACGACATCGAGAAATGCGAGCTGTTCGATTCCTGGGTGCGCGAGTTCATCCGCATCTACGAGCACTCCGAGCACTTCGTCCCCGGCGCCCGATTCGCGATCTGCGACTACCTGGAATGCGGCGTCGTCGACGAGTTCAAGGTGTTCAGCTCCTACTTCGCCCGCTACGGGTACGAGTGCGTGGTCTGCGACGTGCGCGACCTGCACTTCGACGGGTCCGCGCTCTACGACGCCGACGGGCTGCCGGTGCACGCCATCTGGCGCCGCTGCGTGACCAACGACGTGCTTGACCATTGGGACGAGTCGCAGGACCTGATCGAGGCGTGCCGCCACGAGGCCGTGGCGCTGATCGGCAGCTTCGCCGGGCACCTCGTCCACGACAAGCAGATCTTCGAGGCGCTGCGCCACCCCAAGACGCGCGCCTTCCTCACCGACGAGGAGAACGCCTTCGTCGAGGCGCACGTGCCGCAGACGCTCTTCCTCGACGAGCGCGAGATCGACCTCGACGAGGTGCGCGCCCACAAAGACGAATGGATCATCAAGCCGACCGACAACTACGGGGCAAAGGACGTCTACGCGGGCATCTCGTCGACGCAGGCAGAATGGGAGGCGCTGATCGCGCGCTTCGCCAACGGCGCTTCGGGCGAGCCATTCCTCGTGCAGACCTACCTCACGCCGTTCAAGACGCACACCTTAGCGCCCGACGCCGGGATCGAGAAGCTCGCAGACGACGAAGTCGACGTCGCCGGCTCCTGGTACAACAACCTGAGCGGCCTTTATCTGTACAACGGGCACTTCCAGGGCATCTTCTCACGCTTGGGGCCGCTGCCCGCGATCAGTAAGGAGCTGCAGGGCATGACCGCGGCGACCCTGCACGTGCGAGGCTAAGCGCATGAAGCTCGTGCGCGCGCTCCTCGTGGGCCTGTTGACGCTGGCCACCTCGCTTTGCCTGGCGTATTCCCTGTTCGGCCTTGGGTTCGTCGTCTGCACCACCCCGCAGGCGACCCAGACGATCGGCTCGACGTTCTCGGGCTGGGACCACGCCGTGTTCCCGAAAGACGACATGGCCGCCATCGCCGAGGCGACGCGCTCGTTTTCCATCGAGGGCACGTCGACCGACGCGCTGTTCGCCACCATCCATGACGTGATCGCCAAGACGAACCCCGACATCGCCGCGCTCATCGACTCCGGCTCGGCAGCCCCGGCGGTTGCCGGGACGGGCGACGCCGCGAAGACGCTGGAGCGCTACTCGCTGCCCGATGATGCGCTCTCCCACCTGCGCGACTGCACGCCGGTGTTCACGACCGGCCGCATCTCGACCGGCGTGGTGGGAGCCTTCGGCATCGTCGGCGTGATCGCGCTGGCGCTGATCGCTGGGCGCAAGCGGGCCGGCGGCGCGCTGATCTTGGGGTCGCTGATCGTCATCGCGGTGATCGTGTCGCTCGGCGCCTGGGCCGCGCTCGACTTCGAGGGGCTGTTCGCCTGGATGCATTCGCTCTTCTTTGCCCAAGGGACTTGGACCTTTGACGCGAACTCACTGCTGATCAGGCTGTTCCCTGAGGCGTTCTGGGCAGCGATGGCAGGGCTGTGGGTGATCTCGACCCTCATCTTCGCCGGCATCTGCGCCTTTGTCGGCCGCATCCTGGCGAAGTAGCGCAGGCGCTTGCTGCGCGCTGGCGAATCACTCCCCTCACTCCCCTGCACACAAAACGGCCCGCTCGCACCTCAAGGCGCCAGCGGGCCGTTTGCGTTGATTGCTGCAAGCAAGGCGCGTCCTTACGACAGGCGGCCGCCCAGCTCCTTGGCAGCGGCAGCCTTGTCGAAGTTGCCGCCGGTCTTCTGCGTGAGCGCGCCCATGACGCGGCCCATCTCCTTCTTGGTCGAGGCGCCGGTCTCGGCGAGCACCTCGTCGATCAGGGCGAGCAGCTCGTCGCCCGACACCTGCTTGGGCAGATAGCCCTCGAGGATCGCGACCTGATCGGTGAGCTTGTCGGTGCGTTCCTGGTCGTTGCCGGCCTTGATGGAGCCGTCGAGCGTCTCCTTGGTCTGCTTGATCGTGCGCTTGAGCATGGCATCAACATCGGCCTCGGTCACCTCGCGGCACTCGTTGACCTGGATGTTTTTCACCTCGCCGAACACCTGGCGCAAAATGTCGCGGCGCTCGACGTCCTTGGCGCGCATCGCGTTTTTGATCTCATCCTGAAGTTCCTGGAAATTCATTCGTGTCCTCCTCTTTGACGTGCCTATTATACGCGTGGCGCGCAGCGGCGCACGCGCATCTGCGCAGATGCCGCACGACCTTATTCCGCATGCGCAAAGCCCGCCCTATCCGATCCGCCGAGCACCACCGTTCCCACCCTCCGAAAGCCGGACGTCCCCAAAGCCCCCCTATCCGGAGAAGAGCAGCTCGCCCCATTCCCTCCCCAGAGAAGCAGCTATCCCCGCCCGCCAGAAAATCTGCCCCCACACCCGCCAGAGAAGCCTGTCCCCACACCCGCCAGAGAAAAAAATCGTCCTGTTTTTGGCAAGCTCGCACGGAGATACGCAGCTCGGCATGAGCAAACCGGCGACGTCATCCGTTTCAGCGAGCAAAAGGCGTGAGTTACGCAACAGTAAGGCTCGCTTTGTTGCGTAACTCACGAGGTCGAGACCTTCGCCGCAACGGCACCCTGCGGAGAGCCGCACGTTTGCGTCAAAAACGGCGCGATTTTTTCTCTGAGGGCATGTCACCGCCCGGCTGGGGGGGGCGGCGCGCTCAGCAGGCGTCTTGAGGGCATGCGTTCCACCCGGAAGAGGGCAGGTGCATCGCCTGACTGGGAAGGGCGGCGCGCTTCGGCCGGCTCGGGTGGTGCTCGACTGGGGGCTCGCGTATCGCCCGGCTGGGGGGGGCGGAGCGCTCGACCGCTTCCCGGAAAGCAAAGCCATGCCAAGCGGACTATAGTGGTCTCGATGGTTCGTTTCGATCTGAAAGGACTCGCCATGGAAAAGGAACTGCTCGATTTCGCCACTGAGAAGGTCGACGAGATGCTCGCCTCACCCTCCGCATCCGCCGCCACCAAGATGGCTGCTCACAACTGGAAAGAAGCCCTCGCCGCCGACAAGGACGCCGACGATGCCACCGCCGCGCTCCTGGACGCCATCTCGGCCAAGCAGACCTCGATCGCCGACCTCATCGCCTTCATCTCAAGTGAGAAGGGCGCACAGGTCTTCGGCGATGCCGCTGAAGGCGCGCTCGCCCATGCCAAGAAACGCCAGGCCAAGGGCGCTCAGTTCTGCGACTGCGCCGCCTGCAAGCCTTGTCACGAGCTGCTTGCGAAGTTCGGCCGCGAGAAGCCCGACGTCTACCTGTAAGGCTGCCGCGCAAGGCGGCAAACCGCACGCGTGCTACCAGAGACCGAGCGCCTGCTGAACGGCGAGGGCGACCGCCGCAATCGCCACCCAGCAGCAGGCCCCCAGCGCAAGCGGCTTGCCGCCCGTGCGCACGAGGCGCACCACGTCGGTGTTGAGGCCGATCGCCACCATCGCCATCGCGATGAGGAACTTGCTCGCCATCTTGAGCGCCGCCGTCACCTCTGCCGGCAGGGGCACCACCGTCGCGATGAGCGCCGCTGCAACGAACAGGAGAATGAACGTGGGGACGGCACGGCGCAGGCTGAACGAGCTTGCGGCGCCGCCCTGGGCATCGCTCGGTGCCGAGGCCGCTTCGCGGCGCGCCGTCCACAGCGCCAGCACGAGCGTGATCGGGACGATGGCCAGCGTGCGCGTCAGCTTGACGATCGTCGCATCGTCGAGCGTCGTCGCCCCCGGGTGCATGCCGTCCCATGCCGCTGCCGCCGCCGTCACCGACGAGGTGTCGTTCACGGCCGTGCCGGCGAAGAGCGCGAACCCGCCGTCGGACAAGCCCAAAAGCCCGCCGAGCGAGGGGAATACGAGCGCCGCGATGACGTTGAAGAAGAAGATGACCGAGATGGCCTGCGCCACCTCCTCCTCATTCGCCTTGATCACCGGCGCGGTCGCGGCGATGGCCGACCCGCCGCAGATCGACGAGCCCACCCCGACCAGCGTCACGATGCGCCCGGGAATACGCATGACGCGACACAGGACGAAGGCCACCGCAAGGGACGTGGCAACCGTCGAGACGATGACCGGCAACGACTGGGCGCCCACCGCGACGATGGCGCCTAAGCTCAGGCCGAATCCCAGCAAGACGACGGCCGCCTGCAGCACGATCTTCGAGGTGAACGCCACTCCTGCCGTCAGCGGCACACGGCGCTTGGCAGAAAGAAACGGTGCCATCACCATGCCGAGCAGGATCGCGAACACCGGCGCGCCCACGATCTCCAATAGGCTCCCGAGCCACGTCGCCACGCAGGCGACGACGGCGCATACGACAACGCCCGGGATGCGGGCCTTCGTCTTATCCAGCACAGACGGTTCCTTTCGTTTGATTCGAGGGGAGGCGTGGGCAGCGCACAAGCACCCCGCCACGCCCAAGCGCACAGCAGCGCCCGAGGGGCGCTGCGACGCCGGACACGAACATCTTTACGACGCGCCCGGCAACTTACAGCGATATGTCGTCAGTCGGCTCGGCTCGGCAACTCGACGCGCGCCTGATCGAGCACGTGGCCCTGCATGGCATGGCGCAGCTCGTTCAAGTAGAAGCCCTCGGGCAGGTCAAGCGTGCAGTCAAGCGCGTAGAGCGTCAGCGTGTAGACGTGCGTGGCGTCAGGCGGCTGCGGCCCGCAATAGCGGCAGTAGACGTTGCGGTTGGTGCTGCCATGCGCCATCGGCGACCAGTTGCTGTTGGCGCCCTGCACGCACGGCACCGCTCCGGTTGCGCTCGCGTTCTCGGGAATGAGCGTCGTCTCAGGCGGGATATTGCAGGCGATCCAGTGGATCCAACAGAACCCGCCCACCGGGATGGCGTCGAAGTCGATGAACACGAGGGCAAGCGATTGCGCCTGTTCGGGCACGTCCGCTATCTCGATGGGAAAGGAGCGCACCGGAAAATCCTCCAAGCGGTCCTCCGGCGGAGCGAACTTTCCGAAACGGTCGGCCAACAGGCCGTTTTCCAAGTCGACATGGACACGCATGACGGCTCCTTCCTCACAGGCAAGCGATAGCGCAAGTGTACCATGGCGCGTGCCTAACGCCGTTTGAGCCCTCGCAGCATGCGCTTGCGCTCATCGGAGATCCGACGGCTCTCGATGGCTTTCTGGATCGCCTTGTTATGCGTCCATCGATCCAGCTCGCCGCCCTCGATCACCGCCAGCGTCGCCTCCTCCTGCACTGCCAGCGCCGTCGCCAGGTACCAGGCCCTCATCATGTTCACGTAGTACTCGTCCGAGCGCAGCGCCGCCACCTCGTGCACGTAGTGCTCGTCGAACTGCTCGCCCAGGTAAAACCGCATCAGCACCGCGATGCCGAACCGCACCGTGTAGGGATGCGAGCTCGCCATCCACCCTCGCGCGCGCTCGGGCAAGTCCGCAGGATGAGCGGCGAACGACCGGGGTGAAAGGGTGTCGCACACCGCCCAATTGTCCACGTGAGGAAGGAACGCCTCGAGCAGGGCTACGCAGGCGACGTAGTCGGGCTCGGCGCTGATCAGGATCGCATGGAGCAGGTCTTCCTCGTAGGTGCGATGGGGAAGCTCGGACAGAAACGCTCCCGCCTCGCCGCTGCGCTCGAGCGCACGCGCGATGCGCCGTACCTCCGGCACGCGCACGCCCAAGATGCGCGCCGGGTCGATCGTCGGCACGAGCTTGGCTTGAAAGGCCCGATATCCCTCATCGATGCGCTCCTCGAGAACGCGATCCACCGCGCGCATAGCACGCCTAGGTGCGGGCGCGCGCCAACCCGCGCGCCTGCTTGCCCGTCATCGACGCGACGTCGAACACGAGCACCGCGGTGGCGTCGAGAAACTTGCGCGCCTCGACTTCCGCCTCAGGTCTATGCCCCGGCCAATAGCGCAGGCTCAGCTTGACGAGGAGATCCTCGCGCTCGGCCGCGTCGGCAACGACCCGGACGCACCCGGCGCAGACGACGCTGCGATAGAGCGAGGTGAACTTTTCGGGCACGATCTCGTCCTGGTCGATCACGGTAAACGACGCGCGGCCGTCGGCGGCGAGCAGATCCATCTTGTGCCCCTTGAGCGCACCGTGGAACACCAGGTGGACGCCGCCTTCCTCAGGCGCGTCGATGAGCGCGTAGCTGAGCGGCACCTGATACGGCACGCCCTGTTCAGGATCGTTCAATGCCAGCACGCCGGCCGTTGCGCGCTCCAAGACAACGCGGCAGTCCTCTGCGCTCAGCGCCTGGTTCTTCCTCCGCATAGGTAGGGCAACGTCCATGGCTCCTCCTCACTCGGGCCCCGTGCCGGCCCGCTCTTCGAGGATCATCTTACCGCAGGTGCTACGCTTGCCAGCAACGCGGCACGACCCGAAGCCGCACCTGCAGCCAGCACCGCACCCGCCAACAGCGCGACGAGCTCACCAGACCCCCAACGCACCGCAGCCCGGCACCCCCTTTAGGGCCCGGGCTGCGGCGACAAGCATATGAGCAACGCCCGCGGCGCCTAGGCGCCCCAAACCTCCTCGGCGATCTCGCGCACCAGCGCGAGCTTGGCCCACTGCTCCTGCTCGGTCAGCTTGTTGCCGATCTCGCAGGACGCGAAGCCGCACTGGGGCGACAGGTAGAGGTCCTCCAGCGGGACGAACTTCGCCGCCTCGTGGATACGCTTGACGACGGTTGCCTTGTCCTCGAGCACCGGGGACTTGGTGGTGACGAGGCCGAGCACGACCTTCGTCCCGGCAGGCACCTGGGCCAGCGGCTCGAAGCCGCCCGAGCGCTCGTCGTCGAACTCCAGGTAGAACGCGTTGACGTTCTCCTTGGCGAACAGATACGGCGCCACAGCGTCGTACGCGCCCTTCGTCGCCCACGCGGAATGGTAGTTGCCGCGGCAGACGTGCGTGTTGATGACCAGGTCGTCCGGCTTGCCCTCGATGGCCAGGTTGTTCACACGCAGGTACTTTTCCGCCTCGCCCTCGAGCGAGAAGCCCGAGCCGGCCATGCTCTTCCAGAAGTCGTCGTCGACGATCATGCCCCACGTGCAGTCGTCGAACTGGATGGTGCGGCACCCCGCCTCGTACAGGTCGTGGATGACGGTGCGGTACGCCGCCGCGAGGTCCTCGATCAACACGTCGAGGTCAGGGTAGATCGCCGTCGTGGTCTCAGCGTTCTTCTCACGGAAGAACTCAGCCAACGTCTGGGCGGGCGCCGGGATCGTCTGCTTGGCGATGACGCCGTCCTCCTCGAACTGGTGCACGAACTTGTAGTGCTCGACGAACGGGTGGTTGGCGCCGCCGAGCTTTCCCGTGACCTCGCACGAGCCCTTGGTCGTTTCCTCGCCCTGGAAGTAGTAGCCGTGGTCGAAGAGCGTCTCCTTGACGCCCTCGAGCCCCCACATGAAGTCGAGGTGCCAGTAGCTGCGGCGGAACTCGCCGTCGGTGATCACGTGGTAGCCGGCGGCCTTTTGCTTGGCCACCAGATCGCGAATGGCCTCGTCCTCGACGGTCTTGAGCTGCTCGGCGGTGATGATGCCGGCGGCGTAGTCGGCGCGGGCCTGCTTCAGGACGTCGGGGCGCAAAAAGCTGCCGACGTAGTCGTAACGGAAGGGTGCGTGCAAAGGCATGGGTGGGCTCCTTTTATCGCGTGCCCGATCCTCTCGGGCACGATCAGTGGTTTCGAAGTGCCTACACCCTAGCAAGGCCGCCTCGGCGGCGGAAATACCCGCAGGCGATACATCGCCATAGGATCGAACTATAGCACCTGGTGAACGCGTTGCTCAGCACGCAAGGCGATAGCTGGCTATAGCAGATAGGCAGGACGGGACGCGGCGTATGTGAAGGAGCCCTCCCGGCCGGCGACGCGCACCCGACGCCCCTGGCATCGGTGGGTCAGTCGAGCGCCGCTGCGCCCTCGTCCTCGTCGGCCGCATGGCGCCTCAGGGCGCGCCCCACGAGGCGCGCGATGCCCTTGCCGATCAGGATGACGGCCAAGAGCGCCACGCCGATCAGGACGATCGTGCCGCCGGGTTTGAGGCCGAACACGTAGGACACCGTCAGGCCGACCGCCGAGATCACCAGACCGATCGTGCACGACACGAGGATCGTCTGGCGCCAGGAGCCGCACAGCTGAAGCGCGCAGGCCACCGGCACCACCATCATCGACGAGACGATCAGCGCGCCGACCGTGCGCGCCGCGACCGAGACCGTCAGCGCCGTCAGGAGCACGAAAGCGGCGTTGACCAGCTGCACGCGCACGCCAGCAAGGCGCGCGGCGTCCTCGTCCATCGTCACGAGGAAGAGCTCTTTGCGCATCAGGAAGAACACTCCCAGCACCACCGCGCCCACGAGCGCGACGCCCACGAGCTCACCGCCGTCGACGGTCACGATGCTGCCGAACAAGAAGCTCGAGAAGCTCGCAGCGTTCGGCACGAACCCGGACAGGACGCCCGCCAGGCCGATGCCGCACGACATGATGACGGCGATGGCGAGCTCGGCATGGCCGGCGAAGCGACGGCGCACCGCTTCGATGCCGAAGGCGGCGGCGACGCAGGCGATCGTGGCGCCGAGCACCGGGCTGATGCCGGCGATCAGGCCGCCCGCCACACCGGCAAGAGAGGTGTGGGACAGCGCGTCGCCCATCATGGACAGGCGCTTCAAAACGACGACGACGCCGATGCACGGAACGGCGACGCCCAAGATCAAGCCCGCGACAAACGCGCGCTGCATGAACAGATACTCAAACATGGACGGCCTTCACGCACCCTTCCCCCAGCTCAAGAACGCACGCATCATCCGGACACGGCAGGCGCGCAAGATCGTGCGTGACCAGAAGCACCGCCACGCCGCGCGAGGCGCGGGCCTCGGCGACGGCGTGATAGAACCGCGTCGTGCTCTCCTCGTCGAGATTGCTCGTCGGCTCATCGAGCAAAAGCAGCCCGGGATCGTTGACGATGGCGCGCGCCAAAAACGCGCGCTGCAGCTGACCGCCCGAAAGCTCGCCCATGCGACGGCGCGCCAGATCGCCCAGGCCCACCGTCTCGAGGGCCTCGGTCACCTGGGCGCGGCATTGGCGCCCGTACGGCATGAAGAGCTTGGTGCGCGCGTACAGGCCGCCGCGCACCATCTCGTACACCGTCGCCGGGAAGCGGTCGTAATCGCCCGGCACGCGCTGCGGCACGTAGCCGATGCGCGCCCAATCGCGAAAGCGGACGGCTTCCTGCCCGAAGAGGAGCACGCGTCCCCGATCGGGTGTGAGCTGGCCGAGCGCCAGCTTGACGATCGTCGACTTGCCTGCACCGTTTCCGCCGATCAAAACCGAGAACCCTCCCGAGTGCACGCTGAAATCGACGTCGGCGAGCACGCGGCGCGTGCGATAGGAAAAGCCCACGTGCGCGAAGGTCACCGGGGCGCCGTCCGCCACGCCGGGGCACGGCACCGCCCGAGCGCGACGAGCGCCGCCCGCAACGTGCAGGCGGCGCAAGGGGTCGACGGGAAAGCCCGCCGGGGCAGTGCCCTGCGCCGCGAAGGCGCAGGGCACGTGATCTGTCATGCGGGCAAAGACCATTAGGACAGAGCCTTCACCAGCTCGTCGAGGTTGCTCTTCATGACGCTGAAGTAGTCATCGCCCGCGGAGAGCTGCTCGTCGGTCAGGCCCTCGAGGGGGTTGAGCACCTCGCACTGGGCGCCGGTCGCGTCAGCGATGGACTGGGCAACCTTGGGGCTCACCAGGTCCTCGGAGAAGATGACCTTCACGTTGTTCTGCTTCACGAAGTCGGTGATCTCGGCCATGGTCTTCGCGTCGGGCTCGGTGTCGGCCTCAACGCCGGAGATCGGCATCTGGGTCAGGCCATAGGCGTTGCAGAGATACGCGAATGCCTGGTGGGAAACGACGACGTTCTTGTTGGGAACCTTGGACAGCTCGTCGGAGAACTGCTTGTCGAGCTGATCGAGCTCGTCGGCGTACTTGTTGTAGTTTGCCTCGTAGGTGTCCCTGCCGTCAGGGTCGACCTGCTCAAGCGTGTCGGCGATGTTGCGCATCTCCTGCTTGGCGTTCTCGGGAGCAAGCCATACGTGCGGGTCGTACTGGCCGTGGTCGTGGTCGGCCTCGTCAGCGTGGTTCTCATCGGCGTGAGCATGCTCCTCTTCCGCAGCGTTGAGAAGCGAGATGCCCTTGGAAGCCTCGCAGGAGACGAGCTTGTCGTTCTGCAGGCTTGCGAGCGTGTCGTCGACCCAGTGCTCCATGCCAGCGCCGTTGTACACGAGCACGTCGGCGCCTTCGATGGTCTGCATGTCGGCGGTGCTGGGCTCCCAGTCGTGGGGCTCGGTGCCGGCCGGAACGAGGTTGGTCACCTCAACGCGGTCGCCGCCGATCTTCTGGGCGAAGTCGTACATCGGGTAGAAGCTGGCGACCACCTTGACCTTCTGCTGGTCGTTGGACTGGTCGGTGCTCTCCTGCTGCTGGTTGGAACCGGAGCATCCGGCGAGCATGAAGGTCAGCATGATGCCGATCGCGAATGCGATGACGGCGAAAATGGCAGACGACTGGAAAGCGCTCAGGGGGCGCTTGAAGATATGATTCATGGGTTTCCTCCGAAACAAGTGATGGGGATATCCTGCCCTCGTGGGCGCACGGCACGGTTAGGCCCAGGCGACGCGGACACGTCGCCCCTTTGCCGCGCTCGCAGCGATGCGAACGTGCGCGTTGCGCCGAAGGCGGAATGCGGGATTGATGGGGTTGTTTCAGAGGGGTATCAGATGTCGAGTCTCACATGGAGGGACACGAGCGACTGGGCATGGCGGGCATGCGCCGGGGCGATGCAGGCGAGGGCCACGCAAAACGCGAAGGCGAACGCCAAAGCAAAGGAAGGAACCGACGCGCTCGCCATGCCCAGAACGACGTGGCTGCAAGCAAGGACGGCGCAGATCGGGCACCCATCGCCAATGCAATCGTGCTCGGTCTCGAACGCCTGGGTGCAGCATGCCGCGAAGACGGCGGCTGCGATGATAGCAGCGAGAAAGGCCGACAGGAGACGACGCGGAAGCGTCGTCTCACCATCGAGTGAAGAGGGTTCAGATGGGATGTCGTCGCAGGTAGCAGACGCGAAGGCGTCGAAGCCCTCCTGCGCAGGCGTCAACGACGCAGCCGACCCCGCACAAGCGAGGCGCATCCGGGGAAAGCTCTGCATCATGCGTGCGCCTCCCCTGCTAGATGGCGGGGTGCCGCGGCGGCGAGGCTCACCGGCGACTCGGACTCGAGCGCCTGGCACTGAGCGCACAGGCCGTAGAGGACCGTGCGGCTTCGATCGATGGCAAAGCCATGATGCTCGGCGACGTGCGACGCGAACTCCTGCAGCGTGTCGCAGGCAAGCGGGAACACCTCGCCACAGCGCACGCAGTAGAGCTGCCCCTCACCGTCAGAGGTCGGCTGCCACGCGCGATAGCGAATCGCATCGCCGCGCTTGCCGACGACCTTGGCAAGGGTACCCTGCTTGGCCGCCGCCTCGAGCGTGCGGTACACCGTGGTACGCCCCACCTCGTGGCCCTGGCTCGCCAGCAGGCTGCATACCTCATCGACCGACAGGTACGCATCGGGATGGGCTTCCATGCAGCCCAAGACGAGCGTCTTCTGCTTCGTCTGATATGTGCTGCGCTGTGCCATCGCCTACGATGCCGTCCAATCTGAAATCGAAAACCAATTTCAGATACTAACACCCGTTTGGCGCGCGTCAAGGGATGCATGGGACTTATTTTGCGCGCGCTGCCGAGGGGCTGATGAGCTCTCGCCTGCCATCTGCTGCTTCGGCTCTGCCCGGAATCTCAGCCTCTTCGATAAAAAAGCGCGCGACCGCTATCCGGTGCTTGGCAGCGTGCGCTGCGCGAGCCAGTGCGGCTTTTTCGCCGCCTTTTGCAGAATCGAGTCGATCGGCAACGGTTTCCGCCAGACCATCCGCCCGAAAGCGCCCCATGCGACATCAAATGTGAGGTTTTCAGCCCTATTCCGCCCGCAGACAGGGCCACACGCGAACGCAATCGTTGCCGATCGTCCCGATTCTGCACGGAAGGCGGTACATGCTGCACCGCTACCCGTAGTAATACCGACTCGATACAGAAAAGATGTACGAGAGAGCGATTACGTTAAGGACCAGGAACGCCACTGCGACACCTGCCGCAGTTCGGTGAATCGTAGTCTCCCTCCTCTCGGTGAGCTTCCCGTTGGCGAGCGGGCCGACGATAAGGGCACCGATCCAACCAAGAAGGAGCCCGAACCCCACGATGTTCCAAAACGAGGCCGCTTGCGCTGATTTGAGCCGGGGCTTGTCCGTGTAAAAGGAAGGATAGATGTTGTAGGCGTACCACATTCCCACGACAAACGTCGTGACCTGTCCTCCCATGCCAATAAGCATATACAGAGGCGTAGAGAGCGTCACGTCATGGCCTGCATTGGCGTAGGCCGCGACAAGATGATAGGCGATCATCACACCGGCAAAGGCAACGGCCCCATAGATGACGGGTCCCAGCAGAACGCCGGCGATCGACCATCCTACCGACGTCTTCCACCCAACCAAGAACGGGCGCGACATGAACGGCTGCCCAGAGGGCGTAGGCACGCTCGAGGCGACGGGCACGCTCGTCGCAGGCGCAGCGCTCGTGCGAGGCGTTACGCTCGCGGCAAAGCCCCCCTCCGTCGCCGCGCCCCTGATGGATGAGAGCTCTGCGCTCACGTCCGCCCGCGCCATCGCACTGCCCATGGCAGGTGCGGGCGTCGCAATAGGCGCGCTCTTCACGGCCGGCGTGGCGCGCTCGAGAGGCGCGGTACGCGGGGCGGGCACAGGGGGCGCAGCAGGCGCCGAAGCCTTCTCATGCGGGCTCAAGGCGACGGGCACAGCGCCCTTGGCAACCGCCTCGCCCTCGCCAGGAATGCCAGCCTCCGCACCCTTGACAGCCGCCTCACCCTCGCCGGACGCAACACCTGCTGGCGGCACCTCGCGTCCCGCTTCTCCGCTCGGCGGATCACGCAGTATCTCAATGACCGCCACAGCGAATACTCCGACAACAAAAGCCACCACCGGAAGCATCCCCATTGATTTCGTCGACGTGAATAACCCGAATACAAGTGCGTAAACGATGTAGGTCCCTGGATCCATGCCGGTAATTCCCGTCAAATCATTCATATCCGTTCTTCCTCTCTTCTGTGATACGTCACAACCCCGACAAGGAACGCACCGACAACGGTCACGAGCGCTCCCGCACACTGCACGAATGCTCGGTAATCCGGCGGTTGCGGCGGGTAGTCTCCTGGCTCGTCGTCCTCTTGCTCGGGGATAGGAAACGTGTGGCTTTTGTAAGGGACAGAGTAAGGCGACTGTTTCTGGGCGGCCGCAGCATCGTCAGACGGGGCCGTCGCGCCGTCCGCTTCCGCGCCAGGATCCTCGCCCGCCGCCTCGTCCTCGTCGACCTCGTCGCCTTCGCCCGTCTCGCCCTGCGAAGGATGCGAACGCTTTAGCTCGTCTATGTGCAGATCGATCTCGCCAGCTGGCTCCTTGTACGAGTAGCTGGGGTCCTGACCGGCAGAGGAAGACGTGGACTGAGACGACGAGACGCGCGCCTGCGCTTCCGAGCCGAACCCGGAAATCCCGACGAACAGCGCCACGCACACCAGCGCGGCAAGCACGCGCAGCACCCGCGCGCCCCGATTCACATGCGTCCGCGCGCTCACAGCAGCGTCCCTGCCACGAAGATGCCCACACCGCACACGATCAGAGATATACCGGCGAAGATGACCATGCCGCTCATCTCCTTGTCCACAGGGACATCCGTCTTGCGCCTCGCGCGCGAAAAGAGGCCGCACTTCACCATCCGATCTGAAAAGGACTCGGCCGAACCCTTTGGACGAGCAAGCGTCTCCTGAAGCAAGCCCACCGCGCCAATCCCTGATATCACGGCGATCATCGCCGCCACCACACCTACGGTCATCCCCATGCGTTTCTCACTTTCCGTTCGTGCCCCTCTCGTATGCCCCAGCACTTAGGACGAGCCCAGGCGGCTTCCCTGCTCGACATAGATGCCGTCCTCATCCTCCGTGCCATAGAGATCGAGGAGCCGATCGCGCATATCGTTGATGTCGTCTTGGGTATCGTTGATGGCAGCCGCCCGCGTATTCCACTCCTCACGAACCGTCGCAATCTCGCGATACCGCTCACGGAGCCTCGCTGCCTCGTCTTGTATCTCTTGCGACGGCCCCAATTCAGGCATCGGGAAAATCCCCAAGCGCTCTCCTATCGTCTGCCCGAACGCCCCGCTCGGAGGAAGAGGAACGGCATTGATCTTGGCATCCGGGGCATCGTCGTACGTCTTACTGGCACCCGCGATAACGTCGTTGAGAGCCCTCATATGCGCCGCGTAGCCCTCGATCGTGCTGTTGTACGTCACCGCCCCGCGATACGTGTCCATATCGATGGAGAGCAGCGTGTTCGAGTCATCGATGACCGCCTGCTGTTTGGCCTCGATGTCATCAAGCACCGAAAGGTCGATGGGCTGCGCCTCATAGGCCGCCAAGGCCTTATCGGCCCGTGCCATCTTGGTCTCAAAGGCCTGCAGGTCATCATGATAGCCACCGCGTAGCTCTAGCACCCGCGAATCGGCGCCGTAACACATGAGGAGAGCGGTGACGACTATCAGCGTCACCGTGATCAAAACCACTTTTTTTCGCTCAGTCATCCGAAAACACCGTGCCTCTCTGTATCTCGTTCTCTCGTTTTTGACAGGTCATAAGAACCGAACTGCTGCCTCGACGCAGGCGAGCGACGTCGGAGACGCTGAGCAAAGAAGCGGGTTTGAAACGAGCAGCCCCGAGAAATAAAGCACCAAGGCGATACCGAGAAGCTTCGGCAGATGCGGAAGCGCCACAAAACGGTGACCTTGATCGTGCGCGCAGACGTGAGGACTGAGGGGTTATCGGCGCACGGTCCGCGCCTCCCCCTCGTTGTACAGTAGATTCCATCGCTTCCTCCCAGCCGTGACGAACGGAGCGGGGAGGCCAAGGAAAGGAAGGCATCCACCGCAGTTGTCACACTGTATAGAGGCACTCGCGGATGCGAATCATATAGAAGGCAGATGCCCTCCTTGGCAATGATTCGCACAACGCATAGACGAGATGCGTCCTTGAAGCAGACGACGCGATGCGCGCTATTCGATTGAGTGCCCCTTCGAAGAAGGTTCACAGTGTGACAACGCCAGAGTACCACAGGGAACTGGGCGCTTCGGGTACAAAGTACGTAAAGATGACCAGGGGGAGCACACACGCATCGTCGCAGAAAACGAGAGCCGTGCCGTTTCCCCGCAACCGGGTCAGGACGCGCGACCACGCCTGCGCCAATCGTTTATCATGGGGGCAGCACACGCACGAAAGGACATCCATGAGCAACGCTAAGCCCGTACGCGTCCGCTTCGCCCCCTCGCCCACCGGCGAGCTGCACATCGGCGGCGCACGCACGGCCATCTATAACTGGGCCTTCGCCCGCGCCATGCACGGCACCTTCATCCTGCGCATCGAGGACACCGACCCCGAGCGCTCCACCGAGCACAACAAGCAGGTCATCCTGCGCGCGATGCGCTGGCTCGGCCTCGACTGGGACGAGGGTCCCGAGGTCGGCGGCGACTTCGGCCCCTATCTGCAGACCGAGCGCTTCGACACCTACACCGACGCGCTCAAGCGCCTGAAAGAGCGCGGAGCCGCCTATCCCTGCTTCTGCACGAAAGAGGAGCTCGACGCCAAGCGCGCCGAGGCCGAGAAGGCCGAGGGCGGCTACTCCGGCTACGACCGCACCTGCCGCTGCCTTTCGGCCGACGAGGCTCAGGCGCGCATCGACGCCGGCGAGCCGCATGTCTGGCGCCTCAAGGTGCCCGACGGCCACGGCCCGATCGAGTTCGACGACGCCGTCTACGGACCGATGTCCTTCCCGGCCGACGTCATGGACGACATGATCCTCGTCCGCACCGACGGCACGCCGACCTACAACTTCGCCGTCGTCTGCGACGACGCCAACATGGGCATCACCCACGTGATCCGCGGCGACGATCACCTGTCCAACACCCCGCGCCAGATCCTGATCTACGAGGCCCTCGGCTACGACGTGCCCACGTTCGCGCATCTGTCGATGATCCTGGGCGCCGACGGCCGCAAGCTGTCCAAGCGCCGCAATGCCACCTCGGTCGAGCAGTACCAGGCCTTGGGCTACCTGCCGGACGCGATCGTGAACTTCCTGGCGCTTTTAGGCTGGTCGCTCGACGGCGACACCACGCTGATCGACCGCGAGACGCTCTGCCGCGCGTTCAGTCTCGACCGCATCACGAAGAAAGACGCGATCTTCGACGAGCAGAAGCTCGATTGGATGAACGCCCAGTACATCAAGGCGATGGAACCTGAGGCCTGGGTCGCGGCCAGCACGCCGTGGCTCGCCGAGGCCCGCGCGCGCGGCCTGCGCGTTGCCGCAGGTCATGCGAGCGCCGAAGATGCCGCGCCCACCGAAGACGAGCTCGCCGAGGCCACGGCGCACATCCAGGCCAACGCCGCCTGGTACGCCAAGCTCTACCCGCTCCTCGCCGAGCGCGAGCAGCGCCTGACCGAGGCGGCCGAGAAGCTGCCGTACCTGTTCTGGGGCGCACACGTCGTGCTCGACGAGAAGAGCGTGAAGAAGGTGCTGCTCAAGGAAGGCGCCCGCGCCGAGGAGGTCCTGCGCGATGCGCGCGCGATCCTCGCCGACGAGGCGATCCCCTGGGCTTGCGATCCGCTCCAGGACGCCGTGCGTGCGCTCACGGAGAAGCTCGACGTCAAGGCCAAGCTCGTCTTCCAGCCCATCCGCGTGGCCGTATGCGGCAACATGGTGTCGCCTCCGCTGTTCGAGTCGATCGAGCTGATGGAGCGCTCCTGCGTGCTCGCCCGCATCGACGCCACGCTCGCCGAGGCCTTCGGTGACTGATGGCGCTCTGACAGACACCTCGAAAAGCCCCTGTCAGCCCCCTGAGGGCACAGGGGCTTCCTCTCTTGCGCCGTCGGACGCCGAGAACGTCGAGGCCGCCGCCGAAGAGGAAGAAGCCTTCCCTCGCGAGGCGATCGTCGCGCTCAAGCCCTGGTGCACTGCCTGCCACGGGTCGGGCTGCACCCGCTGCGCGCTCGTCTGCCCCACTGGCGCCATAACCGTCGACGTTGAGAGCGGCCCGCATATCGAAGAGGCGCTCTGCACGCGCTGTGGGCTGTGCGCCGGCGTCTGCGACGCCTTCGCCTGGGAGCGCATCACCTTACCCGACCTCGTCACCCGCGCCGTGCGCGGGGCGCGCGAGGAGGGCATGGCATGCTTCACCTGCAACGAATGCCTCTTCCCCGGCATCGCGCCGCGCGCCAACGTCACCGTGCTGCCCTGCCTTGCCGCCGTGCCGCCCGAGTTTTGGAGCGCGCTCTTTGCCAAGGGGATCGACGTGGGCATCTACCGCGACGTCGCCTACTGCGCCGACTGCGCGACCGCAGGGCCGAACGCCGCCGCGCTCTTCGAATGGGCCATCGAATCCGCTGAAGAGTGGACCGGCGCGCAGGCCCGCGCGCTCACCGAGATCCCCGAGCGCGAAGGACTCCTGTCGTTCTACGCCCACTTAAACGAGGGCGACCGGCGTGACGCGCTGACGAAGGTCGCCACCGAGGGCTGGGACATCGCGAGCGGAAAGCACCGCAAGCGCAACGCCGGCACCGTCGATGGCTTCCACGAGCAGAAGGAGCGCCTGCGCGCACGAGGGCGCATCAACAGCGCGCACGACGCCGCCATCCCCGCGCTCGGCGTCTCGCACCCCGTCTGGCCCCGCCAGCAGCTCGCCGTCGAAGCGGCACGCGCGCTCCCCGGGCGCGCCGGCCTCGCAGAGCGCTACCGCTCGTACACCGATACCTCGCTCTGCCAACGCGCGCACTGCTGCATCGCGGTCTGCCCCACCGGCGCCCGCACCCTCGACGAGGAGACCGGCCTGCCGAAGACTCAGCCGTCGCTCTGCATCGCCTGCGGCGCCTGCGTCGCCGCCTGCCCTCACGGCGCCTGCAGCCTCGGCCCCACCACCGCGCAGGCCTACCTCTCCGAAGACGAATGACGGCTCCGTAACCGTTGACGGCGCCGTCGGGCATCCGGGTTTACGATCGAGGGGCGATGAGGCACTGCTTGAGTGCCCTATCGCGTATGTGAGAAAGGACGCTCATGCCTGACACGCCTGATCCTTCGTATTGGGGCAATCCTCCCGAAACGCCCCATCGCGGCGGCCAGGGCGCCGCTCCCGGCACGCCGATGCCGCCCGCCTCCAACGGCGCGCAGGTGCCGCCTCAAGCCGGCACCCCGCAACCGCAGGACGCAGCCGCGGGTTTTCCTCCTCAGCAAGCCGCACCGAGCGCTGCCGCCGACCCGCGCCCGACGCAGCAGCCGCAGCCCACCCCGCAGGCAGCGCCGCAGCCTGCACCAGGCCCTGCAGCCGTGCCGCAGCAGCAGGCCGCGCCCGACGCCGCTGCAACGCCGCAGCCGCAGGCCATCCCGCAGCCGCAAGCAGCGCAGCAGCCCGGCTACTACGCTGCCCCGGCCGGCCAAGGGCAGCCCCCGTACGGCCAGCCGCCCTACAACGCCTACCCCTATAACACGCCGCCGGCACCGCCGGCGCCTCCTGCTGCGCATAAGACGAGCCACAAAAGCGCGATAGCCGCCATCATCGTGGTGCTCGTCCTCGCCGCGCTCTTCGGCATCGGCGGGTGCACCGCCTGCACGGCTGCCGTTCTGACGCTCGATGCGGGCTCCAACTACGAGGATTTGCCGTTCAACGACGACACCACCCCTCCGCCCGATTACGGCAACGACACCGCATACATAAACCAGAGCCTGCGCAGCACGTTCGGCCTGTCCGGCTCGGGCTCGATCGCCGAGTCCGATCTCGCCACCATCAAAAGCACCGCCTTCCCCAACGCCACCACCGCTCCTGATGCTCAAGGGCGCTATGCGGCGGGCATCTACCGCGTGGGCACCGACATTCCCGCCGGCACCTACTGGTTCAGCGGAAGCAGCACGGACCTGTCGTACTTCTACGTTTTGGTGAACACCCTCAACGGCGGCACCTACGACACGATCTACGCCAACAGCTACTACGGGCATAACCTGATGGAGCTGCTCGACGGCGACTTGCTCATCTTGGACAACAGCGGCACGATGGAGCCCATCGAGGCGATGACCGACGCGTTCACACCCCCGTACCACAGCGGCGTGTACCGCGTGGGCACCGACATCCCAGCCGGCACCTACTACCTCGGCGTCGGCGACGGGGCAGACGACATCAGCGCCTGCTTCGTGATGAGCGACCTGTACTTCGACGACTCGAGCTACCTCTACTCGTCGACGTTCCTCCCAGGAGACGACCTAGGGACGGTGACGTTGGAAGACGGCACCTTCGTCGAGCTCTATAACATGACGATGCGGCCCGCCCTCACCTGAGCGCGCGCAGCGCACTCAAACGCCGCTGACGGCGACGAAGGCGGCCGGGAATCGCTCCCGGCCGCCTTCTCTTTCTCATGCGCCGATCAGTTTCTCATGCGCCGATCAGTCGGCGTCCTTCTCGTCGAACAGCGCCCGCACATAGGCGAACACCGGTGCGAGCATGCCGCCCTCGCCCGCGCCCTCGTCTTTCCCGTAGCCGGGAATGACGACGCGCAGCGGCACCGTCATCTTCTTCTTGTCGGCCAGGTAGCGCCCCGCGCGGCGTCGCAAGGCCGACGCCTGCGCGCGCGACAGCGTGATCGGCTCGACGACGAGCTTGCCCGCCGACACCGCGATCGTCCGGATGCCGTGCTCGTTGGCAAACGCCTTCAGGCGCGCCTTCTCAAACTGGTTGAGGGCCGCCTGCGGCATCTCGGGGTGCTTGGCGATCAGCTCGTCGTAGAGGGCGTCGACGGCCTCGATCGTATCAGCGCTCGCGATCTTGCGGTAGTACAGCACGCGCTCGTCGGCGTCGGGCAGGTACTCCTCGGGCAGGTAGGTATGGTCGGGCACGTTGACCACGATGTCGGACAGGGCCGGCGGCAGATACTCCTTGCCCGACGTGTCGCCCTCGCGCGCCAGGTTGACGGCTGTCGCCAGCATCTGGGCGAACAGGTCGAAACCCACCGCCGACATGTTGCCGCTCTGCTCAGCGCCCAGCAGGCTGCCCGCCCCGCGGATCTCGAGGTCGCGCATGGCCACGCGCATGCCGCTGCCCAGATCGGTGTGCTCGCCAAGCGCGGTCAGGCGCGCGGTGGCCTCCTCGGTGAGCGGGATGTTGTCGGGGAACAGGAAGTAGGCGTAGGCCTGCGCCGACGAGCGGCCGACGCGCCCTTTGAGCTGATACATCTGCGCCAAGCCCAGACGCTGCGAGTCCTCGATGATCAGCGTGTTCGTGTGCGGGTTGTCGATTCCGCTCTCGATGATCGTCGTGGCGACGAGCACGTCGAGCTCGCCGGCAGAGAACTCCTCCATGACGCTTTCGAGCTGCTCTTTGGTCATCTTGCCGTGCGCCACGCCCACGCGCGCCTCGCCGGCGGCCGCCTGCACGCGGCGCACCGCCTCGTCGATCGAGCGCACGCGATTGCTCACATAGTACACCTGCCCGCCGCGCGCCAGCTCGCGTCGGATCGCGTCGCTCACCACGTCCGGGTCCCACTCGCCCACATGCACCTCGACCGGCCGGCGGTCGTCGGGCGGCGTCAGGATCAGGCTCATGTCGCGCACGCCCGACAGCCCCATCTGCATCGTGCGCGGGATCGGCGTCGCCGACAGCGTCAGCACGTCGATCGACTCGCGCATGTTCTTCAGCTGCTCTTTATGCGCCACGCCGAAGCGCTGCTCCTCGTCGATGATCACGAGTCCCAAATCGTGCGGGTTCACGTCGCGCGACAGCAGACGATGCGTGCCCACGAGCACGGCCACCTTGCCGTCGGCGAAGTCGGCCAGCGCCTGTTTTTGCTGCGCCGGCGTGCGGAAGCGCGAGAGCACCTCGACCTTCACGTCGAACGGGGCGAAACGCTCCGAGAACGTGGCGTAGTGCTGCTGCGCCAAAATCGTGGTCGGACACAAGACCATGACCTGCTTGCCGTCCTGCGTCGCCTTGAAGGCCGCGCGCAGGGCGACCTCGGTCTTGCCGAAGCCCACGTCGCCGCAGACAAGGCGGTCCATCGGGCGCGGCGACTGCATGTCAGCCTTGATGTCGGCGATCGCCGCCAGCTGATCGGGCGTCTCCTGGTAGGGGAAGCTCTCCTCCATCTCACGCTGCCACGGCGTGTCCTCGCGATAGCGATAGCCCTGCGTCGCCGCACGGCGCGTGTAGACGTCCACCAGGTCGAAGGCGAGCTGGCGGGTAGCACGGCGTGCCTTGGCAAGCGCGCGTGACCAGTCCGATGTGTTCAGGCGCGTAAGGCGCGGTGACGACCCTTCAGGGCCCACGTAGCGCGTCACGCGGTCGAGCTGCTCGACCGGCACGTAGAGCCTGTCGCCCTCGGCGTATTCCAAAAGCAGGTAATCGCGCTCCACCCCGCCCACGTCCTGGCGCACGATGTCGCGGAAGAACGCCACGCCATGGGCCGCATGGACCACGTAGTCGCCGGGCTTGTAAGGGAAGGTGACCTCGGTCACGTCGATGCGCGAGCGCTTGCGCGTGGCCATCGAGCCCTGCGTGTCCGACAGAGACACGAGCGCGAGCTTCGCCGCCGGGAAGATCATCCCAAGCGGGATCTCGGTGTCCACGATGTTGACCTGACCGCGCTTGAGTTTCGCCGTGCCGTCGTCTACGACGTCGAGCACCTCGTTGATCGGCACGCCCATGTCGACGAGCGACAGCTTCATCTCCTGGCGCGCGCGGAAATGCGGCACGGAGAACACGACGGTGCTGCCGGTTTCCACCAGGCTGCGCAACCGGCCGAAGAGCTTTTCGGGATCGCCGGCCACGTCGACGCGCTTGACCACGATCTCGGCATCCAACTCGACGCCGACGCGCATGATCGACACGTAGGTGACGCGTGGGCAGGTGCCGAAGTCGAGCGCAGCAGGCGCGACGTACAAGTCCGTCACCGGCACCGACGTCCCTTGGGCGTATTTGGCAAGCTCGTCGGTGGCGTGGAGCGCATCGTCGACGAGCGAGCGCGGCTCGATGAGCGCCGCGAGAGCGTGCGCACTCACGTAGTCGCCGAGCGTCGCCTCGCCGTCCATCAGATACGCCGCCATGAGATCGGGCAGGTCGGACGAGTCGTCCTCCAGCCGCTCGAGCACCTCGCGCATCTGCGGGTTGGTCTCGGCCGAACGGGCTAAGGCGCGCTGCGCGCGCAGGATCGCGCGGCGGTCGGCCACGTACTCGCGCGCCGGGTAGAGCTCAACCTCGGGCAGCGACGAGATCGTCTGCCCGGTTGAGGGAAGAAAGCGCCTGATCTCGTCGAGCTCGTCTCCGAAGAAGTCGCACCGCACCGGATAGGCGAGGTTGCCGGGAAAGACGTCGAGCGCGCCGCCCTGGATGCAGAAGGTGCCCGGGCCATCCAGCTCGCCGGTGTTCTCGTAGCCCATCGCAACGAGGGTCGCAGCCAGCTCCTCGAAGCTTTTCGCCCCGCGGGCAGGCGAGGCCGACAGATCGACGCCCGTCTTCAGGACGAGCGGCTCGGCGATGCGGTCGGATGCGGGCGCAAGGCGGCGCAAAAGCGCGCGCGCCGAGGCCACGACGATGACGTCCTTGGCCGATTGGAGCGCCCAGAGCGCCTCGAGCCGCCGGGCGTGCAGGCGCGGATCGCTCGGAGCGTCGAGCGAAAACGGGTTGCCGGCGTAATCGGGGAAGCGCAAGACGCGCTCGTCGCCGACGAACGCCGACACCGTGCGCGCGAAGGTGTCGGCCGCTTCCTCCCCCGCCGTCACCACGAGCGTGGGACGCGGATCGGAGACGAACCGGGCGGCCGCGAGGAAGGGACGCGCCGACGAGGCGACGCCCACTGTGGCGTCCTCGCCGGCATCGAGCTTCGACCATGCCGCGTCGAGCGCGCCGGATTTGCGCAGCACTGCAGCTAACAGATCGATCAACATGAGCTCATTCCCCTCTCCGCGCACGGCGTCCAACCCGCGCACAACACGGAAAGCCGCAATTTGCGGCTCCCAACTAGTTACGTTAGTCTACTCGATGACTCAAGGGCAAAGGACAAGAACCATGGCACGTGAGAAAAAAGCCGACAAGCTCGCGCGCGCGATCGCGGTCGCCGCGCGTATGGAGGAGCATTACCCGCAGGCGGAATGCGCCCTGCACTACACCACGCCGTTCACCCTCACGATCGCCGTGCTCCTGTCCGCCCAGACGACCGACGCCGCGGTCAACAAGGCGACGCCTGCGCTCTTCGCGCGCTTCGGCACGCCGGAGGCCATGGCGCAGGCCAACCCCGAAGACGTCGCCGAGCTCATCCATTCCCTCGGCTTTTTCCGCACCAAGGCCAAGAACTGCGTCGCCTGCGCGCAAATGATCATGGCCGACTTCGGCGGCGAGGTGCCGCGGACCATGGACGAGATGCAGTGCCTCCCCGGCGTGGGACGTAAGACCGCCAACGTCGTGCTCAACGAGGCCTTCGGCATCGTCGAGGGCATCGCGGTGGACACGCATGTGTTCCGCATCGCCCACAAGCTCAAGTTTGCGGGACCATCTGCCGATACCCCCGCGAAAACCGAGAAAGCCCTGCTTACACTGTACCCACGGCAGTACTGGGGACCGGTCAACCACCAATGGGTGCTCTTCGGCCGCGAGTACTGCATCGCGCGACGACCCCGCTGCGCCGACTGTTTCATCAACGACCTCTGTCCCAGCGCGCACCTAGCTGCGCGCTAACCCGCCCCCATCTCAGGATCTCATCATGAACCTCTCCCATTTGAACTACTTCATCTCGTTGGCAGACGAGCGCCACTTCGCGCGCGCCGCCAAGTCGCTCTGCATCGCGCGCTCCACGCTGTCGCTGGCGGTCTCCCAGCTCGAACACGAGCTCGGCGCCCCGCTGTTCACGAAAAACGGCAGCACGTTTCTGCTCACCCCCTACGGCGAGGAGTTCTACCGCTACGCGTCGCTCGCGATCCACAACCTCGAGACCGGAGAGCGCAACGTGCGCGCGATGGTGGAGAGCAAGGGCGAGTCGCTGCGCTTGGGCGTGCTCTGCGCGATGCAAGACGAGAACTGGGCGCGGCTCATCCGGTCGTTTCGCATCTCGAACACGCCGACTATCGCCGTCGACCTCGTGCAGGACTTCAGCGCCGAGCTCCTCCACGAGCTGGCGTCGGGCAACCTCGACCTCACGTTCGCAACCAAGCTCGACGATGCGCCGGAAGGGCTCGACTTTGCCCCCTACTGGTCGCAGGAGCTGGTGGTCGCCGTCAACAAGGACCATCCGCTTGCGAGCCGCGAGCGCCTCACCTTCGACGACCTCAAGGGCAAGCGCCTCTACTCCTACGCGCCGGGTTGCCCGCCGCACGATCGCATCCAGGAATACGTCGATGCGCACGACTTGGAGATCAGCCCGCTGTTCAAGGACGAGATCACGATCTGCTCGGTCGTGGCGGCCGACGAGGACGCCATCGCGTTCGTGGACTATTCGTTTTTGATCAAGGTGTTCCAGGACGTGGTCTGCATCCCACTTGAAGGCGTGCCGACCGACTTCCATAAGATCTATCTCGTGCATCGAGCCGGTGAGCCTCTGTCCACCGCGCAGTCGAGCTTCATCGAGTACGCCGAGACGCACCCGATCCCGCCGGCACGGCTCTCCCGCGCCTGAGGCGAGCGCCTATTCCGGGCGCAGCGGGGCTCCGTCGAGGCGCGTGATCTCGCAGCCGCGCCGCACCAGCTCGGCGATGACGGTTTCCGCCAAGAAATCGACGCGCTCAGCGACGCGTGGCGTGAGCCCGATCACGAACTCGATCGGATCCATGTTGTCGACCTGCATCCCAAAGCACAGGCCCTCCGCCGTGTAGCCGAGCAGCGAGGCGGCCTCGAACAGGTCGGCCAGCTTAAGATCGTGCAGCGACGTGCGCGCACCGCTCGCGCGGGCCATCTCCTCGGGCAGAAAGCGAAAGACCGTGCCCGGTTCCGCATCGGTGCCCTCGACGGCGTCGACGGTGATCAGAAGATCGTAGTCAGCCACCTTCTGCACCATGTCAAGGCTCATGCACCCCACGTCGAACAGGTCCACGTTGTCGGGGACGGCGTACGTCTCCAGGATGGCGTCGTAGACGGCAGGCCCGAGCCCGTCGTCGAGCATGAGACGATTGCCAACGAAGAAGACCGCGATGCGCATGGCGCTTACGCCCCCAGCGTCGGCCGGATGCACAGGTTGTAGTAGGTAGCGGCGCAGACCATCACCACGAGGATAATCGCCGAGACGATCGCCCAGATCCGCTGGCGCTTGAGGTAGGCCTCCTTGGTCATGCCGCGCTCGAGTGAGCGCTGATAGGCATAGCCCTGAGAGGCGCGCGCGAACACGACGGTCACCCCGACGAGGATCGCGATCGTCACGATCGAGAGCACGATGCTCAAGGGCTGCGGGTTCTCGTAGGCGCTGTAGATCAGGTTGTCGGCGAAGAGCAGCACCGGATAGTACAGGATCGTGATCCAGATGCCATGGGCAGGCCCCCAGATCGGCGGCATCAGAAGCGCCCCGAGGTTGAGCGAAGGAATCCCCTCCAGCAACGTCTGGCGATCGAGGGTTTGCTTGTCGTCCTGGGCCATGCGCCACACATCCTTTCAAAGCTGCTCACCAGTATACGGAATGCGCCGCGCGCGCAGGCCCGCAAAACCAGCGAGCGGCGTTACCGTAAGGGGCGAACACCCCGCAACGCCCTGCCCCTGCACGACCGAAGCAAAAAAGGACCCGGCGCAGTGCCGGGTCCTTCGTGGCAGGTTGAAAGCGATCAAGCTTAGTGGGTATCCACCGAGTGATCCTCGCCGACGATGACGTGGCGATTGGGATCGTAGACCAGGCCGCCATGCTCCTTGCCGAAGAGCATGAGGTTGGCGTTGGCCGTGCCCTCGATGAAGACGAGGTAGGCGTGCAGCATCGTGAAGATGATGAACACGAACATCATGAAGTAATGGATGATGCGCATGGACATGATGCCGCCCACCAGCTGCGTGCCAGCGGCGAAGAACGTCCACTCAGACGTCGGGATCCACAGGCAGAAACCGGTGTAGGCCATGATCATGATCAAGAACGCCACCGCCATGTAGGAGATCTTCTGCGGGACGCCCAGCTTACCGGACAGCGGGTGATCCTTCTTCAGGAACAGGTAGTACTTGATCCACGGGATCAGCTGATGGCGGTTGTCAGGCTGCGGCAGCCAGGTCTTGAAGTCGCGGACCTTGTTGCGCGTGCCGCCCGACGGCGCCGTCGTGACCAGGAAGGCCAAGATGATGCGGACGATGCAGTTCAGCAGCAGGATGATGCCGCAGAAGACGTGCAGGCCGCGTGCCACGCCGGTGACCGCAGGGATGAACGGGAAGTGGATCAAGAAACCCGTAAAGATCAGGCAGATCATGCAGATCAGGTTGATCCAGTGCGTCATACGCATCGGCAGGGGATGCGCCTCGCGATAGTGTGCCAAATGTGCCATTTACTTCACCCCCCAAGGGCTGGTAACCGTCTCGAAGTGCTTGCCGGTCGCCGGCTCCGTGACATGAACCGAGCAGGCGGTGCAGGGGTCGAAGCTGTGGACCGTGCGCAGTGCGTTGATCGGCATCTCGGTGTCGGCGATAGGCGTGCCGAGCAGAGCCGTCTCCAGCGGGCCGCGACCGCCATCGGCGTTGCGCGGGGAAAGGTTCCACGTGGACGGGATGATGATCTGGTAACCCGTGATCTTGCCGTCCTTGACGTGCTCGGTGTGGTAGAGCGCGCCACGCGGGGCCTCCCAGAACGCGGTGCCGTCGCCGGTGAGGCGCTGAGGCTCGCGGAAATACTCGGAGTCGCCGCCCTTGATGGCCTCGATGAGCTCCTCGGTCCACTGGACCATGAGCTCGGAGATGTACCAGGTCTCGATCTGGCGAGCGCCGGTGCGGCCGAGGGTAGACTGCAGCTGCGGGATCGTGACGCCCAGGTCAGCGCAGAGCTGATCGATCTGGGGCTTGATGAACTCGTGGCCGCGTGCGTAGGACGCCATCATGCGAGAGAACGAGGTGGCCTCCATGGACTTGCCGTTGTAGGTCGGAGCCTTGCACCAGGAGTAGCGGTCGTTGACTTCGCCGAACTCGTGGCCGGACTCCTCGAAGGTCGTGCCGGACTTGTAGTACTCGGTGTACTCAGGCTTCGTCTCGCCCTCAAGCGGGTTGAGGTTGGAGTCGCCCTCGTACCAGGAGTGGCCGACGAATTCCTTAATAAGGCTCTCGTCGACTTCGGTGAGATGCAGGTTCTCGTCGATGACGCCGGAGGGCAGGTAGCGATCGGCCATCTCGAACGACGGACGCTCGAACACGCCCCATGCCACATAGCGGCCGACGCCCTTGCCGAAGTTCAGCGCATCGAGGTAGTACGGGGCGATGGCCTTGGTGTCGGGGAGCATCGTCGCCTTGACCCAGTCGCGCAGATCGCGGGTGAGCGCCCACAGGTCGTCGAGCTTCTCCTCGGTCGGAACGAAGGCCGTGCCGCCGGGGACGATCGTCATGACGTGCGGCATCTTGCCGCCGAGCAGCGCGCAGATCTCGGAGGCCTTGGCCTGCATCGAGAGCGCCTCGATGTAGTGGGCCGTGCAGATCAGGTCGAGCTCGGGCGGGAGGTTGAACTCGGACTCGGCCGAGCCGTCCTTCCACCAGTTGCCGGAGAAGATGGACAGCTGACCGTTCTGGGCGAACGTGGTCAGGCGCTGAGCGAGCGCACCGAGGTCGGACTGGCACGAGGTGCCTGCCTCAACCGCCAGGTCGTACGCGTCGGCGATGTTGGCCTTCAGGGCGTTCAGCGGGTTGACGTAGTCGAGCGCTGCCAGGTTGTAGAACCACAGGATGTTGCTGTGGAGGAACTGGCCGCCCTCGATCAGGTTGCGGATGATGCGCGCGTTGTTGGAGATCTCGATGCCATACGCCTTCTCGGCGGCGATAGACGCCGAATGGGTATGGGACACCGGGCACACGCCGCAGATGCGCTGCACGATGTGCGCCGCGTCCTCAGGAGTGCGGTTCACCACCACAAGCTCCATGCCGCGAAAACAGCCGGCGGAAACCCACGCGTCGGACACGACGCCGTTTTCCACCTCCATCTCAACGCGCAGGTGACCCTCGATACGGGTTACCGGGTCGATAACAGAACGTGCCATAGGTCACTTGCCTCCCTTCAGGACCTCATCGTCGTACTGACCGATGGATTCAGAGGGGTGCTTGGCATCCCACTCACGAACCTTCTCGAAGTCGGCACCGCCACCGGTGCGACCCATCTTCTTCATGCCGAAGCCGTGGATCACGAGTGCTGCGGCGACGACGCCGGTCAGCGTCCAGGCGATGGCCTCGGGCTGGATCGACAGGCCGCCGATGCGCAGGTCGCGGAAGCGAGCGCGGAACGGCGCGTTGGTCTCGACCCAGTTCTCGCCGGGGTCGTTGGGGTTGGCCGTGCAGCAACCGATGCAGGGGCTGCCGGCCTCGATGCACCAGGAGCGGCGATGGTTCCAGCGGACGATGCCGCAGTTGGCCTTGGTCTGAGGACCGCGGCACCCCATCGGGTACAGGCAGTAGCCCATAGCCTCTTCCTTGGTGCCGAAGGCATAGACGAACTCGCCGTTCTCGAAGTGGCCGCGACGCTGGCAGTTGTCATGGATGGTCTGGTTGAAGATGACCTTGGGCTTGTTGTCGTGCGTCAGCTCAGGCAGCTTGCCCATGAGCACCGCGTCGACGAGCACCGCCTCGACCCACTCGGGGTTGGCAGGGCAGCCGGGCACGTTGATGACCGGGGTGTCGATGCCGGACTCCTTCAGGAACTTCTGAACGCCGAGAGCGCCCGCGCTGTTCGGGTTCGCACCCATCCAGCCGCCGTTGACGGCACAGGAGCCCAGGGCGACGACGGCATTGGCCTTTTCGGCAGCATGGACCAGATGGTCGGTACCGGGCTCGTTGGCAACACGCAGAGCCTCACCACCCCATCCCTCGAGAACCGCACCTTCGTAAATGAGGATGTAGTTTCCGGCCTCGATCGTCTGTGCCTTGGCCTTCTCCATCGACCAACCGGCAGCAGCGGAAAGGGTCTCCATGTAGTTCAGGGAGATCATCTCCAGCACAACGGTCGCGGGGTCGGGGTTGTCGACCTGTGCGAACGATTCGGTGCAGCCGGTGCAGGAAGCGCCCTCGATCCAGATAACCGGATACAGAGCGCCCGATTCCGCGCCGATCACAGAGTTCTCGATCGCGTGGGCAACGCGAGGAGCAGCCAACTCGGAGAGACCGGCTGCCACGGCGAGAGAGCCGCACAGCTTCATGAAGCTACGACGGGAGACGCCACGCGCCTCGAGCTTGCTCAAGAAGTCAGTGCTGATTGCCTCTGTTACCATGTGCACACCTCCTTAGGGTGTCTTTGTCCTTTACACTTCTAAGTACACATTTTCGTGGATTTCCCGTTGAAATAGTACGGCGTATCGCAGGATATCGGGTAATTCCCGCCAGTGGTCGAAAAGTGTTACCTGGGCTTTTGCAGGTAACACAACGACCCCTTTTCACCTCTCGTCGGGCAAGTCCACTTTGGTCATTATTTCTATTCTGTGTACCGAATTCAACTATTTTCAGAATATTATTTCCGCGTCAGAAAGTGTGATCGAACCTTTTGGGGGATCGAGACCAACAGATATGAATAATTGTGTATACATGACGCTACGTTATGCCCCATCAGAGCCTTGTGCGCGGATTTTGGCCTGGGCGCACGGCACTCGGTGCGGCGCACAGGTGGTCATGAAGCTGCGGTATGATGGGCGACATTGACACGAAAGGACGGACCATGCCCACTACCACCATCGCCTATCTCGGCCCCAAAGGAACCTATTCCGACGAGGCGGCCCGCCTCTTCGCTCAGAAGATGGGACGCGACGACGTCGAGTACGTGGAATGCCCGTCGTTCAATGAGGTCTACGAGGCGGTGGAGCGCGGCAAGTGCGAGTTCGGCGTCATGCCGATCGAGAACTCGCTTGAAGGCGCCGTCACCGCCACCCTCGACACGCTCGCCTTCAAGACCGGGGTGTCCATCCTCGGCTCGGCCGTCCTCGACATCCATCACTGCCTTCTGCTCCACCCCGATGCCACGATCGACGACATCGAGACGATCGTGAGCCACCCGCAGGCGCTCGCGCAGTGCCGCCGCTACCTCAACGAGAACTTCCCGTCGCAGCCGCGCGTGACGAGCTCGTCCACGGCGGAAGGCGCGCACGCCGCGTCGCAGGACAAGACCGTCGCGGGCATCGCGAGCACCTTCGCCGGCGAGCTCTTCGGCTGCAAGCTCGCCGAAGCGGAGATCGAGGACCACTACGGCAACCAGACGCGCTTCGCGCTCGTCGCCCGCCAGGGCCATGAGCCGGTGCTGTCCGGCGACCGCATGAAGACCTCGCTCGCCGTGTCGCTCAACTCGGACAAGCCCGGCTCGCTGCTCATGATCCTCTCGGAGTTCAGCTACGCCAACGTCAACCTGACGATGGTGCAGTCGCGCCCCACCAAGCAGGGCCTGGGCGACTACCTGTTCTTCATCGACCTGGAGGGCAGCCCCGACGATCCCACGATCAAGACCGCGCTCGACTGCCTGCGCCTGAAGCTGCGCGAGGTCAAGGTGCTCGGCTCCTACCCGATCGACTAGGAACGCGGAGCAAACCGCCTCGCCACACCTGCACACGCAAAAGGGCCGCGCAGCACCTCCGCTGCGCGGCCCTTGTTCGTTTGATGGGGAGAGGAAAGGCGGCAGAAGCAGGCAGCCTACCGTCGCGTCGCCGTGTCGTCGCGTCGCGGCGGCACAAGCAGGCCACCTGCCGTCGGTGCGCCGCGGCACCGCATCGCAGGCTGCGAGGGCTGCACCCTACCCGTCGGTGCGATACACCGCGTCCTCGCCGGTGCCCTCACGCAAGAAGAAGCCTTCGGCCACCAAATCGTCGGCGATCGACGAGACGAGCTCGGGATCAGGTGCCTCCCGCCCCGCGTCCTGCTCAAACGAGGCCAAGGCGCCGATGAGATCGGCGAAGGTCGCCTCGCGATGGGCGAGCATATAGCGCACCAACTCCGCGCGCTTCTGGCGCCGCGACCCCTCGAACTTCGACTGGCGCACGTGATGGCGCGAGCGACGCGACGGGTTGGGAAGCTCCGCCTTCAGATGGGCGCCGTAGTCGAGCAGCGCGTAGTACCACCCGCGCGGATCGTCCACCGAACAGGTACGGCGCACGTGCGGCTCGATCTTACGATCGGACACGCCCTCCTCGCCGGGGAACAGCTCGTGGAGAAAGACCGTCCGCACGTTCGTCTCAAGGTAGACGACGGGTTCGCGATAGGCAAACGCGCACACGCCGCCTGCCGTCGCCGGCCCGATGCCGGGCAACGATACCAGCTCGTCGAACGAGCGCGGAAGCTGGCCATCGTAGCGCGCCGCGCACTCCTCTGCCGTGCGCTTCAGTGCCAGGGCGCGCCGGTTGTAGCCGAGCCCCTGCCACATCTCCAACACGAGCGGCACCTCGGCGCTTGCCAGGGCATCGAGGGTGGGAAAGAGCGACAAGAAGCGCTCCCAGTACCCCGCGACGCGCGCAACCTGCGTCTGCTGGAGCATGATCTCCGACACGAGGATCTCATACGGATCGTCGGTCCTGCGCCAGGGCAAGTCACGGTAGAGCTCGGCACCGGCGCGCCACACGACGTCGACCAGACGGCGCTCGTCAGGCGTAAGGTCGGACGCCACCGTATGAGCGGGGCCACCGAGCATGGGTGTCGTACCGGGCATGGGCGCCCTACGCGTCCTTGCCGATCGCGAGCGCTGCCGCCACGGCAGGATGGGCGGCGCCCATCTTGAAGAGGTCGGACAGCTTGATCGAGGCGTAGTAATGGTTCAGGAGGGCATCGGCGCCGCGCCACACCGCGTTGTAAGCGCAGTGCTCCTTGTGGATGCAAGGATAGTCGGCCGACACGCACTCGGAGACCGGCACGTTGCCCCGCAGCGCCTCGAGCACGTCGAGCAGCGTGACGGAATCGGGATCGCAGGCAAGCGTCAACCCGCCGCGCACGCCGCGGTTGGTGGTCAGAAGGCCAGCCTTCACCAGCTCGTGCTGGATGCTGCGCGCGAACGAGTACGGAATCTGCTCCTGTTCGGCCACCTCGGCGATGGACACGTACGCTCCCTCATGGCGGTAGGCGGCGCGGATGATGCGGCAGGCATAGTCGCAACGACGCGTGATGCTCATAAGGCCTCCCTAGTTGCCAAGCAGGCCGTCGAAGTCGGAAGTCCCCTTCCGAAACCTCTCCACGACCAAATCTTCCATTTGACGGTACTCGAGCGAATCGAGCGGCTGGAAGCTCGCCAAGCGCACCAGCATGTCGTCGGTGGGCACCGCACGAAACTCATGGGCGGCGACGCTGGCGCGATAGGCCGCCTCGACCGCCTCGTTGGCGACCGCGAAGATCTCGAAGCGCGACAGGGTGCGAGAGAACGCGACCAGCTGGTTCACGTCAAGCCCCCGCAGGGAGGGATGCTGCGCCTGGGCGGCGCGCCACACCTCGCGACGCTCCTCGGCGTCGGGCAGCTCGATGTCGACCGTGCGATGGGGCCCCATCAGATCCCAGAGGAACGGGTCGATGTCGGCGGGCTCGGCGGCGGAGATCAGCA
>CAVCDZ010000094.1:0-3233 GCA_963601095.1 Oscillibacter sp. MSJ-31 | reverse complement strand
TCGGAACATGCGCCTTGCGCGGAGCGCCCAAGGGTGCGGCGCGGGGGTAGACGAGCGGCGCTGCGTGCTTTTACGGGGTGCTCATGAGTGGCAAACGTGCGTCTGAAACGGATCGTGGTCTAAAAGGGTGAGGTCTGGGTATGCTTCAAGCTCGCGAGGGGCTTCTGCAGCGCCGTCGGCGCCCGTTTGCCGCGCACATCCGTTAAAACTCGCCGGCTGGGAGCCTTTGGATACCTCGGGCGGCCCTGGGAACCCTCTGTTTCTACCCAGAAGTCGGGTATTTTGACCATGATCCAAAATATTCGCGTTATCGAGGGGTCGTGCGGGGGCTGCCCGCGTTGGCTGGCTGCGTGGGTGGGCGTGGGTGAGGGCCGCACGGTCGTCGTGCGACTCGTCCTCCTCGTCGGCTGGCTGCGTGCTTGGGTGCGAGGCGGGGCGGTCGAGATGGGGGCAAGACGGTATACTTGAGCGGACTTTGAGAAGGGGAGAGGGGGCGTCGTATGAAGATCAAGGTTCAGTACACGACGATCATCGTGGTTGATCTGGAGGAGTCGGTCGCGTTCTACTGCGATGCGCTTGGCTTTACAGAGGGGTACCACGTTGAGCTGGGGCCGGCTGGCAGAATCACGCTGATGAAGAGCGCCGACGACGGCGCGTACGTTGAGCTCATCGAGAGCGACCTGTACGAAAAGGGCTTTTACTCGATCGGCACCGACGTCGACGATCTGGATGAGACGCTGGCTCATTTGGCAAGCCAAGGGGTCGAGGTGGTGCGCGGCCCGAACGAGACCACCGTAGGGCGCATGGCGTTCGTGAAGGACCCCAATGGGATCATGATCTGCCTGATTCAGCATAACGATACGAAGCTGGGCTGAGGTTGCTGAGCGGAGGGCGCGTGAGCGCAGGCGGGAGCCAGGGCTCCTGCCTGCGCTTTTAGTGGCTAGCCCACCTTGCGCCAGACCAGCTTGGCGGTGTTGACGTCGGCCGTGATCGTGAGAAGGCCGTCTTTGAGAGAGACGTGGCGCACCTGCGACTGGTCTTCCCAGGTGGGATTCATGCTGATCTCGATATGATGCATGACGTTGGAATGCTCGAGGTCGAGCGAGTAGGTGCCGCAGTACGCGACGTAGCCATGCGCCGCTGCGGCCATCTCCTCGGGCGTACCCTCGTGCAGGTCGTGCGAGGCGTACGCCGGCCTTCCGGTTGCCGACATTTGAGCGGACACGTGGCCGTCTGCCGTGTAGATCAGGTAAGCGCGGCAGTCTTTGCCGAGGGGATAGAACTCCGTTCCGTCCTCCCTGGTCAGGGTATATGAAACGATCTCCCAGGTTCCGATAAGATCTTGAGGCGTCATGGCAAGCTCCTTTTGACGATGGCCGCAAGCAGCTCTAGCCTAGCCCAAGGGGCATGCTTCTTCTTTGGGCATTTCTCGGTTTTGATGGGCGGCGATGCGCGGTGCCACCTTAGAACAGCGTGGGCTGCTCGCAGTGAGGGGCAGCGGGAAAGACCGGATGCGCGTCGAGCGCTATCCTCGAGCGATCGGCAAGGCTCGCGTAGTCGCCGAAAAGCCAGGTGCGCACCTCGTCCGCGCGCACGACGAGCGGCATGCGATCGTGGACGGGTGCGACCGACGCGTTGGGCGCGGTGGTCATGACCGAGAATTCTGCACCTTGCCAGATGCCGGCGAGAAAAAGGAGATCACCCTCGGGCGCGTCGAAGCGCTCGAGCTGCTTGACCGCCTTGCCGGTCGTGGGGCTGATGCCGCGCTCGGAGCGGTGACGCTCGAAGAACGAGCGTGCCGGCACAAGGCAGCGACGAGACGCGATCGCGTCTTGCCACAGCGGAAGGCTCGCAGCGGTTTCTATGCGCGTGTTGAAGATCGCGTTCGTGCGACCAGGAACGGAAAATCCCCAGGTCAACAGTCGGATGACGAGCGCATCATCAGGGGAGACGGTGATGACGGGTGCCTGAGAGCGAGGATACGCGTCGCCTTCTGGCCACAGGCCGCCTGTCTCGTCGATCGGGTCGCCGAGGCCAAGCTCGCGCGTCGCGTTGAGCACGGTCGATTTCGGGGCGGCAGACATTTGCCCGCACATAGCGGCTCCCTTCCTTTCGCGTTGGCGCCTCGTGCGTCAGTTTAGCCGATTGCCCGAGGGCGTGCGCGATGAGTGTATCCATGCCGCAGAGCGTATGAGCCCTCCTTCGACCGACCACCTGCCGGCGGCGGGGATGCCGTCGAGGAGGGCGGTAAAGGAGCCTCCGCCCAGGTTACGCTTTTCGGTGCGGGAGGCGTGCTTGCCTGTACGCTCGATTGGGCCGATGACGAGACGCACGCCCGCGAAACCTACGAAGCGTCCCGAGAGGGGCGCCCACGCTTTAAGGGCGCTTTCCTTGGCACTGAACATCACGGTATCCCAGGGGATGTCGGCATGGGTGCGCGCCAGCAGAGAGGCTTGGTGTCGTTCCCCTGCGCTGAGAACGAGCCCGCTCACGCCCTCGGGCAAGGGCCGCAACCCCTCTGCATCGATGCCGAGGCTTGCACACTGCGTTGCGCGAGCGCAGACGGCCGCGCGATAGGTACCGGTGTGGGTGAGCGACCCGACGATCCCCTCGGGCCACGCAGGCCCGCCCGAATCGCGCGCAATCAGTACTGGTCTTGGTACACCCAAGCAAAAAAGAGCGCTCCTCGCACAGGCTCTGACGGCGATGAATTCACGCCTCCGCTCGTCGCATGCTCCTGTGATCCATGCCTGCTCGGAGGGGAAGAGCGGCTCCTCAAGATCGTCGGTCGTATCACTGGCTGCTATTACGAAAGGGAAAAGCTCCCTGTACAAAATCATACAAAATCCTTGACGGTGTTGATATTCATAGTAACATGGTCGGAATTAGAAGTTAGACGCGTCTAACATTCACATCAAGTTAGACATATCTAACTTTTGAATTACGGTACCAGAACTCACCAAGGAGGGTGATCGGTTTTGACTGATAACGCACGATTACAGCCCGAGGCGGGGCTTGCCCAAGAGCCCGCAGGGGTAGCGTCCGAGAGTGCCGGTGTGTCCGGCGTCGCAACGGTGGTGCCCGAGGGCACCGGTGCGCGGGGTGGTGCAGCGGTGATGCAGGAGGGCGCTAGCTCGCTGCAAGGGGGCGCGGCTCCGCTCGCAGCAGCGGCTGGCCTGGCCTCAGATGGCGCGGCCTCGCTGCAAACCAGCACGGGTCACACGGCGCAAACG
>CAVCDZ010000093.1:13598-15678 GCA_963601095.1 Oscillibacter sp. MSJ-31 | reverse complement strand
CGGTGGTGGCGTTCTCGTTATTCTTGGCGGATCACTATTTCTACTTCGATGCGTTCATCGTCGCGCTGTCCGTGTCGTCGCTGCTCGAGGTGTCGCTCATCATGTACTTCGGCATCCTGGTACAGCGCGGGTTCTTCGCACCGGCGCTTGCCTTCATGATGTCGTTCGCCTCGATTCGCCTCGGCATCAGCATCGGCAACGGCCTGGCGCTCTTCTACGAGTCCATGCCTACCGTCGCCATGCGCATCACGCCCGAGACGTGCCTGGTGTTCATCTGCCTCATCGTCGTGGCGCTCATTCCGATGAGCAAGCGCGAGTCGGTCATCATCGGCATGACGAGCGAGCCGGCCGCGCCTGCTGAGGCAGACGTGATCTGCGGGCAGATCATCGACGAGTTCTGCCTGTCCGACCGCGAGGGCGAGATCCTGAAGCTGATCGCACGCGGCAACACGGCCAAGACGATCGCGACGAAGCTGGTGATCTCGCCTCATACCGTGAACACCCACATCCGCCATATCTACGAGAAGGTGGACATCCACAAGCGCAGCGAGCTGCTCGAGTACATCAACATGAGAAGAAGCGACGGCTAAGGGGCGCGGGGCGCGCTGGGGCTGGAGCGGCCGCATCACCGTTTGGCCGCCTGCTCGCGCCGCTCGATCGAGCGGCCGCCTCACCGTGCGGCTGAGGCTCTCCCCCTGCCAAGACCTGCACATTTGATACCATAGAGGAGCTCCATCACCGACATGGTGCAGCCTTGCCAGCGAAAGGAACGACATGGCCTATCACATCGTGACCGACTCTTCGTGCAACCTTCCCGAGGACCTCATCGACGAGCTTGAGCTGGGAATCCTCCCGCTCACCTTCATGATCGACGGCGAGCAGTACCGCAGCTATCTCAAGGGCGAGAAGACCGACCTTCAGCAGTTCTACACGATGATGCGCGACGGCAAGGTCATCACGACGTCGCTTCCTCCGCTCTCGGAAGCCGAGGCGCTCTTCGACGAGCTGTTATCAGCTGGCGACGACGTGCTGTACCTGGGCTTTTCGAGCGGCCTGTCGGGCACCTACGAGGGCATGAGCGGCGTGCTCGAAGAGGTGGCGAAGCGCTATCCCGAGCGCACGGTCGACCACATCGACACGCTCGCCGCCTCGCTCGGAGAAGGCCTTCTGGTGACGTATGCGGCCAAGATGCGCGCCGCGGGCTCCTCGCTTGCGGAGGTCGCCCAGTGGGTGCGCGACAATCGCCTTCACCTTGCGCACTGGTTCACCGTCGACGACCTGATGTACCTGTACCGCGGTGGCCGCGTCTCGCGCACGACGGCGTTCGCTGCCAACCTGCTGTCGATCAAGCCGGTGCTGCACGTGGACAACGAAGGCCACCTGATCCCCGTCGAGAAGGCCCGCGGGCGCAAGAAGAGCATCAAGGCGATGGTCGACCACATGGCCGCGACCGCGACGGCTCCCGTCGGCGACCAGACCGTCTACATTTCCCACGGCGACTGCATCGAGGACGCCGAGTACCTCAAGAGCCTCATCACCGAGCGCTTCGGGGTGAGCGACTTTTTGATCAACTACGTGGATCCGGTGATCGGAGCCCATTCGGGACCGGGCACGCTCGCGCTCTTCTTCCTCGCAAGCGAGCGCTGATTCCCAGCCCGCCATCCATCCCTGCTCAGCGGCGGATGGCGCGCCGACGGAGAAAAGACGCATCGGCGGGCGCGTGAAACGGCCCAGAGAAATAATATGCGGCATTTTAGGCAAGAAACGACAGACGTACGCAGCGGTCATGCATGTTTCGTTCTTCTGGAGCGATGATACGCAACAGAAACCTACCATTCGTAGCGTATCTGAGGACGATAGAGCCATGAGAAGGTACGCATAGCCATCAAGCCTGCGTACGTCCGCACGTCGTTGCCAAAAAACGCGCGATTTTTTTCTCTGGCAGGCCGCACCGGTGATGGCTGAGGATTGCCCAGGAGCTCAGCGCCTACTTTCCGCGGACGCGCTTGGCGATGCGATCGGCGACCGAGAGCGAGGCGCGGCGGTCGTCGCCCCAAAACGAGAGCGCGATCATACCGGG
>CAVCDZ010000093.1:0-13588 GCA_963601095.1 Oscillibacter sp. MSJ-31 | reverse complement strand
ATGTCGTGCTTGATCACCATGAGCCCCTCGTGCTGCTTGGCCAAAAGCTCACAGAGGCGATCGGCATCTTTGGGGCAGTCGGCGTTGCCGACGCAGACGATCGTGTTGTCGTCGGCGTGGTTCTTTTCGTAGAACGCCGCCATCTGCTTGAGCCCCTTCTTGCGGCCATGGGCGGCGCCCGTGAGCGCGAGCTTACCGGCGATGTCGAAGGTGAGCAGCGGCTTCACATCGAGCTTCGAGCCGGCAGCGGCGACCGAAGCGGGGATGCGGCCCCCGCGATGCAGAGCATCGAGGTCGTCGACCATGAAAAGCGTCTGCACGAAGAAGCGCGCCTCCTCGGCCCAGGCAACCATCTCCTCGGCCGTGAGCCCCTGTTCGCGCTGGCGCAGCGCCTCGTAGACGAGAAGCCCCTCGGGCGTGGAGCCGATCAAAAGATCGACGATGTAGAACGGCGCATCGGGATAGTCTGCCATGACCTGATCATGGATCGAGGCGGCGGAGCTGTAGTTGCTCGACAAGCCGCTCGAGAAGCACAGGTACACCGTCGGCACGCCGGAGGCAGCGACGCGGCGAAACGTTTCCTCGAGCTCTGCCGGTGGGACTTGCGAGGTGCTGGGCGTGGCGCCTTCGCGGATCTTCTCATAGAATTCGTGCGCGGAAATCGACTGGTAGAAATCGTCGGGATACGACACGTCGTCGATGATGTAGTTGAAGCACACGAGGTCGATGCCGTCCTTCTTGACGAGGTCGAGCGGAAGATCGCAGCAGGAATCGATGATGAGGTTGCACTTGGCTGGCATGAGCGCTCCTTGGAAATGGATGTGCGAAGAATACTGACGGGTGATTATGCGTACCTTGAGAGTCTATCATGAGCCACCGCGTGGCGTTGCCTGGCGGCCTGGAAGCGCCGCGTGCTGCTGCGCGACAGATACGACAGGCGAAACCATGCCGGTTTACCGTTCAGCGACGGTGCGGCACACTCTCATTGACCTTTCAAAGCCGATGCTCTAAGTTAACCTCTGTTAACTGACGCACGTATCGAAGGCCAGGCCTCAACGCCAAACCTTACGAATACGGCCCTACAAACAAAGGAGCAACTATGAGCAAAGTGGCGGTTGTCTATTGGAGCGGAACGGGCAACACCGAGGCCATGGCCAATCTCGTCGCCGAAGGCGTCGAGGCTAAGGGAGGCACGGCCGAGGTCATCGAGTGCTCCGATTTCGGAGTGGAGCGTTTCGCCGATTTCGATTCCTACGCCTTCGGCTGCCCTGCCATGGGCGACGAGGAGCTCGAAGACACGGAGTTCCTGCCGATGTACGACGACGTCGAGCCGCTTCTCGCGGGCGAGAAAGTCGCCTTCTTCGGCTCGTACGATTGGAACAACGGCGAGTGGATGAACTACTGGGTCGAGCGCGCCGAGGCTGCGGGCGTGAAGCCCGTCTGCACGGTCATCGCCAAGGACTATCCCGACGACGAAGCCGCTGAAGCCTGCCGCAAGCTGGGCGAAGCACTGGTGTAACGCCATCACCTTTGATGCCAGGCTCGCCGATCCGGGTTTCTAATGGGTTAGTGAGCACGCGAAGGGCACCCTTTTCCTCCCCTTTTGAATCGGTCGTGTGACACGTCGGTTCGAGGAGGACGAGGGTGTCCTTCTTTTTTGACGCAGGTGGCACCAAGCGATGACAGGCTGGAAGCGTCGATTGGCTGCGCGGCCCGGCGAGGCGAGACTAGCTCTGGCTGCGCGAAAACGACTCGATCGAGTAGGTGACGTCGGCCACGCGCGCCGCTGACGGGCGATGGCTGACCAGCACGACGGTCTTGCCCGCGCGGTTGTCGGCAAGGGCGCGCAGAACCGCCGCCTCATTGAGGCTGTCGAGGTTGCTCGTCGGCTCGTCCAAGAGGATGAAGGGCGCGTCATGCAGAAAGACGCGTGCGAGCCCCAGGCGCTGTCGCTCCCCACCCGAAAGCGCGTCGCCCAACTCGCCAAGCGGCGTGTCGAAGCCCTGCGGCAGACGGGAGACGAGCGAGGCAAGCGAAGCCTTCTCGAGCGCCGTGGCAAGCGCCTGCTCATCGGCATTAGGACGCGCAATTAGGAGGTTGTCGCGGATCGAGCCATCGAACAGATAGGTCTCTTGGGTCATGAAGCCCTCAACGTCGCGCAGGCTCGCCGTGTTGATGCGCCTCACGTCATGCCCCGACACCTCGACGACGCCCTTGTCCACGTCCCAAAAGCGCATAAGCAGCTTGAGCAGCGTCGATTTGCCGGTGCCGCTGCGACCTGCGATGCGCACGATGCTTCCCGGCTCGATGGCGAGGCTTGCGCAGGTCAGCACCCGTTCGCTGCCGTAAGAGAAGTCCACGCGATTGAGCGCCGCGCCCTCGAAGCCGGTAAGATCGATGCCATCGGTCACTTCCTTGACTTCGGGTTCCTCATCAAGCAGATCGAGGACGCGCGCGCCGGAGGCGAGCGTTTGCTGCAGCGTCGACCCGAGGCCTGCCACGGCGATGACCGGGCCGAACGACGACATGAGCGCTGAAACCGCCAGGAAGGCGGGCCCAAAAGCGAGCTGCCCATGCATGACGAGGTGGGCGGCGAGCGCGAGCATGATCAGATCGAGCGCCATAACGACGAGCCCCGTGCCCGAGATCGCGAAGGCCGTACGCCGCTTCAGATGCGTCTCAGCGGCAGAGAGCTGGGCTGCTTTGGCCTTCATCTCCGCAGAGCGCGCCTCAGCCCGTCCGAACTGCAGCGTCTCGGTCAAACCGCGCAGGCTGTCGAGCACGAACGTGTTGAGCTGCCCGATCGCATCGCGGATCTCCCTGCCGCGGGTGCCGCTCGCCTTTGAGGAGACGAAGGGCACGACGATGCCGACGACCGCATAGGAGAAGAGCGCGAACGCACCGAGCAGGGGCGATTGGACGCCGATGAAGACGACCATGCCCACCGAGACGACGAGCGCGATCGCGGCAGGCGAAAGCGTGTGGGCGTAGAAGACCTCGAGCAGCTCGACGTCGGCGGTGATCAGCGACACGAGGTTGCCCTTGTCGCGCCCCTCGAGCTTGGCAGGCGCCAACCGGCGTAGGACGCCGAAGACGCGATCGCGCACGAGCGCCAGGATCTTGAAGGCCAGGTAGTGGTTGCATAGCTGCTCGCCATAACGCAAAGGACCGCGCACCAGGCCGCAGATTGCAACGGCAACGGTTGCAGCAGCGCAGGTCAGCCCTTGCGAGAGGCCAACCACATCGAGCATGCCGTAGGCGGCGAACACCGTGAGGAAGATCGCCGCGAAAAACCCAAGGCAGCCCAAGGCGATCGCAAGCACCATGACCGGCGCGAGCGGACGCGTGAGTTTGACGAGGCGCAGCATGATCGAGGCCGCGGAGCGATGTTCGGCGACCGGGGCCTCACTGGTTGACGGCATCGAGGGCGCCTCAGGCACAGGCGCCTGGACGCGTTGGTCGTCGAGCGGGTCGGCGTCTTCCGCCTCATCACCCGTGACGGTGAATGATTCCAGCTCGGATTGCTCCGCCCACAACCGCGCGTAGACTCCCCCGCGCGCCGCAAGCTCGTCATGCGTACCCTCCTCGACCAGGTGCCCCTCAGCCAAGACGTAGATGCGGTCAGCCTCGGTGAGCGCCGCCAGGCGATGGGAGATCATGATGACGGTCTTCGTCTGCGCCAGCTCGTGGATGAAGGAGATGATCGCGGCCTCGCTGTCGGCGTCGATGTTCGAGGTGGCCTCATCGAAGAGGTAGACCGCCGCGTCGTGAAGCACCGCGCGCGCCATCGCCAAGCGCTGACGCTGACCGCCGGAGAGGTTTTCGCCTTCGGCGGCGATCGGCAGGTCAAGCCCGCCCGCAGCGCGGACGAACCCGTCGAGCCTACAGCGGCGCAGCGCCTCCCAGAGCTCCTCGTCATCGGCGTTGGGGCGCGCCAAGAGCAGGTTCGAGCGCACCGTCCCCTTGAACAGGTAGCTCGAGTACGGCACGCAGGTGACGGTCTCGCGCAGCGCGCCGCGGGACAGCTCGCGCACGTCGATGCCGCCGATCGTCACCGTTCCCTGGTAGCCGGCGTTAGCCCCGGAGAGGATGCCGGCAAGCGTCGACTTGCCCGAGCCGCTCTCGCCGGTGATCCCGATGAACGAGCCTTGGGGCGCCACGAGATCGACGTCGGAGAGCACCATGCGGTCGGCGTCGTAGGCGTAACTGACGCGCGCGCAGCGGATGGTCACGTCGTCGGCGTTGACGGAGCGGGAACCGCCCGCCGGCTCGGGCACGTCGAGCAGCCCGAACATCGTCTCGGCCGCCGACATGCCGCTCATAGCCGTGTGGAAGAACGACCCGAGCGTGCGCAGCGGGATGAAGAACTCAGCCGACAGGAACACGACGGCAAAGGCGGCCCCGAAGCCGACGGCGCCCTGCGAGAGCTGGAACAGCACGACGGCGATGCCGACGGCCGCGCCGCCGAACGCGAAGAAGTCCATGATCGTGATCGAGTTCAGCTGCATGCGCAGAAGGCGCATCGTCGCCTGGCGGAACGTCTCGGCTTCGCGGTTCATGCGCTCATGCCGCGCCTCGTCGGCCTTGAAGATCTTGAGGGTGGCAAGACCCTGGATGTTCTCGAGGAACAGCGCGCCCAGATCGGTGTAAGAGCCCCAGTAGGTTTTCATCGTGCGCTTCGCGATGCGCTGGACTGCCATGATCGAAGCCGGGATGAACGGCACGCAGACCAGCAGGGCGACAGCAGCCGGCAAGCACAGCGGCGCTAAGAAGGCGAACAAGGTCAGGGGCGCGAGCACCGCGTAGAACAGCTGCGGGAGGTACGATCCGAAGTAGCTTTCCAGATGCTCGACGCCGTCGACGCTGATCTGCACGGCCTCGCTGGTGGAGATGCGCTCGCGATAGGCAGGCCCCAAACGCACGAGTTTGTCGTAGACCGCTTGGCGAATAGTCATCTTCGCCTCGGCCGCCGCGCGCGAGCCCATCTGCTGGGCACCCGCCTGGCACAAGAAGCGCACGACCAGGACGACTGCGGCGATAGCCATCAGCACAAGCAGTCCCTCAAGCGTCGCCGTCTGCTGTCGCACGTCGTCGATGAACGAGCCGATGAGGATGAACAAGGCGATGTTCGCCAGCAGCGCGATCCACTGCAAGACGACGTCGGCGGCGATGGGGCGCCGCGCCGAGGAGACCATCGCAAACAGCCTCTTGCTGAACATGGTGATCAGGCACCTGCCTTTTCGGTCTTGACGATGAACCCGAAGTAGATGAGGTGGCCAAGGAAGATGACGGCGACGACCGCGCGTCCCACGGGAACGGAGTCCATCGCGATGAACGAGATCAAGAGCAGGGTCGACACCGGGATGAGGATCTTGAGCTTGGCCTGCACCGTCATGGCGCGCCGGGTCACGTAGCTCTCCAGCACCGTGCGGTAGAGCTTGGTGCGCCGAAACCACGCGTCGAGCCGCTGCGAGCTGCGCGCGAAGCAAAAGGCGGCAAGCAGCATGAACGGCGTGGTCGGAATCAGCGGGAGGACGGCGCCAACGGCACCGAGCGCGAAGAAGAGCAGGCCGGCAGCGCCCCAGGCAAGCGCGATCGCACGCGGGCGCGCCGCGGTCTGGCGCAGGGAGATCTGGGCCTCTTCGGGGGATTCGACGGGAGTGCCGTCTGGCTGATCGCTCATCTCGTCCTTCCTTGCCGCGCGCCTTGATACGTCAGAGACGATGATTTCAGTAACCCAAGGTTAACATACCTCACCCCACACGCGGGGCGTGGCACGAGCCGTTGGCGGGAAGCGTTTCGCGGGTGGCGGGGCCGGCATGCGCGTCGCGCGCTACTCGGTCAGATCGGCCTCAGCGACGGGAAGCGCCTTCTGCAGCCCAGCCAGGCTCGTTTCGATTTGGCAGCCGATCATGCCGCCCGAGAAGAAGATCGTGTCGAAGAGGACGGCGGTCTCGTCGATCGTCGTGGTGAAGCGCTTCTTCATGCCGAGTGGCGAGCAGCCGCCGTGCACGTAGCCGGTGAGCCCCAAAAGCTCCTTCGACTTGATCATGTGGATGGACTTCTCCCCCACCGCGCCCGCGGCCTTCTTGAGGTCGAGCTCTTCGGCGACCGGCACCATGAACACATAGTGCTCGCCGCTCTTGCCCACCGTCACAAGCGTCTTGAACACGCAGTCGGGGTCTTCGCCGAGCATCGAAGCGACCTCGATCCCCGAAAGGGCCTCGGGGCACTCGAAGAAATGCTGCTCGTAGGCGACGTGCGCGCGATCCAGCTCGCGCATCGCGTTCGTCTTCTTGTCGTGATGTTTCGTCATCTTAGGACTTCGCCCCCACGTCGGCCGATACGGTCATGTTATGGAACCTCTGCTGCAACCACTCATCGGGAAAGGCCTGATCCAGAAAGACGTCGATCTGCGTTGCCGGCGGGATGTCCTGGGCACGCTGGCCTTCACGGTGCAGGGCGAGGACGGTCATGATCGCGTTGACGATCATGAACACGATGAGGATCCAGGTGATGACCTCGTAGACGCGGCCGCCGCGTCCCTTGAACCTGAGCTGCACGTGCTTGATGATCGGCATCACGAGGCGCACCCAGAACAGGCCCAGGGTTCCCCACATCACGCCGAAGAAGAAGTTGGTGCGGCCGTTGATCGAACCGAACGTGCCGGTGTAATCCCAGGCGACGGCATGCCAAAACGTCTCCATCATCCAGCTGGCGCCGTATTCGAGCGCAGCGCCGAGCACCATGGCCACCATGAAGATGATCAGGTTGTGCGTGTAGTAAAAGCGGTTGAGGAAAAACGTCAGCACCACGGCGCCGACGCCGTAGATCGGAGAGAACGGCCCCCAGACGAAACCGGCGCGGCTCTCCCACCCGCCGTAGACGACGACGTGGAACACGTCTTCGAGCACAAGGCCGAGGATGGAGGCCGTAGTGAAGATCCAGAACAGCGTGAACAGGTCGATCTGAAGGTAGCGAGGCGCCATCTGGGCGCGCACGCTCTGAATCGGGGTGGAATCGAGGACGCGAACCACCAGGGGGCGACGCGGATCGGTGTCCTTATGCCCGTTGGTTTCGCTCTGCGCGTATGTCGGTTCAGCAGCCATGGTGACGAGTGTAGCACGCTTGCTTAAACGGTCTTTATCTTTCTCGCGCCTGGGCCGCTCGCGCCCCGCGACGTGCGCGGTTGGCGTACAATACGTCCGAACCGCACGAGCATGAGCGTGAAGGAGCGTCAATGGAATCCCCCAATCAAAAGACCGTGCTGATCGGCGTTACCGGGTGCATCGCCGCCTACAAAGCCTGCGAGATACTTCGAGGGCTGCAAAAGGCCGGCGTGCGGGTGAAGGTGGTCATGACCGAGCACGCCACCCACTTCGTCGACCCGCTGACGTTTCGCGCGTTGACGCATGAGCCGGTGGCGGTCGGGCTCTTCGACGATCCTTCCGACCCCATCCACCACATCTCCCTCGCCCAGGAAGCCGACCTGTTTTTGGTGGCGCCGTGCACTGCCAACGTGATGGCGAAGATCGCCCACGGCATCGCCGACGACCTGCTGACGACGACGGCGCTTGCGACGACGGCTCCCGTCTTCCTGGCCCCGGCGATGAACGTGCATATGTATGAGAACGCTGCAACCCAGGCGAACATGGCGCTCTTGCGCGAGCGGGGTATGCAGTTTATCGAGGCGGGCAGCGGCTATCTTGCCTGCGGCGACGTCGGTCGCGGCCGCCTTGCCGATCCCGACGACATCGTGGCAGCCGTGCTTGCAGGCCTTGCCGAGGAGGCTCCGGCACGCGATCTTGCCGGCAAGCACGTGCTCATCACAGCCGGCCCGACCGTCGAGCCGATCGATCCGGTGCGCTATCTGACCAATCGCTCGTCGGGCAAGTTCGGCTATGCGATCGCCGAGGCCGCGGCGCGCCGAGGTGCCAAGGTGACGCTCGTGTCAGGCCCGGTTGCCCTCGCGGCTCCTGCCGGCGTCGAGACGGTCTACATCGAGTCGGCGCGCAACATGCTCGCAGCCTGCGAAGAGCCGTTTAACGCAGCCGACATCGCGATCTTCGCCGCGGCCGTCGCTGACATGCGGCCCGCCAGCCCCGCAGAGCGCAAGCTCAAGAAGGGCCGCGACGGGGATGCGCTGTCGTCGCTGGAGCTGACCGAGAATCCCGACGTGCTGGCCACGCTTGCCGCTCGCAAGGATGGACAGGTCGTGATCGGCTTTGCCGCCGAGACGGACGACGTGCTCGACAACGCCGCGAAGAAGCTTGCCAAGAAGAACGCCGACGTCATCGTCGCCAACGAAGTGGGCAGTGACAAGACGTTCGGCAAGGACGACAACGAGATCTGGCTGGTTGACGCCGCGGGCGTCCAGCACGTCGAGCCCGCCCCGAAGGCGGCGCTCGCCGACGTCGTGCTCGATAAGGCGCTGTCTTTGCTCGGCTGATGCTTGCGCTTCGTCAGACCGCCGCACCTGGCATTGGTGCTAAAAAAGAGCAGGCAAAGGGTTTGCAATCAGATGCGATTGAGGTAATATAGTCGGGCTGCATAACGCAGTGCTTATTCGGGTTGTGGCGCAGTTTGGTAGCGCACTTGACTGGGGGTCAAGGGGTCGCAGGTTCGAATCCTGTCAACCCGACCAGCTGTAACAGCAGGTCATCGGCAAGTTCCGGTGACCTGCTTTTTTTGTTGGTTCATCCTAGCATCCCGTTACGTGTGACACTTGTACGACACTGCGCAGCCTCAACCCGCCAATAGCGCCCCTATGGTCTCGGCGCATTCCCGGTCTCTCTCGGGCATGGCATGGGCACAGACGCAGCAGCTGTGCGCCGTTTAGAATGCCCCGTGCGTCTATTTAGCGCATTTTGCTACCGAGTTAGTCACATTTAACGTATGCTGGTGCCGAAGTGAAAACCAAGCTTCGTGTAACCCTGCTTGCGGAAAGGATAGAGCTATGAACTCTCTTGAAAACGAACTCGTCGGTGCCCTGATCGGCTTTGGCGCAACGGTGACCGATGCCATGAACGCCGAACCGGGCTTCATTCCCTGCGGCAACCCCGCTGCGATGGTGACGAAGGGCCTGCTCCTCGTCAACTCCGATGCCTCTGAAGAGGCGCTGACCAAGCAGGTCGCCCTAACCAAGAACTTCATCGCGCATGTCAGCGAGCATCATGGCGGCACCCCGCACCCGGTCGCGGATGCCACGACCTTGAACGCCGACCAGCTGGCACTCCTCGACGAGCTCAAGACCGTCGCCGCTTCCATGCAGAAGGTCGAAGAACATCATCCCGAAGTGTTCAATTGGGTGTATCGCAGCCTCGCCTCCCTCGAGCCCAACAGCTCCGAGGATTTTGCCAAGCTTTCCGGCCGCGCCGAGAAGATGAAGGCGCACGCCGCAAGCCTGGCCTAACGCCCTTGCCGCGAAGGCGAATCGCTACAGCCAGCTGAAGGACTCGACGTCGTCGATGCCAAGCGCGTCGGCGACGCCTCGCCCTTCGGCGCAGTAGCGATCGAGCACTTCCCTGCCGGCCTCCGTCAAGCCCATGCGGCGCGCAGCGAGCTTATTGAGCACATCGCGCAGATCCAAGGGCATCGGAGCCAGGAAGTGAAGCATCTCGTGCGTGCGGGGATGCTCGAACTCGATGAAGTACGAATGCAGGAACTGGCGCGTGAGGCCTAGGTTGTCCGACCGTCCGGGCGTACCGTAGGTCGGATCGCCGACGCACCAATGCTTGATGTACTCCATGTGCACGCGAATCTGATGGGTGCGCCCCGAATAGAGCTTGCACTCGATGAGCGAAAAGCCGTTGTCTTTCGGGCCGGCCTCGAAGCGCTCGAGTACCTTGAAGGTCGTGACCGACGAGCGCGCCTGCAGCTTGTCGGAAACCTGCATGCGCAGGCGATTCTTGTCGCTGCGAAAGATCGGCGCGTCGATCAGACCGGTGTCGCTGGCGATGTTGCCATGCACCAAGCTCAGATAGCGACGGTTCACGTTGCGGGCGCGGATCTCGTCCTGCAGCTCGAACCCTATCTCATCGTTTTTCGCCACCAGCATGAGCCCGCTCGTATCACCGTCGAGGCGATGGACGATGCCAGGACGATCGTCACCCTGGATATGGGCCAGATGCTCGCGCCCGAAGCGCGCGATCAGGGCGTTGCACAGCGTGCCGTCAGGATGCCCCGGAGACGGATGGCAGATCAGGCCTGCCTGTTTGTTGATGACGGCAAGGTCATCGTCTTCGTAGTACACGTCGAGCGGAATATCCTGGGGCTCCAAGTACAGGTGACCCTCCTGCTCGATCTCCTCGTACACGATGAAATCGCCTGCATGGACGAGGGTCTTCTTGGTGGGCGTCTCGCCGTTGACGAACACGTGGCCGCCTTCGATCTGCTTGGCCGCCTTGCTCCGCGAGGCATAGAGCCCCGACTCGAACAGAAAGGAGTCGAGGCGCATGGCGTCATAGGCAGGAGTGACCGTGGTCGAGAGGCTACGAGGCATGGTCGGACGGTCCTTTCTGCTCAGGAGCGGCATCGGTGGCCTTGCGAGGCGACGCGTCAGGCGTGCTTGCGCTTCCCTGCGGAACGGCGGGCGCATCGGCGGGTGCGGCGGAGGCATCGGAGCCCATCCTCAGCACCACCGACACGGCAAAGATCACGATCCCGCAGGTGACGCCGATGTCGGCCACGTTGAACGTGGGAAAGCTGACGAACAGCGTCTGGATGAAGTCCACCACATACCCAAGCGAGAACCGATCGATAGCGTTGCCCAGCCCACCGGCGAACACAAGGCCGAGGGCTGCCGCCTCAACCCAGGTCAGCCGCGCGGCAAAACGCGCCACGACGATGCCGATCACGATGACCACCACGATGCCGAACGCACCGAGAAGCGCAGTCGAATCGCTGAACATGCTCCAGGCGGCGCCGGTGTTGTGGACGAGCTTGAACTGCACGAGACCGGCAAAGGGCCCGGCGAATACCGTTCCCGGATCATGGGCGCGCGCGACCGCCTTGGTGGCGAAGTCGAACACGAGCCACGCCACGGCGACGACTGCGAACAGCGCGAGCTTGTTCGTCTGCCCTGCCGCACGCGGGCAAGGCCCAGCCTCCTTGGCGCTCACTGGCGTCTCGGGGGGCTGGGCCTCTACGTTGTGCGTATCGCTGTCGTGTGCGTCTTGGGGCACCGAGCTAGTTCGCTTCCGTGAAGCCGATGGCATCGAGCGCATCGCCGCAGCGCTTGCAGACGTCGGGGTGGTGGGGGTTGCCGCCCAACGTGCGGAAGTTCCAGCAACGCGGGCACTTCTCCCCCGTCGCGGGAGCGACGGCGACCGACAGCTCGTCACCCTCAGCAAACGTCACGTCGGCCACGATGAAGAGCTCCTCGAACACGGCCGTGTCGTAGGCAGAGAGCACGGCGAGCGTCTCGGCAGGCGCCGTGACGGCGACGACCGCTTCTTGGCTCTTGTTGACCGTCTTGGCTGCACGCGCTTCCTCAAGCGCCTTGGTGACGGCCTCGCGCACGGCGATGACCTCACCGAACGACTCAGTCAGGGCAGCGAGGGCGTCGGCATCGGGCAGCGCGGGCACGAACTCGTCCGCCTTCGGCCAGCCCGCGAGCTGAACGCTCTCGGGGCGATCGGCCTCGGCGCGCTCGGGCGTGGGATAGTGCTGCCACACCTCTTCGCAGGTGAACGACAGCACCGGCGACAGGATGCGGACGAGCACCTCGAGGATGTTCATCAGCACGGTCTGCACGGCACGGCGGGGCGGCGAGTCGGGCGCCTCGGAGTACAGGCGATCCTTGGCGACGTCCATGTACACGGCCGACAGGTCGTTCACGAAGTCATACGCAAGGCGATACACCACGTTGAACTTGTAAGCGGCGTACGCGGCTTCGATGTCGGCCAGAACGTGGGCGGTCTTCGCCATCATGTACTGGTCGATCGGCTCAAGCGCATCCCAATCCGTGACGGCATTGGCCTTCGAATCGAAGCCCTCGAGGTTGCCCAGCAGGAAGCGGAAGGTGTTGCGGAAGCGACGATACGCGTCCGAGACCTGCTTCAGGATCGTGTCTGAGATGCTGACGTCCTGGGAGTAGTCGACGCTCGCGACCCACAGGCGCAGCACGTCGGCGCCGTACTTGTCGCAGACGTCGGCCGGGTCGACGCCGTTGCCGAGCGACTTGGACATCTTGCGGCCCTGCTCGTCGACCGTGAAGCCGCAGTGCATGACCGTCTTGTACGGCGGCACGCCGTAGGCGCCCACGCTCGTGAGCAGCGACGACTGGAACCAACCGCGATGCTGGTCGGAGCCCTCCAGGTACATGTCGGCCGGGAAGCGCAGGCCCTCGGCGGCGCGGTGCTTGCACACCGACGTGTGCGACACGCCGGACTCCCACCACACGTCGAGGATGTCCTTCTCGGGAAGCAGCTCGGTGCAGCCGCACTTCTCGCAGGCCGTGCCATGAGGCAGGTACTCAGCAGGCTTCTTGGTGAACCACGCGTCGGCGCCCTCGGTGCGGAAAAGCTCGATCACGGCATCGAACGTCTCAGCCGTCGCGACGGTGGAGCCGCACTTGGCGCACTTGAACACCGGGATCGGCACGCCCCACGAGCGCTGGCGCGAGATGCACCAGTCGGGACGGTCGGCCACCATAGAGCCGATGCGGCGCGAAGCCCACGCCGGCACCCATTCGACCTTGTTCTGGATGGCGTCGAGCGCCTTGGCGCGCAGATCGTTCTTGTCCATCGACACGAACCACTGGTCGGTGGCGCGGAAGATGACGGGCTTATGGCAGCGCCAGCAATGCGGGTAGCTGTGCTCAATGTCGACGTGGGCGACGAGCACGCCCTGCTCGTCGAGCCACTTGATGATCTCGGGGTTGGCGTCGTCGACGTCGAGGCCCGCAAAGCGGCCCGCCTCGTCGGTCAGAACGCCGTTGTCGTCGACCGGCATCAGGATCGGCACGTCGAACTCGAGGGCGACCGCATAGTCTTCCTGGCCATGACCGGGAGCCGTGTGGACGGCGCCGGTGCCGGAATCGAGCGTGACGTGGTTGCCGTAGATCAGGATGCCCTTGAGGTCCTGGCGGATCGGGCAGGTGTACGTGGTGCCCACCAGATCGCGGCCCTTAACCGTGATGACGTTTCCGTCGCGGTCGGCCACCGGGTGGTAGTTGGTCCAGCCGGCGGTCTTGGCCACCTGGTCGAGCAGGTCGTAGGCCATGATCATGTGGGTGCCATCGGCGTCGATCGTGATGTAGTCGGCGTCGGGCGCGAGGCAGACCGCGGTGTTGGCCGGCAGTGTCCACGGGGTCGTGGTCCAGATCAGCACGTACGCCGGATCGGTGACGCCAGCCGCCTCGAACACGGGCGGCACCGCATCGAGTTTGAAGTTCACGAAGATGGACGGAGACGTCTCCATGCCGTATTCGATCTCGGCCTCGGCGAGCGCGGTGTGGCAGCTCTTACACCAGTGGATGGGCTTGCGGCCGCGATACACCGACCCGTTGAGGTACATCGTCTTGAAGATCTCGACGTTGCCGGCCTCGTAATCGGGCGTGAAGGTGAGGTAGGGCTTGTCCCACTCG